>JANYDN010000219.1 GCA_025363585.1 Verrucomicrobiota bacterium | reverse complement strand
CGTCGTGGCGATCCTCGTGTTGTTGGCGGGCGCGGTGATCCTTGGGTTCGATTCGATGACCAAGGGGTCGCAGCTCGACGAGGGCGCGACCCAACTCGAGGCGTTGTTCCGCTTCGCCCGCGCCGAGGCCGCCAGCACCGGCCGTCCCGTGCGCGTCGTCCTTGCCGGCAATGCCGAGACGTCCGCGTCGATGTCCACCGGCACCGTCGCGGTGGCCGCCGCCTCGACCTCGACGAGCGCCCCGTCCGCGGGAACGAACGGTGCCGGCGGCGTCGCGCTGCATTGGGAACCCGACCCGCTCGGTGCGCCGGGCAAATTCGAAACCGTCTTCTCCGCGTCGCCGCTCGTCGGCCAGATCAACGAGCTCGTGCGCGTCTTGCCCGCAGACGCGGCAACGAATTCGCCGGCCCTTGCCCAGGGCCTGCCCGAGTCGACGGCCTTCGAAGACACCGCGGAAAACGGGAACGGCCCGGCGCCGGTGATGTTTTATCCGGACGGCTCGAGCGACAATGCCGAGGTCGTCCTGGTCGCGCGCGACGACGAAGATCCGCGGCGAATGGTGGTCCGGCTGACGGGCATGACCGGGATGTTGCAGCGCCGCGTGATTTCGCCGGGCGACGAACCTACGCCGACCGTCGAATCCACGCCGCCCGAACCGGTGGATCCGGTGACGGGCCCCCCGAGCAAATGACCCGGCTCGCGTCAGTCCACTGGTGGAAGAGCCGGCAAGGCCGGGACCGCCGGGAGGCTGCCGTCCTCCTCGAGGTCCTTCTGGCCCTCGGTCTTTTCGTTGCCGCCGCCGCAGTCGCCACCACCGCGCTCAACGCCTCCCTCGAGAGCCTCCGGCGCCAGCAACTCGCGACGCAGGCGCTCAACCACGCCGCCAGCGTCCTCGCCGAACTCCAGATCGGCGCGCGCCCCCTCGCCTCGGCCTCGCGACGCCCGCTCGACCCTCCGTTCCAGGAATGGTCCTGCGAGGTCGAGTTGACTCCCACCGATTCCGCCGAAGGCACCACCACCGGCCTCGTCCGCGCCGAGGTCGTCGTCCGCCACCAATCCGAACCCATCGTCCGCCGGCTTGCCGAGGTGCTTCGCCTCGACACCGCTCGCGGTACCAACGCGCCGTCGGGCCGCCCGTCATCGTCGTGAACGCGCGCCCCGCCATCCTCGTTTCCGACCCGCGCGCCCGCGCCCGCGCGTTCACGTTGATCGAGGTCGTCCTCGCGCTCGCGATCGCCACCGGGTTGCTCATCGTCGCGTTGCTCTTCTACCGGCAGGCCACCGAACTCCGCGCGCAGATCCTCCGCGAATCCGAACGCAACACCGCCATCCGGCTCGTCATGGAACGCCTCGCCGGCGATCTCCGCGAAACCGTGGTCCTCCCGAACGACGGCGGCGGATTCATCGGCGGGCCCGATTCCCTGTCGCTCGTCCGCACCGGGCAATCCGAGGCCGGATCCGCCGGCCCGGGCCTCGTGCGCATCTCGTACGTCACGGTGAAATCCGCCGACGGGACCAACCAATCGGTCGTCGGCATCGATCGCCGCGAACAGGCGTTGGGCGCGCCGGCGCGGCCCCGTACGAATTTCCTCGAGACGCTTCCCGCCGGCACCAACGCCCTCGCCTCGGCCGCCCCGGTCCCCTCCGGACCGCTCCTCACCGAGGACATCCGCCGCATGCGCTTCCGCTACTGGAACGGCGCCGCGTGGACTTCCTTCTGGACCAACGGCGCCCCGCCGACCGGCGTCGAGATCGTCCTCGGGCCCGATCCCGACGAGACCACCGCGTTCGCCGTGGCCGACGAATCGTCGCCGACCGAACCGGTGGCCGACACGGGCGGCACGTCGCCGTCGGCCGGCGATTCCGGGATCGTTCTTTTCCGGCGCGTGGTGTTCATCCCCGCCGGAGTCGTCGCCAAACACGCGTCCGACGACGCCTTTTCCGATCCGGCCGCGCCTTGAAACCGCGATGAACGCCGGACTCCAAACACACCGCGAACCGCGCGCCGACCGCGGGGGATTCGTCCTCCTCGCCGTGCTCGTGTTCGTGTTGTTGCTGTCGATGGTGACGCTGAGCCTGATGTATCGATCGGGCTCGGAGGAAACCGCGGTCGGCGCGGGACTCGGCTCCGAACAGGCCTGGTCGGCCGCGATCAGCGGCGTGCGCGAGGCGCTGCGGGTCGCCGCCGGCGCGCAGCCCGGATCGACCGATTGGCAGGACAACCCCTCGGTGTTCCGCGATCGCCCGGTCTACGACGACGGCGCGGACAAATGGTTCTTCACCGTCTATTCGCCGGGCGGCAGCGACGACACCGTCGAGCTCCGCAACGGGTTGGTCGACGAGGCGTCGCGCGTGAACGTCAACCATCCCGGCGGCTGCGATTTCGAACGCATCCCGCGATTGACCGTGCCGATGGCCCGCGCGTTGAGGCAGTACGTCGGCCTTCCGATCCCGAAGCCCGGCACCAATTCCGTCGCGGCCCCCGAGCTTCCGCCCGATCCCGATCCCACCGCGCCACCGGGCGAGACTCCCGTCGCGGCTTCGGATCCGTTCGCATCCATCGCGCGCCACGGGCCGATCGCGTCGCTCGACGAACTCGCCGCCGTTCCCGGTTTCTCCTGGTTCCTGCTCCACGGCGAGGACGCGAACCGCAACGGCCGCCTCGACGCGAACGAGGACGACGGCGACGAGACGTTCCCGCCCGACAACAAGGACGGGCGACTCGACCACGGGATGGAGCAATACCTGACGGTCGCGTCGTACGACACCGACCGCTCGTCGTCGGGCAAGGGCCGGATCAACCTGAACGATCCCGCCGCGACGCTTCCCGCGGAACTTCCGCCCGCCCTCACCAACTACCTTGCCGCCGTGCGCGCCGCGAACGGCACGATCCCGCACCCCGCCGAAACGCTCGATGCCACGATCCGCGGGAAGGACGCGAGCGGCACGGAGGTCGACATCGCGTCGGGCATCACGAAGGAGAACCTCGCGCTGGTCCTTGACCTGTGCACGACGGACGCGACCGGCCGCCACGAGGGACGCATCAATCTGAACACCGCGGGAGCGACCGTGCTGGCGACGCTGCCCGGCGTGGACCTCGCCCTCGCGGAATCGATCGTGTCGGCACGCAGCGGGATCTCGATGGAACGCCGCGCGACCGTCGCGTGGATCCACCAGGAAGGGCTCGTCGAGGCACCGCTGTTCAAGGCCATCGCGCCGTTCCTCACCACGCGCGGTTCGCAATTTCGTTTCCAGGTGCTCGGCTACGGCGTGCCGTCGGGACGGTTCCGCGTGCTGTCGGTTTCGGTCGACGTCGCGGGACCCGAACCACGGATCGTGGAACTGCACGACATCACGCGCCTCGGGCTCCCGTTCAAGCCCGGCGGCGACACGAAAAAGACGGACGGCGAGGCTGCGTTCACGCGGCCCGGCGGCAACACTCCCGGAAGATTTCCCCATGGCTGACCGATCGGTCCAATTGAAGGCACTGGCCTCGCGCCTGCCGTTCGCACGCGAGCGCAAGCCGCGCGTCCCGACGCAGGCCACCGCGCTCGAGGTCGACGGCACGACGCTGCGCGCGGCGCAGGCCGGTCCCGGCGGACGCATCGCGCGCGTCGCGTCAGCGCCGCTGGAGTTTCCCGCCGACGCCGACCGCTCCGACCCGACGGTGATCGGCAAGGCCGTCGGGCGCGCGCTGGAGTCGTTGCGATGGAAGCCCGGGACGGTCGTCATGGGCGTGGCGCGCGCGCGGGTCGTGCTCCGGAATTTCATCCTGCCGTCCGGTGGCGGCGCCGGCGAACTCGCGTCGCTCGTGCATTTCCAGGCCTCGAAGGACCTTCCCTTCCGCACCGAGGAAGCGGTCGTCGATTTCCAGGTCTGCCGGGAACTTCCCGCGCCCTCCGCGCCACCCGCGGAAAACGGCGCGCCCGCGGCCGAGACCCTCCGGCCGCGCCTCGATGTCCTCGTCGCCGCCGTGAAGGCCGACGAGGTCGCGTTCCACTCGAGGCTCGCGGACGCCGCCGGTGTCCGCCTTGCCGCGCTCGGTCTCCTTCCCGCCGGCAACGCCCGCTCGATTGCCGCGCTCAACGCCGTCGACGGGGCGTCCGCCTGCGCGCTCGTCACGCTGCGGCCCGACGACGTCGGCATCGAGGTGGTCGCGGCCGGCGCGCTGCTTTTCAGCCGCGGCACCGTCCTCAAATCCACCGGCGACGAAACCTCGCCGACCACCGCGGCCGTCATCGAGGTCGTCCGCAGCATCCACGGCTATGCCGGGAACGCCACGCACCCGACGCTCGGACGCGTGCTCGTCGCCGGCACCACCGGCACCGAGAAGGAATTCGCCGAGGCGCTGACCTCGCGGCTCGGGATCGAATGCGCCGTCGCCGATCCCGTCGTCGCGTTCGGGTTGCCCGCCGAATCCGCCGCCGCCGCGCTGGGCGCGTTGGGCGCGCTCGGCCTGGCGATCGCCGCCGTCGATCCCGCGGGGTTGCCCATCGATTTCCTCGCGCCGAAACGCCCGCCCGTGCCGCGGGATCTCGGGCGCATCCGCATCCTGGCCGGCGCGGCGGTCGCGGTCGTGGTCGGCATCGCCGTCTTCGGACTCCGCACCACCCTCGTCCAACGCCGCACCGCATTGCTCAATTCCACCCTCGCCGAACTCGCCGACGGCGAGAAGAAGGTGCCCACCTACCGCAAGCTCACCCAGCAGACGGCGTCGGTGGACGCGTGGATCAAGGCCGAGAGGGATTGGTTGGAACACGTCGCCTACCTCGCGTCGGTGTTGCCGCCCAGCGAGGAGATCTACCTGAAATCCATCGCGATCGGCGGCAACGGCGGCATCCGCCTCGACGTCCAGGCCCGCAGCGGCGAGACGCTCGCCCGGCTCGAGAAACAACTCCGCGCCGCCGGCTACGACGTAAAACCCCTCGCCATCACCCCCGGTGCCGACCGCTTCGGCTACGAGTTCCGCTCCACCGTCGAGCTCGGCGTCCCCGACAAACTCCGCATCGATCTCCACAAGGTGAAACCGCCGCCGCGCCCGATCGACGACATGTCGCTCGAGCCGGGCGCCTACCGGAAGGCCGGCGTATGAACGCCCGCGAGAAACTCCTCGCCGGGATCATCGGCGGCGTGGTCGGAGTCGTCGCGATCGGTTTCGTAATCCGCGCCGTCGTCAACATTCCGCTCCGCGAGCTCGACAAACGCATCGCCGTCGCCCGCGAGAAACTCGGCAAGATCCAGGCGCAACGCCGCGCGTATTTCTCCGCCGAGGAACATCTCAAGGACATTTCCCTCCGCACCTTCGCCGACACGGTGGACGAGGCGGGCGCGCGTTCCGGCGAGATGCTGACGCGGCGGATCCTGGCGTCGGGACTCCGCGAGACGGAGTTCACCCGCCTGCCCGTCAGCCGCAGCACGGTGAAGGGCGCGAAGGAAATCGGCTGGAACGTCCAGGGCGACGGCCCGCTTACCAACGTCGTCAACCTGCTCTACCTGCTCGACCGCACGCCGTGGGTGCACCGCACCGAGAACCTTTCCATCGGCGCCGGCGAGGCGCCCGGCACGGTCCGCGTCCGCTTCAGCTACCTCACGCTCGTCGTCGATCCCGCGCCCGAGGTCCAGCGCACCAACCTCGTCGCCAAGGCCACCCTCGAGGATCCCGAACGCCATCTGCTCAACTCGATCGTCTCCCGCGATCTCTTCCGTCCCTACGTGCGCCGTCCGCCGCCCCCGCCGCAACCCGGCCAACCCACGCCGCCCTATTCCAAACCCGGCGTCCCGCCCGGCCCCGAGAATTTCCGCGTCGTCTCGCTCTCCGAGTGGGACGGCCAACCCGAGATCCACATCCGCGATCTCGCCGCGCAGAAAACCATGCGCTTCCGCCCCGGCGACGAACTCGCCGGTGGCACCATCGCGCTCGTCGACTACCGCCCGATGCCGCGCGCCGACAATTCCCTGCTCCAGTCCTCGAGCCGCGTGATCCTCCGGATCGGCGCCGATTACTGGGCGGTCGAACGCGGCCGCACCCTCGCCGACAAACGCAAACTCGCGGCCGCCGAGCTTCCGCCCGGCCTGCCTGCCAAGCCCTGATCCCACTCCTTCCCTTTCCCTTTTCGTACCCATGAAAACGCTCCGACTGGCCTTCGCAGGCGCCGTTCTTGCCGCTGCCGCCGCCGCCCACGCGCGGCAGGCCGCGCCGCCCACCAACGCCGCCAAACCCGAGATCGTCGTCGCCGGCACCGCGGCCCGCACCAACGCCGCGGCCACCGCCGCGCCCGTTCCGGCGCGCGCCATCCGCTTCCAGTTCGACGGCATCCCGTATTCCGACGTCGTCGAGCGCTTCGCCCAGATGTCCGGCAAGGCGCTCATCGCCAGCACGAACGTCACCGGGTCGCTGACCTACGACGATCCCAACTCGTACAACTACAACGAGGCGCTCGACACGCTGAACCAGATGCTCGCCACGAAAGGCGTCGCGCTCGTCGAGGACGGCAACAACCTCCGCCTCGTTCCCTTCAAGGAATTGCCTTCCGCCCCGCTCCGGATTCTCCGCGGCACCGACAACACCGGCGACGCCCGCCCCGGCGAGGTCGTCACCGTCGTCCTCGACGTCGCCAATCTCGACGCCAAGGAAGTCGCCGATTCCGTCGCGCCGATGCTCTCGACCGCCGGTTCCGTCGTCCCGCTCGGACGCGGGCGCGGCCTCGTCATCACCGACCGCCTCTCCAACATCCAGCGCGTCCGCACGCTTCTCTCCACCATCGGCACCGCCCAGACCGCGGACCGCCAGATGAAGACGTACACGCTCGTCCACGCGTCCGGCGCGATCGTCTCCGACCTTCTCAACCGAACCTTCGGCCTCGCCACCGCGCCGAAGCGCACGCAACTCAACGCCAGCACCAAGGCACTCGAGGTCCTTCCGCCCGATCCGAACGACTACATCACGTCCGTCTACGACGACGCCTCGCGCACGTTGCTTCTGTTCGGACCGCCCGATCGGCTCGCGCTTGCCGACGAGCTCGTGAACAAGTTCGAGCAGAAGGAAGGCGGCGGCGGAGACGTCCGGATCTATTACCCGCAATCGATCAAGGCCGAGGAGCTCGCGAATCTCATCCGCCAGGCCATCCCCGGCGTCGCCGCGCCCAACGAGACCGCCGCCGCGGCCGCCACCAAGGCCCGCGTCATCGCCGACGCACCCCAGAACCGCATCATCGTCGCCGCCCCAATCCCCGGCCAACTCGAGCAGATCGACCAGCTCGTCCAGCGCATCGACAAGGGAATCCAGGGCGCGAACCCGCATCCGATCGATGGCTCCGTGGTTCCCACGCGCTCGCAGTCGATTTTGATGACGCGGATTTTCCGCCCGCGCGCCACCGACGCCACCAACGTCGCGGCCATCGTGCGCCAGGCGCTCACCCGCCGAGGCAAGGACGGCCAGGCCGGCACGACCGCGAGCATCGGCTTCGACGCCGGCAGCCAGAGCGTCGTCGTCACGGGCACGCCCGCCGACCTCCAGACCGCGAGCGACATCGTCTCGCAGCTCGACACCGGCACGACGCAGCCCGTCCAGCTCCAGACGAAGTTCATCGACGTCGGCTCGACCGAGGAAGCCCGGCGCATCCAGCCCCTCGTCGAGCAACTCTACAAAAACCAGACGTCCGACGGCACGTCCGGCACCGTGGCCCACGCGAAGATCGTTCCCGACCTCGAGTCGGGCCGCCTGATCGTCACCGCCAGCGCCGAGCACGTCGCGCGCATCGAGGATCTCGTCCGCCAACTCCGCGCCGACCAACTCCAGGTCCAGTCCCGCCACCTCAAGGTCGTCGCGCTCCGCAACAGCCGCGCCGACACCGCGCTGCCGGGGATCCAGAGCCTCCTCAACGAGCGGCTCACCGACCGCCGGTTCTCGTCGTCGCCCAAACCTTCCATCGTCGCCGACGCCCCGAACAACCGACTGCTCGTCACCGCCACCGACGAGCAGATCAAGGAACTCGAGGCGGTCGTCGCCGTCGTCGACGTCGCGCCCGCGGCGTCCGGACGCGAGCTCAACGTCATCCCGCTCCAGGCCAAGACCGCCGCGGAGATCATCCCGCTCATCACGCAGCTCGCGGGACAACTCGGCAAGCCCGGCCAGTCCGCGCCCTCGCTCCTTCCCGATCCCACCGGCAAGCAACTCATCGTCCTCGCCGACGCCACCGATCTCGAGCGCATCCGTGGGCTCGTGAAACAGTTCGACGTCTCCGCCGCCACCGCGGCCCCGCGCCAGTTCCGCGGCGTCGATCTCTTCTCGCGCACCGCGGCCGAGTTCGTCCCGCTCGTCACGCAGCTTTACCAGGAACAACTCCGCGGCCAGCCCGAACCCGCCGGCGGCGCCGCCACGCTCCTCGCCGAACCCAAGGCCAACCGCATCATGGTCAGCGGACCCGACAAGGAGATCGCCCGCGTCGAGACCATCGTCCGCCAGCTCGACCCCGCCGGGAAGGCCGGCGCCCACGACGAGACACGCGTCCTTCGCCTCCGCACCGCGTCCGCCGCGGACATCGTCGGACTCGTCGACAAGAGCCTCAACGCGCAGTCCCAGCAGGTCCGCGTGCTCGTCGATGCCCGCAGCAACAGCCTCGTCCTCACCGGCGACCACGACTCCGTGGATGCCGCCGCGAAACTCGTGCAGCAACTCGACACCCGCGCCGACTCAGGCCCGCGCGAGCTCCGCATCCTCGAGTTGAAATCGGGCGATGCCACCGCGCTCGCGCCGATGGTGAACAGCCTCTTCGCCGACTTGCTCAAGGACCAACGCGGCGCCGATTACGTCTCGCCCACCCGCATCGTTCCCGACCTCACCTCGAACCGCCTCATCGTCACCGGCGCGCGCGAGGAAATCGAACAGGTCGCCGGCATCGTCAACCGCCTCGACAACGCCCCGCAGCAAGCGCCGGGCGCGCGCGTCTTCAAGCTCAACACCGCCGACGCCTCCATCCTCGCGCCCATCGTCGCCCAGGCCATGGTGCGCTACGACGCCCGTGGACAGGCCATCAAACGCGTCACCGTCACCGCCGACGACAAATCCAATGCCCTCATCGTCTCCGGCACGCGCAGCGATCTCCAGGACGCCGAGTCGGTGATCGAGAAGCTCGACGGCGACACCGGCGGCGGTTCCATCGCCCGCGAGCGCATCCTCCGCATCTTCGAGGTGAAGGGAGATCCCGAGCCCCTCGCCGCGATGGTCCAGAAGGTGTTCGCCGCGCAGAATCCCGGCCGCAACACCAACGGCCTCCTCAGCATCACGCCCGAGGCCGCCACGCACCGACTCCTCGTCCTCGCCCCGCCCGCCGTCCTCGCCCAGGTCGAGACCGTCGTGCAGTCGCTCGACGCCACGCCCGACCAGATCGCGCGCGAGTTGCACCCGGTCGAGATCAAGAATTCCACGGCCACCGAGATTCTTCCGCGCGTCACGCAGATCTATTCCGAGCAATCCGTCGGCCGCACCCAGAAGCCCGCCACGCTCTACGCCGACGCCACCGGCAACCGCATCCTCGTCCACGGCACCGCGGACCAGGCCGCCACCATCAAGCAGATCGCCGACACGCTCGCGAGCCAGTCGCGCCCGGCGCGGGAGAGCCGCACCTTCGATCTCGGCCGGTTGTCCGAGGTCACGCGCGTGATGCCCATCGCGCAGCAGCTCTACAAGGACCGCGTCTCCTCGAACCCCGAGCTCGGCGCTCCCGACGCGCAGTTCGTCACCGACAACAAGACCGGCCGCCTGTTCGTCACCGCGCGTCCCGATCACCTGAAGATCCTCGACGAGCTCGTCGCGCAATTGCGCGTGAGCAACGATCCGTCCCAGTCGCCGCGAGAGACCCGGAGCTTCGACGTCGGCACGGCCTCGGACGTCGCCCGCATCCTTCCGATCGTCCAGCAACTCTACACCGACCGCTGGAAGGATCGCGCGGACACCGATCCCGCCGACGCGCAGATCGTCCCCGACTCCAAGGGCGGCCGCCTGATCATCTCGGGCAAGGCCGAGCACTTGAAACAGATCGAGGCGATCCTCTCGCAACTCGGGACCGGCAAGCCCCACGCGCAGGTCCGCGAGACCCGCATCATCGACCTCAGCACCGCCACCGCCATCGAGCTCGCCCCCACCGTCCGCACGCTCTACACCGAGGAAGCCAAGGGACGCCTCGGGCCCGACACCGCCGACACGCTCATCACGCCCGACACCGGCGGCAACCGCCTCATCCTGGTCGGCGACACCAACGAGCTCGCCGTGGTCGAGGGCATCGTCCGCAAACTCGACCGCACCAGCGCCCAGAGTTCCTCCGCCCGCGTCTTCAAGATCAAGTCCGCGGATCCCGACAAGGTCGCCGAGATCCTCACGGCCTCGCTCGTGCGCATCGACGCCAACGGCCGGGTCCGCCCGCGCGCCACCGTTTCCGTGGACGCCAAGACCCGCACGCTGATCGTCACCGGCGACCCGAAGGAATTGCAGGGCGTCTCGCTCATCATCGAGCAGCTCGACCAATCGCTCGGCGACCAACCCGAGCGCCACATGAAGGTCCACACGCTCCGGCAGGGCAAGGCCACCGTCCTCGTGCCGCGCGTCCGCCAGATCTACACCGACCGCGTCAAGGCACAGCCCGAACTCGGCACGTCCGAGCTCCTCATGATCGACGAGACGGAAAGCAACCAGATCATCCTCGCCGGCAACGACGCGCAGTTGAAGGTCGCGGGCCAGATCATCGAGGAGCTCCAGTCCGCCCAGGTTTCGCGCGCGGCGCGGGAAACGCGCATGATCGACGTCGGCACCGTCGACGAACTCACCCGCCTCCAGCCGCTCGTCCAGCAGCTCTACACCGACCGCTGGAAGGGCCGGTCCGACACGGATCCCGCCGACGCGCAGATCATCTCCGATCCCAAGAACGCCCGCTTCATCGTCTCGGCCCGCACCAACCAGCTCGCGGAGATCGCGTCGATCATCGAGCAACTCCGCGGGCAATCCACCGCGGGCGCCCGCGAGACGCGCATCATCGAGTTGACCACCGCCACCGCGTCCGAGTTGTCCGGCACGCTCCGCACGCTCTACACCGAGCAGGCCAAGTCCCGCCCCGGCGCGCCCACGACCGACACGCTCATCCTTCCCGACTCCGGCGCGAACCGCATCATCGTCACCGCGGCCACCAACGAGCTCGCCATCGTCGAGGACCTCATCCGCAAACTCGACAAGGTCGGCGCCCAGAGTTCCACCGCGCGCGTCTTCAAGATCAAGTCGGCCGATCCCGAGAAGGTCGCCGAGATCCTCGGCTCCGTGCTCGTCCGCTTCGACGGCCTCGGCCGCGCGCAGAAACGCATCAGCGTCGTCACCGATCCCAAGACGCGGACGTTGATCGCGACCGGCGACGCCAAGGAGCTCCAGTCCGCCGCCGTCATCATCGAGCAGCTCGACTCGTCGCTCGGGACCGGCGCCGACCGGACCATGCGCGTCCTCGCGCTCAAGGAACGCCGCGCCTCCGACGTCGTCCCGAAATTGCGCCAGGTCTACACGGACCAGGCCCGCAACAATCCCGAGTTCGGAACCATCGAGCCCCTCATCCTCGAGGATTCGACCAGCAACCAACTCATCGTCGCCGGCAACGAACGGCAGCTCGTCGCGCTCGAGGAGATCGCCGTGATCCTCCAGAAGAGCGGCGACAACACCGGCCGCGCCACCAAGGTCTTCGCCCTCGAACGCTCGTCCGCCTCGTCGCTCGTGGCGATGCTGGCCCAGGTTTTCCCGCGCCAGATCGCCAGCACCGAACCCACCGACCGCCTCGTCGCCAGCCCCGGCGGCAACGACCGCTCGCTCGTCGTCGAGGCGCCCGCCTCGCTGATCCCGCGCATCGAGGAACTCGTCACCGGCCTCGACAAACCCGGCCCCGAGGGACCGAACGTCGTGCAGACGGTGAAGCTCAACAAAAGCCGCGCGCAGGACATCGCCGACGCCCTCAACCGCACGCTCACCAACCGCGCCGGTCCCTTCCCCGGCCGTCGCCTCAACGTCTCCGCCGTCATCGGCGCCAACAGCCTCATCATCAGCGGCACCACCAACGCCGTGCAGGACGTGATGAAAATGGTCCGCGACCTCGACCAGGAAGGCGGCGGCTCCGGCGAGATCGAGGTCCGCGTCTACAAACTCGAGAACGGCACCGCCAAGGAAGTCTCCGCCATCCTCGACCAACTCCTCCGCGCCGTCACCCGCTCGCTCGCCGCCGACGCCGCCGGATCCGAGTCGCGCCACACTCCCGACGCCTCGATCTCCATCGACGACCGTTCGAACCGCCTCATCATTTCCGCCACCGCCGCCCATTTCCGCGTCGTCGAGAAGATCCTCCCGACGCTCGACAAGGCGCCCGACCGCGCCGACCGCGACGTCCAGTTCGTCTGGCTCCGCAAGGCCAAGGCCTACGACGTTGCCAATCGCCTCGAGGCGCTGTTCGAGGATCGTCCCCGCGGGGATCGCCCCGTCATCGAGGCCGATCCCACCTCGAATTCCCTCACCATCATCGCGCGCAAGGGCGACCTCGTTCAGATCCAGGACCTCGTCGCGCGCTTCGACCAACCCGCCGGCAACGACGCCATCCAGGTCCGCCTCCGCCCGCTCGACCGCGTGACCGCCGACCAGATGGCGGAGATGCTGCGCAACATCTACCCGCAGGTCTCGGGCACTCCCCTCCGCGTCGCCGACAAGGTCCCGCTCGCTCCCCCGCGGACCAACACGGTGTCCTCCGCCGTCGCCACCACCAACGCCGCCCCGGCCGAGATCGTCATCGCCATCGACAAACCCGCCAACGCGCTCGTCCTCTCCGGTCCCGCGGCCGATCTCGACCAGGTCGACCGCCTCATCACCGAGCTCTCGTCGAATTTCTACGGCAACGAATCGGAGTTCCGCCTCTTCGCCATCAAGGACGCCGACCCGCTCATCGTGGCCCGCACGCTCACCGAGTTGCTGAAGCAGGACGCCGCCGTCATCCAACAGATCCCCGGCCAACCCATCTCCCCCGCGTTGCTCAGCGCCGCCTCCCAGCGCCAGCGCATCACGGTCGTCGCCGAGCCCCGCACCCGCAGCGTCATCGTGCGCGCCCGTCCCACCGATTTCGCCCTGATGGAGTCGCTCATCCAGCAACTCGACAAGGCCGGCGAGACCGCGCAACTCGAGTTCCGCGTCGTCCCGCTCAAGCACGCGCAGCCCGCCAAGGTCCTCCCGCTCGTCCAGCAAATGGTGACGCAGCTCGCGGCCACGCGGCCCGGCGATCCCATCAGCGTCGCCGTCGACGGCCGTTCGCACGGACTCGTCGTCATCGGCCGTGGCACGCTCGCCACCCAGATCGAGAAGATGATCGAGGGCCTCGACAAACCCAGCGAGAGCGCCGAGGCCGAGGTCCGCATCGTGTCGCTCAAAAAGGCGAACGCCACCCAGCTCGCGACCGTCCTCCAGGCCATGCTCCGGCCCGGCGCCCAGGGCGAGGCGACGCCCGAGGCCCACGAACTCCAGGAACAGGTCCGCCGCCTCAGGATCCAGGGCGACCGCGGCGAGCCCGTCGAACTCGACCTCGCCAAGCCCATCAAGATTTCCCCCGACCCCGCCGGCGGCACCGGCGGTGGGAACCGCCTCGTCATCACGTCGTCGCCCGAGAACATCCGCGCGCTCGTCGCCGTCGTGGACCTCATGGATTCCGTCCCCGTCCTTGAGGGCGTTTCGATCCGCTTCCATCGACTCGAACACGCCGATGCCGCCGCGGTCGCGCAGGTCATCACCACCGTCTTCACCCAGGGCAAGCAGTTCGCGGCCGGCCCCGGCGGTCCCGGCGGCGAACCCGCCCGCGAGGGACGCGCCCTCGTCAACCCGCTCACCGTGTCCGTCGACAACCGCGGCAATACCCTCATCCTCAGCGGCCAGCCCGACGGCATCGAACTCGCGCTCCGCATCGCGCGCGACATGGACCGCGAGCTCGAGGGCGCCGTCACCGACGTGCGTCTCTTCCGCCTCAAGCACGCGTCCGCCACGCGCCTCGTTCCCCTGCTCCAATCGGTGTTCACCGAGGGACCGTCCGTTCCCGGCACCGAGGGTCTTTCCACACAGGTCACGCGTCTCCGCACGCTCAAGGACGTCCAGAAATCCAAGGAGAACCAGACGCCCAAGACCCGCACCGCCCTCACCATCCAGGCCGACGACCAATCCAACGTCCTCGTCGTCGCCGCCCGCAGCGACAACCTCCCGCTCATCGCCGACGTCATCGAGCAACTCGACATCCCGTCCGCGTCCGGCCTCGAATCCGTCCGCGTCTACCCGCTTGAGCACTCCGATCCCGCCGCGATCCAGAAGGTCCTCACCGATCTCTACACCGGCCCGCGCTCCGCAAACATCCGCGCCGAGGATCGCCCGATCATCACCGTCGATCCCCGCACGTCCTCGCTCGTCGTCGCCGGCAACAGCAAGGCGTTCGCGATCATCGAGGCCCTGCTCAAGCAGCTCGACCAGAAGTTGCCGTTCGATCTCCGCGACATCGCCATCGTCCCCCTTGAGCACGCCGACGCGAGCGTCGTCGGGCCCACGCTCCAGAAGCTCATGGACGCCCGCGTCACCCAGCGCGCGACGCTCAACCAGGGACAGGCCGACACTTTGAAGGTCGTCATCATTCCCGACCAACGCAGCAACTCGTTGCTCGTGGGCGGCGGACGCGAGGCGTTCGAGATGGTGCAGTCGCTGGCCAAGCAACTCGACAACGCCGGGCCCGCGCTGGCCGGACGCGTGCGCCTGATCCCGATGAAGTACGCCGACGCCCGCGTCGTCGCCGGCACGCTCGGCACGCTCTTCGAGCAACGCTACGCGGCGCTCCGCAACGCCGAGAGCACCCGCAACAAGCCCGTCATCCTCGCCGATTCGCGCAGCAATTCCCTTCTGGTCGCCGCAGGCCAGGACGACAACCGCACGCTCGACGACCTCCTCACGCGACTCGACGCCAAGCAGGACAATCCCGCGCTCACGCTCACGGTGATCCCGCTGAAGCACAACGATTCCGCGCGCGTGACCACGTTGGTCGAGGGCATCTTCGCCGCCCGGCTTCGCGCGCAGGTCCTGCCCGGGCAGGCGCCGTTGCCGAGCGACCAGATCAAGGTCGAGCCCGACGCCCTCAACAACGCCCTCGTCGTCTCCGCCTCGAAGGAAAACCTCGAGCTCGTCCAGGGACTCGTGGCGCAACTCGACCAGGAACCCGCCGTCGCCGACGGCGTCTTCGAGACCTTCACGCTTGAGTTCGCCGATGCCTCCCGCGTGTCCACCATCATCAAGTCGCTCGTCGACCAGGGCCTCTATCGTCCCGGACGCCTCCCCGGTGCCGCCGGGAAGTCCGCCACGGGCCAGGACGTCCTCAGCACGAGCGTCGATCGACGCAGCAACACGCTCATCGTCAGCGCCAGCCCGGAGAACCTTGCCATCGTCCGCGAGGTGATCCGCCGCATCGACACCAAGGACCTTGCCGCCACGGCAGACGTGCGCGTGTACGCGTTGCAGCACGCGCGGGCGAGTTCGTTGGCGACCACGCTGACCCAGTTCTTCAACGCGAAGCGCACCGCCGATTCCATCGCGGTCAACGCCAACGAGCGTTCCGTTCCCGCGACGGTCATTCCCGACGACCGGGTCAACACGATCCTCGTGACCGGCGGCAAGGAGGCCTTCGACCTCGTCGAGCGGTTGCTCCCGCAACTCGACGGCGACGGCGTGTTCACGCGCCTCAACTTCCGCGTGTTCCCGCTCAAGAGGGCCACCGCGATGAAACTCCAGGCCACGCTCACGCCGATCTTCGCCAATCGTCCGCCCCGCGTGAAAGGCGAGCCCGTCGACCCGATCACCATCGTCGCCGACCAATGGGTCAACGCCCTGCTCGTCGGCGCCACCGTCGAGGACATGGGGAGCGTCGCCGCGCTCATCGAGCGCCTGGACTCGGAGCCCACCGACACCGGCATCGCCATCCACGTTTTCCCGCTGTCCAAGGCGGACGCCCGACGGGTCGCGACGACCGTCCAGTCGTTGTTCCGCGAGAATCTTCCCAACCAGATCATCCCCATCAACGTCAGCGCCGACGAACGCATCAACGCCATCGTCGTTTCCTGCGGCGAGACCGACGCCGCGCGCATCGGCGAGCTGATCCGCAAACTCGACACCGACCAGGTTGCCAAGGTGAGCGAGATCCGGGTGTTCCCGCTCCAGTTCGCGCGGGCCGAGGCGCTCTCGACCATCCTCAACACCTCGCTCAACTCGCGCCCGGTCACGTCGGCCAACGACCCCAGCCCGAACGCGCAATCCGTCCTCCAGTTCATCACGCGCACCGAGGGCGGGCAGGAACTCGTCACGGCCGCGCTCAAGGAATCGATCCTCATCACGCCCGACTCGCGGATGAACTCGCTCATCGTCTCCGGTCCCGTCGACTACATGGGGCTGCTCGAGCAGATCATCACGCGCCTCGATTCCAGCTCGCCGCAGCAGGCCAAGATCAAGGTGTTCGCGCTCAAGAACGGCGACGCCCGGCAGATGGCCGAGGTGCTCACCCAGTTGTTCCGCATGCAGCCCACCGCGGCCGTCGGCGGACAACGCTCGATCCAATACACCCTGGTCCGCGCCGCCGGCGACGGCACCAGCCCCGAGGAAGCGCTCGCGTCCGCCACCGTGGGCACCGCCGAGCAGGCCGCGCTCACCGTCACCATCGATCCCCGCACCAACAGCCTCCTCGTCGGCGGCACCGACCACTATGTCGGACTCGTCTCGCAGATCATAGACACCCTCGACTCGAGCGTCGCGCACGAGCGCAATTCCGAGGTCGTGCGCCTGAAGAATTCGCAGGCCACCGAGGTTGCCGCGGCGATCCGGCTCTTCCTCGACCAGGAACGGCAGAAGATGATCCAGGCGCTCGGCGCCGACGCCGCGCAGGCCGCGCAGCGCATGTTCGACCAGGAGGTCGCGGTCGTCGCCGAGCAGACCAGCAACACGCTGTTGCTCTCCGCCAACCGCCGCTACTTCGACCAGATCCGCGCGATCATCGACGAGCTCGACCAAGCCCAGCCGCAGGTCCTCATCCAGGTTCTTCTTGCCGAGGTCACCCTCGACAACGACACGGACCTCGGCGTCGAGTGGACCTACAAGGGGCGCAGCGGCAACAACACCTACGGCACCGGCACCGACTTCGGCGTCGCCAACGCGCTCTCCACGCTCGGCGGCTACAACGCGACCGTCGCCGGCAGCGACTTCAACTTCCTTCTCCGCGCATTGAAGGACCAGGGACGCCTCGAGGTCCTGAGCCGCCCGCAGATCGTCACCGCCGACAACAAGCCGGCGACGATCAACATCGGCCAGAAAGTCCCGCTCGTGGACCAGAGCCGGCTCGACGCGCAGAACAACCTCACCACGTCGTTCCGATACGAGGACGTCGGCGTGAACCTCACCGTCACCCCGAAGATCAGCCCCGATGGGTTCGTGAAGATGGAGATCGGCACCACGAACTCCTCCATCTCCAGCTCCGCGGTCCAGGTGAACAAGGCCTCCTCCGTCCCGATCATCAACCAGCGCAAGGCCAACACCACCGTCAGCGCGCAGAGCGGGCAGACGATCATCATCGGCGGACTCATCGGCACCACCGACGACATCCGAGTGAAGAAGGTGCCGGTCCTCGGCGACATTCCGTACCTGGGCGCGTTGTTCCGCAGCACGTCGACGCAGCGCGAGCGCAAGGAACTGCTCATCCTGCTGACGCCGCAGGTGCTCCTGAACCCGCAGACGCCGGTGCCGCTGCAGGATCCCGACCGCGTCCTCCGCGACCAGGTCAACTCCTCGCCGACGCTGCGCGGCCTGATGAAAGGTGGCGAACTCCAGCGCCGGATGCTCGAGCCGATCTATCCGACCAACGCGCCGATCCGCGTCGTGCCCGGCAAAGGTTCGCTGTGACGCGCCGCGCCGCCATGAAGCGGTTCCAGTCCGCGCCGCTCGCCTTGGCCTTGGCCATCGTGGTGGTGGCCGGGCTCGGTTCCGGTTGTGCCGGCAAGAGCGACCGGCCCCGGTCCCGTGGAGGCGGCGGCGGTGGCAACGGGATCGTCGACGAGGTTCATCTCTTCGGCGTCCCGGTCGCGCTCGATCTCGACGGACGCCCCGGGCCCGACGGCGTGGGCGTCCGCGTGTATGCGAGCGAGGGCGGTCGCGCGCACGGCGTGGCGATCCGCGACGGCCATCTGGAAATCCTGATGTTCGACGGCGCGTTCGAAGCGCCGGCATTGGCCGGACGCGCGCCGCTCAAGGTATGGACGTTCGCGCCGAAGGAACTCGCGCCGTTCTCCGCCGACACCTCGCTGGGCACCGGATACCAGTTGGCATTGAGCTGGGGCGCGAACCGTCCCACCGGGCGGGGCGTGACGCTGCTCGCCCGCTACGTCTCGCCCGACGGCCGCGCCCTCGTCTCGAGCCCGAACTCGATCCCGCTGCGTTGACGCGCGCTGATGTAGCGCGGGCGTCCTCGCCCAATGCCACTAGGATTTGGCGCGCGTTGATTTGCGCTTGGCCCGCACCGCCGGGCCTGTTTGCGCGGGATTGCGGGCGCGATGCTCCCGCAGCAATGCCGGTCCCATCCCGTAGAGCAGGCGCTCGATCCGCCGGCCGTTGGCCAAGGCCCGCCCGAGGACCGGGACCATCTCGGCCGGCACGTACATGCAGCGCCGTTTGCCCCCTTCGGTAAAGGCCAGCAGGTGGTTGGGGTGCTTGTCCCCCCGGGCACACGCCGGGCAGCCGGGCCGCGCGCACGGCTTGTGCACCAGTGCCAGCGACCCCTTCAGGGCCGGCCACAGCCCGGTGAGTTTCTCCAGGGTTCGATCCGCCACGGCGGACCGGATGTTTTTTGGCTTCACACCGCGGAACATGGCATGCAATGTATGCATGTCAACACATATGCCTACCTCGCGCCCCGCCAAACCTCCCGCCAAGAAGACCGCCAAGAAGACCGCCAAGCGCCCTGCCAAGCGCCCCGCCAAGAAGGCGGTCAAGCCGGCTGCCAAGAAGGCTGCCAAACCCGCCGCCGCCCCGCTGACCGACGCCGCCCGCCTCCTCGCCTTCTTCGCCGAGCTCCTCCCCCTCGAGGCCCTGCTCCTCCTGCCCTCCCTCGCCGGCCACACCTTCTACAAGCGCCTCTTCACCCCCCCGGTCACCCTCTGGCTCCTGCTCTTCCAACGCCTCAACGCCGACCACACCCTCGACGCCGCCCACGCCCACGCCCGCGCCGGCGGCGCCGACGCCTTCAACCCGCGCCTTTCCAAGGACCTGCGCTCCGAATCCACCTGCTCCTACAGCACGGCTCGCGGGCGTTTGCCCGTGGCGTTGGTGCTCGAGGCGCTCCGGTTCATCGGCTCCAAGATCTGCGGCCTCGACCCCTCCACCCTCTGGAATGGCCTGCGCGTGGCCCTGCTCGACGGCAGCACCACGCGCCTGCACCCCCACGGCGACATCCCCAAGCACTTCCCGCCCCACCGCAACCAGCGGGGCCGCGGCTACTGGTGCCTGATGCGCGTGGTCGTCACGTTCTGCGCCCGCACCGGGGCGGCCCTGGACTGCGCCATGGGCTCCACCGCCGCGAGCGAGCAGGCCCTGGGCATCGAGATCATCCTCCGGGCCGCCGCGGGGTGCCTCTTCGTCGGCGACCGCAATTTCGGCATCTTCTCCGTCGCGTCGGCCGCCCGCTCAGCGGGCCAGCAGGTCCTCCTGCGCATGACCCGCCAACGCGCGGCCAGCCTTCTGGGCCGCGCGCCGCAACCGGGCGACCACGCGGTGCTCTGGAAGCCCGGCCGCCACGACAAACTGCCCGCGGGCGCGGGCACGGAGCCGGTCGAGGGCCGCCTGGTGGCGGTGCGCATCAAACGCCGCGGCCATCGCGACGTGGAGCTCTTCCTCTTCACGACGTTGGGATCGTGCACGGACTTCCCGGCCGCGGAGTTGGTCGGGCTCTACGGGCTGCGCTGGCAGATCGAGGTGGACCTGCGCCTGGTCAAGGCCCAGATGGACGCGGCGCAACTGGAGGTCCAGGGCGCGGACATGGCGCGCAAGGAATGGCTGGCCTGCCTGGTGGCCTACAACCTGGTGAGTGCCGGCATGAACTGCGCGGCCGTGCACGCGGGGATCCCGCCGATGAGCCTGTCGTTTTCGAGCTGCCGCCGGCGGCTGGAGGGATGGCTGCGGGAGTATGGACGCGGCGGGAAGGGGCTCCGCGAGACGTGGGCCCGGTTGCTGAAGTCGATGGGCCAATGCCGGCATCCCCGGCGCAGCAAGCCCCGGCCCAACGAGCCCCGGGCCCAACGCCACATTCGCCAAACCCACCCGCCGCTCATCGGATCCCGGGCCAAGGCCCGCCGCGCGCTGCGAAAACATGCCCGCAAATCCTAGTGGCATTGGGCGTCCTCGCCTGCGGTATCCGCGGGCGTCCCGCCTGCGCGCAGGCGCGTCAAACATTCGGGCTGTTTCAGGGTCGCTTGATGCTACCCGCAGTCCCGTGATCGCCGGCGACCTCTGGCAGGATTCGGCGGAGGATAGACTGCTTAAGGCTTCCGATCGCCGTTCTTCCGGGTCGTGTACAACACGGAGATGTCGACCTGGACGTATTTGCCGACCGGAACGTCAATCAGCGGAACCGATGGGTCGACATGGACCGGGAGGCGGGAGTCCGAGATCTCGGGGGCGATGGCGGAGCCTTAATTCTCCGTCGGCGCGGTAGCAAGCTGCGGCAAGAATCGCGCCCAATCGCTATGCGCCGCGGACAACTCTCCGCTAACCCGCGCTTCCCATTGGCGTCCTGCGACGGGTGCTTTGAGTTGCTTACTTTCGAGCAGGCCAAAAGGCTTGGTTTAATAGGCACCCCAACCGGTTGTACGTGTTGTTCACAGTTCGGACTTGTCGCTTGTGCGGGCGGATCCGACGCGCGACCGTTCATCAGGGCAGCAAAAAACCCACGCCGTTTCTGAACAAACAGCATGGGTTTCCCCAAAAGGGGTTCCCTTACGGGAGAATTACAGGAAGCCCAGACGGGCTTCGCCTTGAGCAGGTGGAAGGTTTGCCAGTCGTGCACGAGCGTCAACTCGCTTTTGCTGAGATGTCGGACCGCCACCCCGGTGCGATGTCGCGGCAGTTCGTTCGCGAGGTGTTTTGCTGCCCTAGAAAGGTCTCATGGCGCCGTCGGTTTGCCAGCGCTGTGGGATGTCTGTTCGCATCGTGATCGTCGACCTGCCGGGCGGCCGGTGGAGACGCCGCCGGGTACACCCCGGCGGACAGTGCGGACAGCTCATCCTGCCCCTTGGCGATTGATCGAGGGATGCCGCCGAACTCGCTCTTGCGGGTTCGGCGGCAATGCTCGAGCCGGTGCCGGTTCAGAGCCGATCCCACTGGTCCAATTCCCAAAACGGGCGAGGAGTCGCCGATTGCTCAAGTTCATCGAGGAGAGCGAATATTTTCCCCTCAAACTCGGCACCCGCCTCCAGCTTGTGAGCTACCACATTGCCGGTGGAGAGCCGGAAAACACGTTGAAACTCCTCCGATTTCACCAATTTCTCGCGTGCCGCATCGAAGCGAGAGCGAGCGCTTGAATCGACATCGGCGCGGATCACCGAGGTCCGACGGATGAATTCCGGCATTTCATTATACAGCGAGAATAGGAATCCGTTTTTGGGGTCGGCTGGGTGAATCTGCCATGAGCTTGCATGCAGCGCGCCGATGTAACCCCTGAACTCGCGCAAGCGATCGAAGCGCTGCTGGCGGAACGTCAGGCGATACGCGATCAGCGAGCCGAGACAGGCGCCGACCAGTCCGCTGCACAGGTTGCTGAACAAGTCCATGGCGTCAGGGTTTTCTATCGGGCTGAGCGTCCGTTCGGGCCTTCGCGCCGGCACGCAGACTCGCCTCATAGTCGGGATTGACGGTGGCTCGGTTCATCGAGATGGCCATCAAAAGCGCCGTATCGTACGCGTGGCCAAATCGTCGCAGTGCTGTGTGGTACCAGTCGAACGTCAGTTGCTCGTTGAGCTCGATCTTGGTCTTCCCACCCTTTTCGTCGCGGAACTGCACCAACCGTGCGGGAAGCCACTTTTTCTCCAGAATAACCCGGCCATGCACGATTGCGTTGCGGAGGAGGGCCAGCTTCACATCGAGCGCCGGACTGTTTTTGGCCTCGGCCAACTTGTTGAACTCGCCCAGCAAGCACTCGAACCGCCGTTGCTGGGTTAGGACGGTGGCGGGAACGTCATCGTCTTTCTTCAGCGCGGACCAGTCGAGGGCGATGTCATCGCTCTTCTCGAGGCAAATCCGGAGAATCAATTCCAAAGAGTGGAGGGTCACCAGTAGGTGTCCCATCTGTTCCGTGTGATATTCCAGATCCATGGCGTCAGGGTTTGGGTGGCTTGATTCCGGCGAGGAAGACGCGGAACTGGCGGCCGTCGCGCTCGACGACCCAGAAGCCGGTGTCGAAGCACACCAGGCGAACCTCGTCGCCGGCGCTGAGGCCGGCGGGCAGCGGGTATCCGCCGGAGACGGATCGAACCGAGACCAGATCGCCGGGGCGTGGGACGAAGGGTTTGGTCATTTCTCAGGCAATTCCCACCGATCAAGCGACCACGGGGGAGGTTCCTCCGCCAGTTGGCCCAATTGTTTGGTCAAGTCCGCGAGTTGGAGTATTCGATCACTGAATTCTTTTATTTGGGCCTCTCGAGCAGTGGAACCACGGGAAGCAAGTGGGTCGAACGTGAATTGCTGATTGCAAAGAGTATACACCTCCCTAATTAGCGCTTGGAATTTGGGCGTATGCTCGTCGGAGATGTCGGCCGCAGAGCGAAATGCCAATGCGAGCACTCGCTGGGCTCGCTCCCGAAACCTCCTGCCGACAACTTCTGGGGATTCTGCATCAAAGGCGCACACCGCGATTGCGCTAATCTCGGCACCTATCTCAGCGACGAACTGTCGCAGTCGATTTCGTCGCTCCCGATGTTCTGCGGCGAAGTACGTCACGAAGGCCCCGAAGATTGATCCAACGAGGCCACCCACAAGTGCGATCACGAGCTTCCCGAGCAAGTCCCCTCCGACAGCCTTCACTACATCTGGTTCCATGGGGGCTCACGAGTAGCAGGCGGAGCGACGCTGCCAACCTCTTTTAGGGGCCTGTGAACAACCTGTCGGCAAGTCTCCGGGCACGGAATGGGGGTCGGACAGGACTTGGCCGAGGGTGATTCCGAGGATCGGTGACATGCAGAACACCCAGTTACTCAACCAGGCGGAATTCCCGCAGATCCCCAAGGTGATCCTCGAGCCGGACCTGCAATTCCAGATCACCGGCTTTTCCCACGCCCAGTTGGTCGATCTGGCCCGGCTTTATTACCGCTGGTCGAAGCAGCTTTACGCCTTGCTTCGGATTGTTCACGGATCCTGCGTGAAGCCAGGAGAGCGCCGGCGCGCGCCACGTCGGCGACTTCCGGCGATGCGCCCTGTCTTCGCAAGGAATCGAATCAGCGCGGATTTCGTCGTCCAAAAGCTCGCCGCCACGGTCTCGAGATGGCGCTGAATCTCTGGATTCAACCGCACTGGTAGCTGTGCTCCGAGAACGAAGGCTCTTGATGACGCCAAAACGAGAGACTTCCCCCTTGCCCCGCTTCGCCGCGCCCCGTTCCCTCGGCGCGTGACTGTCGAAGAGATTCTCCACGCGTTCCGCAACTGCCGCAGGGTTTTTCCCGCACAGGCCTTCGAAGAAGCCGTTGCCCAACGCGAGGCGATCACGCCCGCGTTGCTCGAACTCGTCGAGACGGTGGCGGCCGATCCCGTGGCAGCGGGCAAGACCAACGACGATATCGCCACCGTCTTTGCCCTCTATTTGCTCGCCGAGTTTCGCGAGACCCGTGCCTACCGGCCCTGCGTCGCCATCGCGTCCGCGCCGGAGGATGCCAGCCACCAGATTCTCGGTGAGGTCGCCACCGATGGCCTTCACCAGATCCTCGCGTCGCTTTTCGACGGCGACGTCGGGCCGATCCTCGAGCTCGCGTCCAACGCCAAAGCCGACGAGTACGCGAGGGGATCAGCCGTCCGGTCGCTGGTGGTTTTGGCCCGCAACGACCGCATCACGCGGGAGGAAGCCGTCCGTTGCCTTCGCGAGCTTTTTTCCGGGCGGGTGGAACGAAGCATGGGCTGGGTCTGGGAAGACTTGGTCACGACGGTCATCGACCTGCCCGCACCGGAGCTGCGCGCCGAGGCGAACCAAGCGGTGTTGGATGGTTTGGCCTTGGAATTGTACCCGGACCTCGACGCGATGGAGAGGGAGATACGTGCGTCCCCAACCGAGACGGATTTCAAGTTGATCACCCGTGCCGCCGACGAACTCGATTGGTGGGAGTGCTTCAATCGGCAGGAATACGCCAGCGCCCCGTTGGCCCGCGAGGGGATCGAAATCCCCGCGAGGGAACAGCAACCGGCGTACGTGGCGCCCGCGAGAGAGCCCGCCCCGCTGACGTACGTCCCCAAGGCCCGACCCGGCCCCAACGAGCCCTGTCCCTGCGGCAGCGGGAAGAAGTTCAAGAAGTGCTGCGACGCCTGACCCGCCGCGAGCGCAGGTCTCTTGAAGTGCATCGGCCGCGGCCGGCGTTTTCCTCCCGTCGCGTTGGGCGCGTGCCCTCCCCGAGACCCGCGACGGTCATCTGCATGGCGATGGGCCAAGTTTGAGCATTTCCCTTCGGCCTTCCCGGCGTCTCCGTTCTTCACGCGCAAAAAAAAACCGCATGGCCCCGTCCGCTTCTCGGCCCCGATGCCCACGATTGCCCCTACCGGTCCAGCCGAAGGCGGTAAAACGTCGCGTCGAATGCCTCGACCGGAAGGGCGGTGCGGTCTCCCGGAAACCAAACCTGCGATTTGACGGGGGACCATTGCAGCAGGTCCTCCGATTTCTCGAGCACGCCGGAAGCGCCGACACTCCCGGTGTACCGGATCCCCAGCCCGCCTTCGGGAAGCGGCGCGATGTCGATGAAACGGTCGGTGAACGCGGGAAGCGTGGCGTCCAAAAACCATTGGAATCCGAACGGCCGTTGGGTGGAGAGCTGGAAGTAATACGTCGTGCCGGTCACGGCGACGAACGCTGACCGCGGCGAAAGGGTCGATGTGATGGCCACCGGCTCGAGGTTCATCAGCGACGTGCCTTTCCAGACCCGCTGAAAGACCAAGCCGACGTCGGACCCCATCAGCACCTGTGCCGGATGCTTCGCCGTCCATTTCATCCAAATGGAGTTGGTCACCACGTTGGGCACCGGCAATTTCTCCCCGGCCTCGGCGGTCGCGCCTAGGGTGGTGACGGGTCCGAAGAAATGGTCCCCGGGAATTTCCGTGGCGTCGGCGAAGTTGTCGTTGATCGGGGCGGGCGCGCCCTTCTGGGTCTTGAAATCCAACGAGAGCCTGACTTGTCCGCCTTCTCCGGCGGCACCATCGACAACGATGAAGTAGTGGGTCATGGGAGTTGTGGGCACCGTTACCCGGCTGGTCCCGTCGTCGCTCGACACATCGTCATTGAACCCCGCGGTCCCAAAGGCAGCGCCGTACGGCGGAAAAGCAATGTAGACCCCAAGGACGGTATCGAACGACGAGCCCGAGGTACTCACGACCAGTGATCCGTTGGTGGGCGCGACCCATTCCCACCAAACGGAACGCCCGCCCATGTCGAAATACGGTTTGGGCTCGAAAGCATCCATCGTCGCTCCCGTGCTGTCCGCGGTCAGGACCGCGGGCACATCCATGACCAGCAGTCGGTTGGTGACCACGTCGTTCGGTGGGGGCGGCGATCCCGTCGGAATCATTGGCGACGGCCTGAAGTTTACCGTCACCGAGATGTCGCCGCCGCCCGGGTACGTCGTGTCCGCCTGAAACCAATACCGGGTGCCCGGCGTGGTCCGAAACTTGACGCGGCTGGCCGGCGCGAAACCGGGGCCTTCGTCGGGATTCCGTCCGGGAAGCAAATGGTTCAGATCGTCCCCGGTATAGGCCGCAAGATGCGTTTCCACGGAACTGCCCAAGGTGGTCGCGGTCACCAAGCCGTTGGTCGGCGCGGTCCATTGCCACCAAACCGTCTTCCCGACGAGACGGCCCGGCACGCCATTCTGCTCGGACTTCTGGCTCGTGGCGTTCCGGTTGGAGCGTGTGTCCGTCCCGCCCGCCTCGGGAATCACGATGGCCGCGTAGAAATCGTCGGCCTCCGCCCCGATGCCATGCAGTTCGTCGATCTGCGCGTAGGCGTAAATGCCGAGGTTGTCGTAGGCCAACGCCAAAAGCCTCGGATCCCCCGAAATGCCCGGGACGACGACCCTCCACGGCGAGTGCTTCGCAACGCCGATCAATTGCCGATCAAGTGAGTCGGCCGGTTGAAGCCAAAACTCCACCCGGTCGATCGTTCCGTCGGGATCGATTGCCTCGACCTCGGCGTCGAAGGGTTGTCCGGCCGCAACCCGGGGCACCGCGGGAGTCAGGAATTTCACCAACGGATACGCGTCGCCGATCACGCGCAGTACCTGCGACGTCCCAATTGCCCCGAGATTGTCCCGGACCACCAGGCGCAGTTCGTTCGTGGAACTCTCGGTGACGGCGAAGTTCGTCTGCGGGGCCTTGGGATCCATGTCGGCGATCTTCGTGTCCCCATTCCACAATTCCATCGCCACCACCGTGCCGTCGTCGTCGAACGACGACCCCGACAACGCAACCGTTCCGGGAACTGCCACGACCGTCTGGAGATTGGCGGCCCATGCGGCAACGGGAGGATGATTGGTTTCGGTACCGATCGCCGGCAGCGACCGGAGCCGGATAACGGTGTTGCCGGATTCAATCGTCGCGACGCCGTGCCGGGTTCCGACCGGGCCGAGCCACGCGGGACCTTTCGGATCACCGGTCCAGGCAAGCCAAGTCAACGTGGCGAGATCCAGGTAACGAACGCCCGTCGGCGTCGCGGCAACCAACCACTGGCTACCCGGAAGCACCGCGGCTTCGGTGATGCCGAGATTGGCGTCCTGATTCGCGAGCACGTGGGTCCCGTCGATCGCCGAGAGAATCTGTCCCGCCGGATTCAGCAGCGTGTTGCCCGGGAGGGGCCAGAGGGTTCCCATGAACGCCATGGGTCCGGGTACCGAGAACGCCGCGGCGATGGTCAGCTGGGGACGCAGGATATTGAGCTTCACGTAGGTCCCCGGCTCGCTTGCCCAGACGCTGCCTTGATCCAAACCAAGGCGAAGCCCGGCCCCTGTTCCCACCGCGGCGAAGGAAGTCGTGGCGCCCGTGCTCGCCTTGAGGAGCCGGACGGGTCCGCTCAAATCGGAGGCGTCGCTGACCACCAGCAAACCATCGTCGGTTGCCGCCACGAACGCGGCATCCAGACCCAACGGGATCAAGCGCGTCATCGCCCCTTGCTCGAGGTCGAACTCCGCGAGAAATCCAGGCTGGGCAACATTTGGGAAACCATGGACTCCGGTGGCGACCACGACGTAAAGCCTCTTCAAGTCGGGGGTGGTGGCCATGCGCTCGGGTTTCCATGGCAGCGTCCAGCGATGCAGGTTCAGTCCCGACTCGAGATCCATCCCGACCACTGCCTTGCCGTTCGAATCACTGGCGTAAGCACGACGGCCGGGACCATCGAAAGCGACCGCGGCGGCGGCGAATGGCAATTGGAACGGAATGGCGGCGAGGTCGGGTTCCCCGGGATCAAACGCGGTGGTCACCGTGACGGAAAGGGAACCCGCCGCGGTGGCACCCGACGGATTTCGGACCTGCATCCGGACCGTGTACGTCCCGGGTGTCAGGAACCGATGGGATGCGACGGAATTGCTGGTGAACGCGGTGTCGAAGGCTCCATCGCCTTCCCAGTCCCAGCGGAAGACCAGTTGGTCCATCGTGTATTTTGCGTCGCTGCTTGTCTCGCCGGAGAACACCACCGCGGAGGCGGTGGTGGCCGGATCGCTCTTCCGCTGGGCAACCGCGACGGGAGGCACCTCGAACTCCATGCCGAGCGCGGGATTTGGAAGGAGCCGGATCCGACTGCTGCCGGGCATGGCCTCGGTCAGCACGAGCTTGTCATTCCATGGGGTGGCGTCCTGCAATTGGTTGGTGAACCGCGTTGACTGGATGATGGACCACTGGCGGGTCTCCACCCAATCAAGCGTGATGGCGGAGACGTGGAACGCGGAATGCCGGCTCGCGATGTCGAACGAGTTGTTTCCGTCCGGTTCCTCGCTTCCGGAACCTTCGGTCTTGCCTCGATAGATTACCGAAAGGGTGGGGTCCGCGGGGACCTCCAACCGGTGGCGCGTGGCGGACACCGCGCCGTCGCCGAGCGGCGACGCGGTCCAAGGACCCCGCGCTTCAAACGGTATGAAGCCGCTCGAGAGGATTTCAGGGGAGACCGTGCCGTCGGGCTTGATTTGGTATTGGGCAATCAGCTTGTTGGTGGCCTTATCCGTGAATAGCAACACCCGGTCGTCGCCGCGCGCCATCGCCGCCGTTGCCGGACCGGTCACGACCGATCCCAGCGGCGTTCCATTGGAAGTATCATAGGCCGCCAAGAGGCGTTGAACGGCGGTTCCGCCCGCCACCACGATGCGATCCTGACCCACCGCGACGACGTCCCACGGGAATTGACCGATGGGGAACGATCTCACGACCGTCGCCGATTCGGGGTCGAAGACGAAGACCGTGCCGGAGTTGAATCCGGGTCGGATGAGATACAGCCGGGATCCGTCGGCGTTGGGGATCAAACGTACAAGGTTGCCAACCGACACCCATTCCCGATCGGGCGTCAGGGTTCCCAAGGGCACGCGCACCAAGCGGCCCAGATTGACGTCGGTGAGGTAGCTGCAGGCATGGCGGACATCGACCCAAACCGAGCCCGCGACGAATGGCAGGGACTGGGCGGACTGGTTGGCCAACGGTTGGCCGGGATCGGGATCCCCCGCGCGGGCAACCGGATTGAACATCCACACCAAAATGCCCAGCGATATCCTGAGCCATAATTCGCCGGGGATGAACGGTTGGGATTTCATCTTGGCGGGGAACGGGGAGTGCATGTTGAGTCGGGCTGGCGGGGATCGAAACCCAGCGCTCGCCGACCGGCAAAGAGCGACTGAAATCCTGCCGCATCCATCGCCGCCACCATTCCGGCGCCCGTCCCCACGCGGATCGTTCTTCCCCCTTGCCCCGCCGCGCAGCGCGCCGTCCCCTCGGCGCGTGACCGTTGACGAAATTCTCCACGCGTTCCGCACCTGCCGCGACGTGTTCCCCCAACAGGCCTTCGACGAGGCCGTTGCCCAACGCGAGGCGATCACGCCCGCGCTGCTCGACCTCGTCGAAAAAGCAGCGGCCGATCCCGTGGCGGCGGCCAAGTCCGCGGACGACCTCGTCATCGTCTTCGCCCTGTACCTGCTCGCGGAGTTCCGCGACACCCGCGCCTACCGGCCCTGCGTCGCCATCGCCGCGGCGCCCGAGGATGCCAGTTACCAGATCCTCGGCGACGTAATCACCGACAGTCTCCACCGCATCCTCGCGTCACTTTTCGACGGCGACGTCGCGCCAATCCTCGAGCTCGCGTCGGATTCCAAAGCCGACGAGTACGCCCGGGGATCGGCCGTCCGTTCGCTCGTGGTCTTGGTCCGCAACGACCGCATCACGCGGGAGGAAGCCGTCCGCTGCCTCCGCGAACTTTTCTCCGGGCGGGTGGAACGAAGCATGGGCTGGGTCTGGGAGGACCTGGTCACGTCGGTCCTCGACCTGCCCGCTCCGGAGCTTCGCGCGGAGGCGACCCAAGCACTGATCGACAAGTTGGGCGTGGAGATGTACCCGGACCTCGACGCTGTTGGGCGCGACATGCGCGCATACCCTGACCCGACGAAATTCAGCCTGATCACCCGTGCCGCCGACGAATTCGGGTGGTGGTCCAACTTCAGCCCGGATCAATACGCCAATGCCCTTTTGGCGCGCGCGGGACTTGAGATTCCCGTGAGGGAACCGCAGCCGGCCTACGAGGCGCCCGCCCGTCCGCCCGCTCCCCCGACCCACGTGCCCGTGCCCCGACCGGGCCCCAACGAGCGCTGTCCCTGCGGCAGCGGGAAGAAGTACAAGAAGTGCTGCGACGCCTGACGCGCCTCGCGCTTTCAGGATGGCCTAGTTGGTGATGATGCGAATCAAAGAGGCGTGGTGATGCTTCGCAGCCCGTGCAACGCACGCGGCCCCTTGACGCCCGAGCGATGTCGGGCATCGTTGTCAGACATGGGCACCGTCGCCAGTTTCACCCTCCGGGACCTCAATCGCCGGCCCGCGAGGCTGTTCGATGCCGTCCGCAGGTTCGGAAGCGCCGAGGTACGCACGCGGGGCGGGGAGGTTTTCACCGTCGTTCCGAAACGAACGCCGCAATCCCGGCGTCGCGCGAAGGGATACCCTGATTTCGAGTCGCTGTGGAAAAGGCAGCGCGAACTCGGCCACCTTTCCCCTCGTGTTTCCGCGAACGAACGGATCGACCGCATCATCGCGGGCGAGGAATGAAGACCTATGTGGACGCCAACGCGCTGATCCGGGTCTATCTGCAACTGCCGGGACACGCGGACGCGCTGTCCCGACTCACCGCCAAGGATGCGCGGGCCGCATGGCCTTTGCCCGTGACCGATTTGCTGCGCTTCGAGGTCTTGAACGGCATCCACCGCATGGCGTTTGAAAGCCGCGCAGGCGGGCAATGGCGGGTGACGCCCGAGTCGGCGGCGCTGGGCTTGGCCGTGCC
>JANYDN010000202.1 GCA_025363585.1 Verrucomicrobiota bacterium | reverse complement strand
GAGACCGCTCGCCTGAAAGTCCACGCACTGGCAACTGAAGTCGCGGATCTCGACTTGGTACGTGCGTCCGCTCTCGGAGCGAACCTCGAAGTTCGAGAGGACGGGATGTTCGGGCGCGAGGTTGGCGACGCGCATTTTCTCCGCGCGGGCGCGCTCGCGGCGGCGTTCGATTTCCTGCGCGTCGGTCGTTCGCCAGTCGTGGTCCTGCGGGACGATCGATTCCTTGGCCTTGCGCGGCTTCTTTCGACGGAACGCCATGGGCGGAGTGTGTGGAACGGGACGGGCGGCGCGCGAAGACTTTTTTACAGGAGATAACGGAGGAATGGGAGGTTTGGGCTCGTTTGCCGGCACGGTGACGCCACGCGGCTCTTTCGCTTTCGCGCGGAGTCAGGTCGCGGAAGGCCTTTGTCTCACGGCCGGAGAATGACTCACGCGAAGCCGCGAAGGACGCGAAGTGCATGACTCCCTTTCCTCTGTTACCTCCTGTAAATAATTCCTCGGCCCCTTCCGTGGCGATCCGGGGGCAGTGTCAAGATGCGCCCGGAAGTGGCACCGGGCCGGTGCCACCCACGGCATGTCGTCCCGCTTCCCGTCACCACACTTGGCAGAATCGCGGCGCGGGTGTTGGGTGCGGGGGCCGCGTCACCCAAGGAAACCCATGACATCACCCGACCCCGACCTTTCCGTTGGATCCCGCTTTTGTGGACGCTGCTCGCCACGCTTTCCGCTTCTTGGTCGGTATCGGCCCAGCTTCCCACACGGACGTACCGGGTGAGTTATATCCCGACCTTGGCCGGGACCCTCGGCACCGTCCGCATCGACGACCAGGGAAACGTTTTTGCCCACACCCAGTTTGCTAGCGGCCGCTTTTCCTACCTGACGGAATTCCAGATCTATCGCGCGACGCGCGACGGAAACCATGTGCCGGGAATCCAGCGCATCCCGGGGCCCGTGACGGGTTGGATGGGCGAGTTCGACGTGGTCGACATCAACAACTCGGGACAGTTCATCACGTCGGAATCTTCCGTCGGCACGGATCACCGGTTCGTTTGGAACGGCGGCCAATGGGTGGAACTCCGGGATCCCCGGCAGCCGGCTGGCCAAGCCGGGATCTACAGCAACGACGTCCAGCCACACTCCATCCATGACGACGGCTCGATTTGGGGCGTGACGGTGAGCAATGATCCGTTCTCGGGCGATTTTGGATCGATCGTGAGTTGGGATCTCGGCGGCATCCCGTCGCAACATTATGCCTTCGTCGAAAATGATCCCCTGGTCTTCGGGTCCCGGCGCAATGAGGCGGGAAAATATCTCCGCTACACCCAGGACAAGCCCACGGGGAATCTCACCGGCGCGTTCCTGTGGGACGGGTTGTCGGCGGCCGGCGGGGCGGCCATCGTACATCCTCCCTCAAGGCTGCTGACCTTCAATGATCGGAACGAGATTTCCGGCGTGGACGTACCACCGGCGAGATCTGGACGTATTTGCCAAAGCCGCGATTCGGACTCGCCGCCGGCCTTCATCGTCTCGACCAAAAACTGGTGGCGACGACGTTTGGAATGCCGGTCAACGCGAGCAGCGAGATCTTCGCCCGGAACGAGGACTTGGGTTACCGCGTGTGGTCGAAGGGCAAATGGTACGAGGCCCAGCCGATCGGACCGGATGGCCAGTCCACCGCCACCGATGGGTGGATCATTTTCGATTCGAATGCCCGCGGCGTGTTGATCGCGTCCATCCAGCAGCCGGCGGGTTCCGCAGCCTTCGCCAAGTACGCGATACTGACGCCGACGGATCTCGACGTGGCGATCGCGGTGAAGCCGACGTCGCTGAAGGTGACCGAGGAATTCGACGTGCAACTGACGATCCGCAACCAGATGGACATTCCCCTGACCCAGGTCGGGATCGTTGTGCCGAGCATGTACCTGACGGGGGGAGCGGTGGTGGATTGGGTGAAGGCTCCGCCGGCATTGCTGAATCTCGCGCCGGGAGCCTCGGGCGTCCTGCATTACGGATACCGGGCAAAAGGGTCCGGCAAGGTGCAGGTGCGATTCCAGATCGAGGGCCTCGACGCGGGCGGCGTGCGCCAGACGTTGACCGAAAGTTTTGCGACACCCGAGGTCACCGTCGTCGGGCCGAAGGCCGATCTAATGGCCCGCGGTGCGTCGGAGCCCGATGCCGCGCTCCACGGCCGGGGCGTGATGCAGACGGTGGCGGCAGGCGAACAGATCGTTTACCTGCCGGTCGCAGCCGACGGGCGTTCCGAGTTCGCGGTCCGGCTGGAGAATCCGGATTCCACCACGAACCGCTACGTGTTGCGCGCATTCACCAACGGCCCGCCCAACTGGGAATTGCACGTGAAGGCCGCCGGAGTGGACATCACGGCCGCCGTGTATTCGCCGGCGGGTTGGAAGCCGCCGGCCTTCAAACCCGGCGACGCGCTTTCGATGGAAGCGTCGCTTGCTCCCGGACCCAAGGCCGCGACGCGCGAGACCAAGACGCTCGCGCTGCGGGTCTACGACGACTCGACCGACATCTCGGTGCTCGATGTGGTGCAGCTCCGCGCGACGCTGGTTCCGGTGCCCGTCGCCGTGAGCCTGCATGCGATGTCCAAGGACGGACTGACCCCGGCGAGCATCGGCGCGGGCACCTCGGACATCGACGCGCCGCTGGTCCCGGTGACCGATCCCGCCGTGTTGTCGAAACAACCGGTGGTTGCCGGCGGCCTCGTGGCGGATGGCGTGACGCCGTTGGTGCTCGAGCTGCGGGCGGATCCCGCGCTGCTCGCGCAGTTCAAGGACGGCCGCGACTTCGATCTCGACCTGTCGGCGGCGAGTGGCGGTGGGTTGAAGGACACGACGACGCTGAAGCAATTGCGGGTGTTGACCAACGGCCAATGGACCGCGACCACGCGCATCCGACTCCGCCAGGACGCGCCCGTGGCGTGGGCGGCGATCGTGCCGATCGCGTCCGATGTCCTGGTGTTCACGGAGAATCATCCGGAGATCCGGTTGCGACTGTCGGTCGCCGAGACGCTGACGACGGACGTGGCGGGCACGAAGGAATTCGGCCTGCGCAAACCGCCGATCGCGCTCGTCCACGGCTACTGCACGACGGGCGAATGGGGCGACGAGGTGAAGGCGATCCTCGGCACCTCGCGGCCGTTGGGCGTCGAAGGCAGCCCGAACAATTTCGTGCGCACGATCCGGTACGGGCAGGATGTGCTGCCCGACATCGCGACGACGCTCGGGGCGGCCGTGTACGTGAACACGGCGTGGAGCCTCCGGAGATGCGCGGTGCTGGCGCTGACGGCGTGGTGGATTTCGACAGCATGCTGGCCAACACCCCGCCGGATTCGTTGACGACCAATGTCTATGACTTGCCGCCAGTCGACGTGGTGTCCCACGCGACCCACATTTTGTTCGGCGCGGATTCCGAGCAGACGCAATCGACCGACGTCGCCCGGCACGTGATCGCGGCGCTGGACCAGGCGTCTTACATGCCCGCGGCGGACCGCGTGTTCGGGCCGTTTCCGGTGCCACGCTTGCTGGATGCCTCGGAGCAGTCCGTGATGGATTCCTATGCCAGCACGGTGAATCTCGAGCCGCTCACGAAGGCCATCCATGTCCTGCAGGAACCCGGTTCCGGCCGAGGCGCGCGTCCGCTGGGCGACGGCGCGGCGAAGGCGTTTCACTGCACGCTGGCGATTCCGACCGACCGTCCCGCGAGCGGAACCGTGAAGTGGTTTGCCGTAGTTTTTGGTCCTGGCGGCGTGACCACCAACGGCGTCGCGGTGACACCCACGTCGGCGAACGGCGACACCGTCACCGTCACCGTGGACGCGTCGGTGGTCGGAGACGTGGTGATCGATGCCGTCTATCAGACGGCCGCGAACGTAACGGTCTACACGGACTCCTTCCGGGTCACCTCGATCGATCCCGCGGGCGCGACGCTGACGGGAATCCGGATCGAACCCGCGGATCTCCTGCTGCCGATGGGGACGGCGATCACGCCGATTTTCGTTGCGATCTACAGCGACGGAACCCGCATGGCGCGGTAAGTCGCGCCGGAGTCGATCGCGATGGAGTCCACGCGTCCGGACGTGGTTTCGGTCGCGGATCCGCTCGACTGGCAGTTGACCGGCGTCGGAACCGCGACGATCACCGCGACATGGTCGGGCAAAAGCGCGACGAGTCGGATCACGGTTTTCGACGATGCCGTCTTGGGCGCGCCGTCGCTGGAGTTTTCGCTGCTCGAGAATGGTTCCGCGAAACTGACGTGGCCCGGATATGCGGCGGGATATCTACTGGAAACCACGTCGGCCGTGGCGCCGGACGCATCGTGGATTCGCGTGGAGCCGGAGCCGATCACGGCGGGCGGATGGAACAGCGTGGTGTTGCCGGCGGCATCCGACACGCAGTTCTACCGGCTGCACCGACCTTGAATCGCCAAACCTCGTGGCCGCGATCGTGAGATCGCGGACCCAAGGATTGCCTAGCCCCGCTCCTCGATGGCGCGTCGGATTCGGTCCGAGACCCAGCCCGGCGCTTCGTGGTGCCCCCAAACCGGAAGGCGCTTGGCCAATTTCAGACCGTGGCCCGTGCAGCCTTCGGCAATCGCGCCGGCGAGAATCCATCGATGCGGACCATTCGCGATGTCCTCGCCCGTGCCGACCGATCCGAGGTCGTCGACCGAAGGCAACAACTCGCGCCAGGCCCCCGTGACATGCGGTGAGATCTGGATGGCGACGCCGGGAAGCACGGCACGGGCGTGGGCAATGAGTTCCGCGTATTCTTCCAGACCCGGGGCGGCCTGCGCCTCTTGCATCGGCGAACGCGCGTTCGGGACGAAGGTGTTGATCGCGACCGACATCAGGTGTCCATGCCGCACGTGCGACGCGGCCAAGGCGTCGAGGGAACGCAACCGTGACTCATGGGATTCGCCGGTGCCGACGAGGATTCCCGAGATGAAAGGAACCTTGGCGGCGCCCGCGGCGTCGATCGCGGCGAGTCGCGACGCGGCCTTCTTCTCGGGCGCGACGCTCGCGTTGGACGCGTCGTCGACGTTCTCGAGCATGAGGCTCATGGAGGCGGTGACGCCTTTCAATCGGTCGAGCTGCGCGCGCGAGAGGGCACCGAGATGTGCGTGGGGGAGGAAGCCGCGCTCGATCACGC
>JANYDN010000091.1 GCA_025363585.1 Verrucomicrobiota bacterium | reverse complement strand
CTCCAGTCACGAATTTCGTGATCTCGGCCGCGTCGCCGCAGTTCGTTTATTCGGACATCGACACGATTCCGGGACAGCAACTCCCTTCGCGCAGGATCAACCTTGGCACGGGGACCGTGGGCGCGACGATCCTGCCGTTTGTCTGGATCACCACCAACGGACCCGCGCCTCCCCTCAACTCGACCAACCCGGCCACGAACCAAGTCATCACGGTGGTTTTCGTGAGGCGTGCCGACACGAACATTCTGGTGGATGCCACGGCGTCGCGGGGTTTTGATCCGATCAATGCCCCGTTGCCGACGATCGATCTTCGTTTCACCAAGGTCGCCACGAATCTTATCACTGGATTTGCGGATGCCACGGTTTTGAAAGTCAGGAACACCTACGGTTCCGCCCCCGACACCGCTTTGGTGACCAATTACACCTCGCGATCGACGTTTTGGCCCACCAACTTGATTTTCTCCCGCGACACGGTTGCCGGCGTCCCGGATCCGCTGTCGCCTTTGGTGGTTTCGGACACGAATCTATATCCGGTAGCGGTGACCAATCTTTTCGCCGCCATCAATTCGGACCCGCTGGTCGCCCTGACTGGTAGCCCGACCAACGCCGATATTCGCAAGGACATCTTCACCGCTTGGCTCGGAGGCGGAATCACGAACGCCCTCCCATACACCAATAGCGGCGCCACGAACCCGTTCATGGCGTATTCCGCGACCTTCGCGTTCACCGCGACCAAGGTGCCGACGCCGGCAAACGTCCCCGATGCGTCCAACACCAATCTTGCAGGGCGCATCGGTATCTTTGCCAAGAACCTCGATCTCACCAAAATCCGATTGCGAGGCCAGGGACCGGTGGTCATCCGGGCGGACAATGTTACCGGAAGCGCGGGCGCCACGGTCGATGCCCCTTATGTCGACGCCGAGTTCGGTGCGGACAACGGAACCCTGAACCTTGCCGGCATCTTCCGGAGCAACGTGGAGCGGTTCAGCGGAGCTTACTCCGTCTTCTCGACGATCTGGACCAATACGGTTGATTACACCTATACGATCACCAACGCCCCGGCGAACCCGGGCGATGTACCGACGACGACCGACACGACGGTCACGCTGAACTCCATCTTCCACGTCATGTATGTGGATGCGAACCTCATCGGGAAGTTTGAAACACCGTTCGTTGACCTCAAGTTGCGGGCGACCAACGTGGTGCTTGGTGACAATTTCGCGGTTCATCGGTTGACGGCCGTCGACTCCGAAAATCTCGTCCTCAACGGGAACCTGAAACTGATTGGCGACAATCCTGGAACCACCAGTTGGGACGGGAATTCATTCCCGCACCTGAAGACGTTCGTCAACAACGGGACCTTGACCGTGGACAACGAATTGCTGTTCGGGTCCGACCGGGATGTCGCGTACACCCTCGTGCAGAACAATGCCGTCATCACGGCGGGGGATCTGTATTCGAAATCCGATGCCTTCGTGCAAAGTCCCACCGGCGTGACATTTGCCACGGCGGGATTTGTTTCGATCTCGGGACATTCGGCGAACATTGCCGGGTTCCTCTCGGCCACGGGTCATTCGATCCTGATCGACGTCGATGAACTCATTCTGGGCGGCACGAAGGACGCCGGGTTCGGGCTCACGGCCCTTACCGCCGACTATATCGAGATGAACGCCAATAGTTCCATCGGCGGAACGGACGGCGATGCGTCTCCCGTGGTGTTTACGACGACTCTGGGATTCCGTTTGAGTTCGTTCCCGCCGGTCGCCAACACGACCAACTGGCAGGTTTTCATCAATGTACCCAATTTTCAGGAAGGCGTGATCACGTGGCCGGGAACCGACAACGGAGCGGCTGCTTCGGCTTCGGATGATCACCGGATTTCCTTCCTCAATCTCGACGGGGGAATCGGGAGCACCTTCACGTTCGCGCCTACCGGTGCCAACGGTGCCCTCTACGTGGATTTCCTGAACCTCTCGACGAATCTTGTCGGCACGAACTCCGTTACCCAAAAACTGGTCTTGGGTGCTGACTTCAATGTTCCCGACAATTTCACCATTTATTTCTCGGGAGCCAATGTCTCGGGTTCCGATCTTGAGACGCTGACCAGCGGCCGATTCCGCCAATTGGCCCAAGGCCGGGCCGCCTCGGCCAACGTGTTTGAAAACGTCAATGGCAAGATGACCGCGGTCCCCCGCAGCATCCGTTTCTCGACCACTCTGGACTCGGATGGCGACGGGATCGTCAATGCCATCGATCCGACGCCATTTGAAGGCGTCGTGGTGAGCAACTCCCGCGTGTTGACCGACGGTCAACCCGGATTCCGCATCACATGGGAAGGGGCCGCACACCAATCGTACGAGGTGCAGTCCACCGCGGGCTCCACTTTCGGAGTTTGGAAAACCGTCCAAAAGGTCTCCAACGATTCGGATGCCCGCCAGACTCTCTGGGTACGCGACCCGATACCCGCGGGCGAGGGATCAAGATCCTACCGAGTGATCTACACGCAGTAGTCGACGACAGCCGCCTTCGGGCGGCTGTTTCGTTTATGGGGACCACAGTCATCGGTCTCACCGGCGGCATCGGCATGGGCAAATCCACCGCCGCCTCGATCCTTCGGGAAATCGGCGTCGGCGTCTTGGATACCGACGATGTCGCCCGGGAGCTCGTCGAACCCGGGAGCGAGGCACTCGCTCGGCTTGCGGCGTCTTTCGGTCCGGGAATACTGGATTCAGTCGGCGTTTTGAATCGGCGTGCGCTTGGGGATTTGGTCTTTCGGGATCCAACGAAGCGCGCCGAACTCGAAAGCATCCTGCACCCTCCCATCCAACGGCGATGGTCGGATCAGGTCGCCGCATGGAGGGTCGATGGAGTGCCCGTGGGTTGCGTCGTGATCCCGCTGTTGTTCGAGAAGGAATACGCGCGCGCTTTCGACGCGGTCGTCGCGGTCGGATGTTCCCGTCCGACCCGTCGGGAGAGGGTTCGCGAACGGGGATGGGACGATGCGGAACTAGGGCGTCGCGAAGCGGCCCAATGGGAGCCGGAGCGCAAGATGGCTCTGGCAGACCATGTGGTCTGGACCGAGGGGAGCGTCGGGGTGCACCGCCGACAATGGGAACGAATTCTCTCCGGCCGTTCCACCACTTGACTCAACCCTTCGGCTTTTTGACGTAGCCATTCTCGCGGAACCACTCGACGGCATCCGAGAGCGCCTTCGACGGAGGAGTTTGCGGGAGGCCGAGTTCGCGGATGGCCTTGCCGGGATTGAACCACATCCGATGTTTCGCCATTCGGACTCCCGCGATGGGCGCACGCGGGGGACGCTTGGTAATCCGCGACATCCATTCGTCCACATGGGCGACAAGCAGAGCCACTCTGTGGGGAACGCGCCGCTTCACCGGGGGAAGGCCGGTGATCTCGGCGAGTACCTCGAGCGCGTGGCTCATCGTCCAATTGCCGTCGGCATTCCCGAGAATATATCGCTCGCCGATTTTGCCCTTCTCCGCCGCGAGGATGTGTCCGGCGGCGACGTCGCGCACGTGGACCCAGTTCAACCCGGTGTCGAGGTAGGCCGGCATGTTGCCGTTCAGATAGTCGAGAAGCATTTGGCCGGTCGGCGTCGGCTTGACGTCACGCGGGCCAACCGGGGCACTCGGGTTCACGATCACGACCGGCAATCCGGCCATCACGGCCTCGCGTGCGGCGACCTCCGCCTGCCATTTCGAGCGTTTGTAATGGTTGGTCATCTGCACTTCGGACACGGGCGCGGACTCATCCGTGGGAACGAGACGTTGGCCGGGAACTTCCTTTGGCAAGCCGATGCATCCGACGGTGCTGGTGTACACGATGCGCGACGCGCCCGCGTTGCCCGCGGCTTTCAGCATCTTCTGGGTTCCGACCACGTTGGTGCGGTACATCGGGGCATAGTCGGGCAGCCATAGCGCGTAGCTGGCAGCGACGTGGAATACCCAGTCGCAGCCGCGCATTGCCGCAGCGAGCTTGTCCGATTTGTCGGTGACGTCGCCGTGCACCGCCTCGTGCGCCGCTCCCTGGAGTCCGCGGACATCGGCGCCGGGCCGAATCAACGCCCGGACCTCATGGCCTTGCGCGACCAACTCCTGGACAAGATTGGCGCCGATGAAGCCGCTGGCACCGGTGACGAAGCACTTCATGGCGCGAGGTTACCGCAACTCCAACGTCGAAGGAATGCCGCGTTCGGACCGACGTGGTGCGACCGTCCCGGCCGCGATGGTCGCGGACTTTCGCCTGCGTTCGTCGGTCTCGGCCGTCGCATCGGGAAACGCTTCGCCTCATGATTCTGCTTCGCGCAGGCGGGACGCCCGCTGCTACCGCAGGCGAGGACGCCCGCGCTACATCCGGCCACGGTGGCTAAGGAACTCCGGTCAACCGCACCAACTCCGCCTCGTCGATCACCGCGATTCCGAGCGTCCGTGCTTTCTCGAGTTTCGATCCGGCGTCGCTTCCCGCGACGACGCAGTGGGTCTTCTTGCTGACGCTTGAACCCACCTTGCCGCCCGCGCGCTCGATCAATGCCGCGGCCTCCTCGCGCGACATCGTTGGCAACGTGCCCGTCAGTACCAGCGTCTTCCCCGCAAAAGGTCCCGATGCCACCGCGTCTTCGGCACGGTATGTCGTCGACGCAAAGTTCAATCTCGCCGCGCGCAACTGTTTGACCAACTTCCGATTCACCGGGTCGTGGAACCAACCTTCCACCGAGCGCGCGATCACCTCGCCGATGTCGCTAACAAGAAGCAGTCGTTCGACCGTCGAGTCCGCGATTTCGTCGAGCGACGGAAACGCCCGCGCCAGCGCCTTCGCGACGCCGGCGCCGACGTGAAGAATCCCGAGTCCGAAAAGCAGTCGCCACAACTCGCGGCTTTGGCTGGCCGCGAGGCCGTCGAGGAAGTTTTGGGCGGATTTCTCGCCCATGCGCTGCAGCCCCAAGAGCTTGTCGAGTGTGAGGTCGTAGAGTCCCGCGACATCGCGCACCAGTCCCGCGCCGACGAGTTGGGCCACGAGCGCCTCGCCGCCGCCCTCGATATCCATCGCGCCGCGCGCGCACCAGTGCTCAAGCCGGCCGCGGATCTGTGCGGGACAATCGGAGTTCGGGCAACGCCACACGACGCCTTCGCCATCCGCGGTCGATTCCTTCGCGACCGGCGTCTGACATTCGGGACAATGCTTCGGAAACTCGAATTCCTTGGGTGATCCGACGCGCTTCTCCAACGCCACCCGAACCACGGCGGGGATCACCTCGCCCGCTTTCTCGATCACGACGGAGTCGCCGACGCGGATGTCCTTGCGGCGGATCTCGTCCTCGTTGTGCAGCGTGGCACGGCTCACCGTGCTGCCGGAAACGAACACCGGTTCGAGCTCGGCGACGGGCGTGAGCGCGCCAGTGCGACCGACCTGGATCGTGATCGAGCGCAACCGCGTCTCGGCCTGTTCGGGCGCGTACTTGTACGCCACCGCCCAGCGCGGCGCCTTCGACGTCACGCCGAGTTGGGCCCGCAACGCGATCGGGTCGAGTTTCACCACCGCGCCGTCCGTGTCGTAACCGAACCCGCGCCGCGCCGTGTCCAACGCATCGATCGATTCCAGGATCTCGTCGGTCGAGCCCGCCGTCCAAACGCGTTCGGGAACGGGAAGCCCGAACGATTCCAACCACGGCAAGAGCCCCGATTGCACGGGCGGCGGTTCGGCGCCGACCACTTCGCCCAATCCGTACACGACGACCGCGAGGCGTCGCGTGGCCGTGACTTTCGGGTCGAGTTGTTTCAGCGAACCCGCGGTGGCATTGCGCGGATTCACGAAGAGTTCCTCGCCCGCCGCGGCGCGTTCCTCGTTCATTTTCCGGAACGCCGCGTTCGGCATGTACACCTCGCCGCGAACCTCGAGGACCTCGGGAACGCCGGGTGCCAATTTCAACGGCAGGTTGCGCACGGTATCGAGGTTCGCGGTGATGTCGTCGCCATGTGCCCCATCGCCGCGCGTCGCTCCCTGCACGAACACGCCGCGCTCATAGCGCAACGACACCGCGATGCCGTCGATCTTCGGTTCGATCGTCCAGGACAATGCCGTTTCCGGAAACGCCTTCTGCACGCGCGCCGCGAACTCGCGGACCTCGTCGGCGGAATAGGTGTTCTCGAGGCTCATCATCGGAATGCGGTGCATCACCCTCGCGAAGCCATCCATCGGCGCGCCCCCGACGCGTCGCGACGGGGAATCCGGTGTGACCAGCTCGGGATGCGCTGTCTCGAGGTCGATCAATTCCCGGAGACGCCGGTCGTATTCGCCGTCGCTGATCGTGGGCTTCGCGAGGATGTAGTACGCGTGGTCGTGCCGACGGATATCCTCGGCGAGTTGCGCGTGGCGTTTGCTGGCCTCAGCGGACGTCATGGCGGCGAGAGTGGGGCGCGACGCCAAGGGACGCACGCGCGGAACGAATCCGTCGTCACACCCGGCTCTACGGCGGACCGGGTGGCGGACGAAACCCCGGATCTCCGCCGGGCCCGCCTGGACCTCGCGGGCCCCCGGGCCTTCCGACCGTCGGTCGGGTCCCGGTTTTCTCGCCTGCCAATTGCGCGGTGACCTCGCGTTCCCGCGCCCGAATCCAATCGGACAACGGGGGCGCCGCGAACCCCGGCCCGACCAAGCCGCCCGCTCCTCCGAGCCGCGGGCCCGACGCCGCGCCATTCGTTTCTCCCAAGGCGATTCGATGGAATCCGGCGCGCGCCATCGTCGATTCGCTGTCCACGGAGGTGCCGATCACCTCCGCGACGCGCTGCTTGTCCGAGAGAAACGCCGCCGCCGAAAGCTCGTTGGTCGCCAATCGCGCCAGCTCGCCGCGGTAGCGTTCGGCGAATTTCGGCTGATCCAGGAAACGCTCGACGAAACGGACGTTGGCGGCGTTCGGGTGCAACGCATCGAAGTCGAGTTGCCGCACGGCGGGACCGGCACCGGGATGTCCTCCGAACGCTTCGTTGAGATCCCAGGGCACGAAGCGGACGCGTCCGGCGGCGGCCACATGCAAATAGTGGTTGTGCCCGGTGCCGAGCAGGGAATCCATGTTCGCGAGCCACGCGTTGACCGCCACGAACCGCGACCATTCGGCGAGGTCGATGAATTGCCCGAGCTGCCCGGCGAATTCCGCGTCGGGAGCCTTGTCGACGAGGCGCGCGAATTCAACGAGCCGGCGTTGATCCGCCGTGGTCCCCGCGCGTTTCACGCCGAACCGTTCCGCGTAAACGGCCCAATCCTCGCCGAAATAGCGCGGCCCCGGCATGCGCTCGGGCTTCGCCAACACGCCGTCCTTGTTGCCGAAACGCGACTCGAGGAATCGGCCGTCCACGGGCTCCACCGCCGTGTACAGGCCCGTGTAGACGTCGTCGGCTATGCCCGGCACGGCGAGATGCATGCGCACGAACGCCGTGCGCGGTGCGACGACGCCGGCGCGGGCGAATGCAGCGTACGCCAGTGCCTCGTGCATCTGCGACGGATCGTTCGCGTTGTTTGCCAACGCCAGCGCGGCGAGGCCGGCGAACGTCCGCCCGGGCGCGTCGCGGTTGAAATCGATTTTGAAGGGCCGCTTCAACCCGCGGCGCGACATCATGAAGGAGCTGTTGCCCTTGAAACGGACGGCGACGTTGGTGAGCACGATGCCCGCGCATTCGAAGCGCGCCATGGACCACGGGTATTCGCGCTTCGCTGGCGGTCCCGGAGCGCGGCCGCCGGGAGGACCAAACCCGCGTTCAGGTTCCTCGGGCTCCATCGATCGCCAAGCGTCGGCGGACATCGTGAGCCGTGCATCCCAGACGTTGGTGAGTCCGAAGAACTGCTCCGGGGTGGCGGGAGGCGCGGCGAGCAACCGCCCGACGAGAAGCAACGACGCGAGCCACGCGCGCCCGAGGACGGCTCGCATGTTCAACCCACGAGCTCGCGGATCGGCTGCACGCCGTTCTCGACGAGGAACTGCGGGCGTCCCGTGAGATCCGGGACGGTCACCTTGTTCACGTCGATGCCGAGACCGTGGTACAGCGTCGCGTGCACCTCGCCGAACGTCACGGGACGGGACGCCGCCTCGCCGCCCAGACGATCCGTTGAGCCGATCACCTGCCCGTGTCGCATGCCGCCGCCGGCCAGCAGGGCGCAACTCACGCGCGGCCAGTGGTCGCGTCCGCCATCCTTGTTGATCGTCGGCGACCGCCCGAATTCTCCCCAAACAACCACGCTGACATCCTTGTCGAGACCGCGTTGGTGAAGGTCCTCGATCAACGCGCTCAAGCCTTGGTCGAGCAACGGAAGGTCCTGGCGCAGCGCGCCGAAATTGTCGCCGTGATGATCCCACCGGCTGAACGCGAGCGTGACGCACCGGGCACCGGCCTCGACGAGTCGCCGCGCCACCAGGAAGTGTTCCATCAATTTCGGCCCGCCGTCGTCGCGGTTCTTGGGATCGCCCTTGCCGTAGCGCGCGACGGTTTTTGGATCCTCGCGCTTGATGTCGAGGGCCTCGACCAGCTCGCTGGTCGTGAGGATTCCCAAGGCTTGGCGCGTGTACGAATCGAGCCCTTCCATCTGGCCCGTCGCGTCCGTCTCGCGTCGGAACCGGTCCATCGCGCCCAGCAATTGCCGGCGGTCGGCGAGCCGGCCCAAGGTGACGCCGTTGAGGATCATGTCCTCCATGCCGCCGCCCTTGTTGATCTCGAACGGGGCGTTGGCGGCACCGAGGAATCCGGCCACGCCGTTGTCGGCCCATTCCATATGCCCCATCTTCGGGGCAAGTCCGAGGAACGCCGGGATCGCCGGATTCGCCGTGCCCTCGATGCGCGTCACGAAGGATCCGAGCGAGGGCCAGCCGCCCGGGGGTTGGCCGCGTTGGAGCCGGCCGGTCTGGCATTGGAAGGCCTCGTGCCGGTCCTCGGCGCCGACCATCGAGCGGATGATCGTGTATTTGTCGGCGAGTCGCGCGAGACGCGGCAGATGCTCGCAGATCTGGATTCCCGGGACGTTCGTGTTGATCGGCCGGAACTCTCCGCGGATTTCAGCCGGCGCGTCCGCCTTGAGGTCGAACATGTCCTGGTGCGACGGACCGCCCGGCAGGAACACCATGATGACGGACTTGTGGCGGTTGGCGGAGCTCCGGATGCCGGCGGATTCCTCCGCGCGAAGCAACTGCGGCAACGAAATCCCACCGAGACCCAAAGCCCCGACGCGAAGGAAATCACGGCGCGACACGCCATCGCAGAACGGGTTCCGCGAGGGGACGGGGCCAAGGATTTTCAGCATGGTGCCAGACGCGACGGTTTACGGGGATCGAACACCCATGTTGTGCGCTCGAATCGGCCGTCGTGCAAGCCGCAGAAAAGGGGATCGCGACCGCGCGGCGTCGTGGCGGCGGTCGTGAGACCGCGGACCTCGCAATCCCTTCCACCGTTTTACGACGGTGGTCACGCGGTTGCCAAAGCGCCTGCGCCTACGCCAACAACGGTCGCACGATCTTCCCTCCGACGTCGGTCAGCCGGAAATCTCGGCCTTGGTGCCGGTGCGTCAACCGTTCGTGGTCGAGGCCGAACAGATGCAGCATCGTGGCGTGGAGATCGTTCACGTGGACGGGATCGCGCGTGATGTTCCATCCGAGCTCGTCGGTCTCGCCGAGCACCTGCCCGCCGCGGATCCCGCCGCCGGCCATCCAGATCGAGAAAGCGAACGGATGATGGTCGCGGCCCGTGACGCTCGCGAAGCCGGGCCGGTTTTCCCCGAGCGGCGTGCGGCCGAACTCGCTCGCCCACACCACGAGCGTTTCGTCGAGGAGGCCGCGCTGCTTCAGGTCCCGCAGCAACGCCGCCACCGGTTGGTCCACGACGCGGCAGTTGAATTCGAGATCCCCGTCGAGGTCGTTGTGGTGGTCCCACGACGCGTGGTGGATGGCCACGAACCGCACGCCGCGCTCGACCATGCGGCGCGCGAGAAGGCAATTCCTGGCGAACGAAGGGAACGCGTCGGGCCCGCCGCCGCGCTGGGTTTTCAATCCACCCGCGTCGCGATCCACGCCGTATGCCGTGCGGATCGATTCGGGTTCGCGCGAGAGGTCCGTCAATTCCGGCGCGGCCAATTGCATGCGCGCGGCCAACTCGTAGTTCGCGATGCGCGCCGCGATCTCGGGATCGCCGACCGCAGTTTGACGGAGACGATCGAGGTCACGCAGCGCATCCAGCCCCAGATGACGCGCTTCCGCGTCGATGCCGGGTGGGTTCGGCAGGTCGAGGACAGGCTCGCCTTTCGACCGGAACATCACGCCCGAATAATTCGACGGCAGGAACCCGCTTGAGAACATCGTCGTGCCGCCGCTGGCAGCGCGTCCCGCCGTGAGCACGACGTAACCGGGAAGATCGCGCGACTCGCTGCCGAGCGCGTAGTTCACCCAGGAACCGATGCTCGGGCGACCGAGCATCGGGCTGCCACAGTACATCAACAGTTCGCCCGGATGATGGTTGAAGGCGTCGGTGTGCATGGAGCGCACCACCGCGATGTCGTCGGCACACGACCCGATGCGGGGCAGCAGGCGTCCGAATTCGGTGCCGCATTTCCCGTGTCGTGCGAAGCCGTGCGGCGATCCCCACAGCACGGCCGACTCCTTTTGGATGAAGGCGAACCGAACGTTCTTGGTGAGCGACTCCGGCATTTTCTGCCCGTGCAATTCGTTCAGCCGCGGCTTCGGATCGAAGAGGTCGATCTGGCTGACGCCGCCTTCCATGAACAGGAAGATGCAGTTCTTGGCGCGCGGCGCGAATTGCGACGGCAACACGCGTCCCGGTCCCGCCGAAACGCGATGAGTGGCCGGGGCCGCGCCCAGGACGCCGTCGCGTCCCAGAAGCGATGCCAACGCGATGCCGCCCACGCCGCGCGCGGAGCTCACGAGAAAATCGCGGCGCGCGAGCCGAATGGTTTCGTGGGGATCCATGGGAGTCATTCTCGGCATTGGAACTCGTCGAGGTTCAGCAGGGTCTGCGCGACGACGAAGAGGCCGTTGCCCGGCGATACCCGCGCCGCGTCGCTTTCGAGACGCCGGAGTCGCGTTCGTTCCACCGCGTCCGGCGCGCGTCCCACGCAACGTCGGAACGCCCAGGTGGCGCGGTCGCCGGCATTGGGACACGCGTGGATCGCGGCGTCCGCCAGACCGCGCGCGGCCTCGACGAACACCTCGTTGTTCTGGAGCGTGAGCGCCTGCAGCGGCGTGTTGGAGCGTTCCCGCCGTGTGCACGGCGCGCTTGGGTCCGCCTGGTCGAACGTGGGGAGCAAGGGGTGCGGCACCGTCCGCTGGGCGAATGAGTACAGGCTCCGCCGGTTCAATACCGCGCCCGTGTCGTCCGTCCACGTCCACGCGCCCGCCGTTCCGAGGAACTTGATTTCCTCCGGCATGCGCGGCCGGAAGCTCGGCCCGCCGATGCGAAGATCCAGTCGCCCCGACGCCGCCAACGCCGCGTCGCGCAGCACCTCCGACTCCACGCGCACCCGTGTCTGCCGCGCGACCCATCGGTTGTCGGGATCGCGGTCCGCGAGTTCCGGACGATGCCGCGATGATTGGCGATAGGTGGACGACAGCACGATGCCGCGGACGAGCGCCTTCCGGCTCCAGCCGTTTCGGACGAAATCGTCGGCGAGCCAGTCGAGCAATTCCGGATGCGACGGGGCCTCGCCGCGCGTCCCGAAGTCGTCGGTCGTGGCGACCAGCCCGCGCCCGAACAGATGCATCCACGCCTGGTTGACCGCGACGCGCGCGGTCAATGGGTTTTCCGGCGACGCGATCCAACGCGCGAGATCGAGCCGGGAGCGCGCGGCGGCGGAAGTCTTGCCGAGGCATTGGAGGACGCCCGGTTCGACGCGCTCGCCTTCCCGCAGGAAATCCCCGCGCACATGCACGTGGGTCGCGGGAGGATTCGTGTTCTGGACAAAGGTGTATGCGACGACGTCCGGCGCGACGGTGCGGTCGGTTTCAACGGCCCCATCGAAGTACGCGTAGAGTTGGTAGAACTCGCGTTGGCTGATGGGATCGTATTTGTGCGAGTGGCATTCGGCGCAACCGAGCGTGAGCCCGAGCCAGACCGTGCCGGTGGTCGAAACGCGATCGACCAAGGCCTTGGCGGCGAATTCGCGCGCGTCCACCCCGTCCTCGTGGTTGCTCAACGCCATCCGGTGGAATCCCGCCGCGATCGCCGGCCCCTCGGAGGCATCGCGTGCGTCTCGGCCCAACAGGTCGCCCGCCAATTGCCACACCGTGAATTCATCGAAGGGTTGGTCGCGGTTGATCGAGTCGACGACCCATTGCCGGAAAACCCACGCCCACGGCCGTTCGCGATCCACTTGGTAACCGCTGGTGTCGGCATACCGCGCGAGATCCAACCAGTGCCGTCCCCATCGCTCGCCGAAGTGCGGTGACCCGAGAAGGCGATCCACCTGCCGCTCCCACGCGCCCGGTTCCGCGTCGGCGACGAAAGCGTCGATTTCCATCGGCGACGCGGGGAGTCCGGTGAGATCGATGGAAAGCCGGCGCAGCAGCGTGGCGCGATCGGCGTCGGGCGAGGGCGCGACGCGCTCGGCCTCGAGTTTGCGAAGGATGAAACGGTCGATGGGTTGCCGGCACCACGCGGCGTTGCGAACGGCAGGAAGTTCCGGACGAAGGACTCTTTGGAACGCCCAGTGGCGCGTGGCATCGGCGGCGGGCGTGGGTCCGGCGCCCGACACGACGCACGTCCACGCCGCCAAAAGAACCGCGAGGAATCGCGGCGGCGCGGCCATGGTCTTGAAGCGGGACATGCGGGGGTTCATACGGATGATGCGGGATCGGACGGATTTTTTTGAAGCGCGCATTCACCGAATGCGTCACGATTTTACCATGCTCCCCACGGACACGCGCCGCGACCCGGCACGACGAGTCGCGGCGTTCACGCTGATCGAGTTGCTCGTGGTGATCGCGATCATCGCGATCCTGGCGGGGATGTTGTTGCCGTCGCTCGCGAGCGCGAAGGAAGCGGCACGGCGGATCGCGTGCGTGAACAACCTGCGGCAACTGGGCCTGGCGCAGGCGATGTACACGACGGACAACCAGGGCCAACTCGTTGCACGGACCTACCAGCCCGCTTGGCCGACGTTGCTTTACCCCTATTACCACGAGGTGAAAACGCTGCGGTGCCTGTCGGACGGGCCGACCCCGCCCGCGACGTTTGGTTCACCAAACACCAACCATGTCGCGGACAACGCGCCGCGGAGTTACATCTACAATGGTTGGAACGACTATTTCCAGACGACGCTGTCGGCGGACGACTTCCAGAAATACCTCGCGCACACGCTGACGCTGTCGATCAAGGAGAGCGTGATTGCCGAGCCCACGGACACGATCGTCTTCGGTGAGAAGCGGTCGGACGGGCCGACGCACGGGCATTTCCACATGGACTTCCTCCAGGGAAAACTCGGGGACGACCTCGAGGAATTGGAACACGGGCGGCACGGCCGGACCGGCAATTCGAAAGGGCAGGGGTCGAACTACGCGTTTGCGGACGGGAGCACGCGGTTCCTGAAGCGCGGCCGTTCGTTGACGCCGTTGAACTACTGGGCGGTGACGCCGATGTGGCGGACGAACACGGGGAGTTTCAAACCGTGACGCGGCCGGCGGGGCACGCCCGATGGGCGCAACATGCCGCTGCCCCGGTTCAACCAGTGGAACCGAAAACATTTTACAGAAGGTAACGGAGGAAACGGAGGCTTCGTCTCGCTTGCCGGCACGACGGCACCACTCGCGTCTTTGCCTCTCGCGCGGAGGCAAAGCGTGGAAGGACTCTGTGTCACGGATGGAGGAGGACTCACGCGAAGCCGCGAAGGACGCGAAGAGCATGTCTCCGTTTTCTCCGTTACCTCCTGTAAAAATATTCCGGGTCTCTTTCCCGACGATACGGGGGGCACTGGCAAGAGGGTGCCCACGCCCGGTGAACGCCGCACTCGTGCCTTGACCCTCGGGGGCGTCGTCGCGACAAAGACGGCATGCGTTCCCCGATCCTGCCGCGTGCCTTGCTGGGCGCCGCCTGCCTCGCGTCGTTGTTTGCCGCCGCGTTGCCCTCGCACGCCGCCGGCAAACCCGTCCTCCACACGTTCACCAAGCAACAGTTGACCGACGAGTTCTGGTCCGAGGGCGCCGCGTTCGGCGATTTCAACCACGATGGCAAACAGGACGTCGTCGCGGGGCCGTACTGGTACGAGGGACCCGACTTCAAGGTGCGTCACGCGTACTCGGACGCGAGCCATCGTTCGAAGAGCAAGAAGAACGGGCAGGACACCGAATTCGCGGGCTACAAGGGTTGGCTCGGGAACGAGAACGAGTACTCGGCGAACTTCTTCGCGTTCACGCGCGACCTCAACCGCGACGGTTGGGACGACATCCTCATCCTCGGCTTTCCGGGCGCGGAATCTTTCTGGTACGAGAATCCGAAGGGCGGCGCCGGCCCATGGAAACGGCACGTCGCGCTCGACGTGACGGACAACGAGTCCCCGACGTTCACCGACATCACCGGCGACGGGAAACCCGAGATCGTGTGTTCGTCGAAGGGTTTCTACGGATACGCCGAGCCGGGCGCGGACCCGACGCAGCCTTGGAAATGGCACAGCCTCTCGCCCAACAAGAACTACCACAAGTTCACGCATGGCATGGGCGTGGGCGACGTGAACGGCGACGGGCGCATGGACCTGCTCGAGAAGGACGGCTGGTGGGAACAACCGGCGTCGCTCGCCGGAGATCCCGTGTGGAAGTTCCATCCGTTTGCCTTCGGCACGGGCGGCGCGCAGATGCACGCGTACGACGTGAACGGCGACGGGTTGAACGACGTGATCACGAGCATCTCGGCCCACGGCTACGGGCTCGCGTGGTACGAGCAATACCGCGAGGGCGGCGAGATCAAGTTCCGCGAGCACATCTTCGTGAACAAGATGCCGAACGAGAACGACTACGGCGTGCACTTCTCGCAGTTGCACGCGATCGACCTCGTGGACATGGACGGCGACGGCTTGAAAGACATCGTGACGGGCAAGCGCTTTTGGGCGCACGGGCCCGACGGGGATCCGGAGCCGAACGCGACGCCGCTGCTGTATTGGTTCCAATTGAAGCGGAACGCGGACAAGACGGTGGACTGGATCCCGCACCAGATCGACGACGCGTCGGGCACGGGCACGCAGGTTATGGCGCGCGACTACAACGGAGACGGGAAGCCGGACGTGTTGGTCGGCAACAAGCACGGTGTCTTCGTGTTCACGCAGTCCACGAAGAAAGTGACGCAGGCCGAATACGACGCGGCGCAGCCGAAGCGCGTGCGGCCGTAGCCCGGTCGTGTGGCCGCGATCGTGAGATCGCGGACCCGTGACGTGCGGGTGCGTGGGTGACGGCGGCCCGCCGCCACTCGGGTCGTGGCCATCGCGGTGACCAAGTGGACTTATACTTGTAAGCGCCCCAAGCCCGCCACCTCACGATGGCTGCCACGCACGCGGACTATGGTTGAAGTGGGCGAGGCCCCGCCGCCAACCACGCATGCCGCATGGGGACGGCTTATGCCCACCTGCTCTCGCTCAGCGGCTGGGCTTGGTCGGGCGCTTGTTCGCGGGATTATCCGCGACGCCCGAACGGCGGCCGGAGGCACCGCGGAACTGCGAGCCGACCATGACGAGGCGGTCGTCGTAGGGATCGAACGGGCGGAGGGCGTTGTTGAAGTCGCGGCCCACGACGAAGGCGGAGACGGTGGCTTGGCCCGACGCCCGCACGCGCACCGCGGGCGATGCCTTCGGCTTTCGGGCGGCGGCGCGTTTCGCCGGCTTGCGGGTTTTCGCGGCCTTCTTCATGCCTTCACTTTCAACAGGTCCAATCGGTGCGGCAAGCGGAGTAATGCGTCCCGCGCGCCGTTCGAGGGTCGCCAGGAGTTCGGCTCCGAAGTCCGCTTTGGAAAAGGCCTGCGGGCGGGTGGGACTTCGACATCCCGGGCTTGAGGGTGCCGGTTTGAATCACGCATCCTGCTGCCGACGCCGAACCCCGACTTACGCATGACCCCAGTTCCCGACGACGATTCACCCGGACAGTTCGAGCAAAAGGAGCAGCGAGTGGACACGCAGTACAACGCGGCCCGCGACCTCCACGTCCATGGCGACCTCGTTGGAGAGTGGGCCAGGATCAAGCGCGAGAAGCCGGCGGAGCTCGACGAGATCGGCCGCGTCTTCGGCGATCCCCGTGATCTCGCGTCGGTGTACGTGGAGCCCGACCTGCAGGACTTCAATCCGCCGGAA
>JANYDN010000059.1 GCA_025363585.1 Verrucomicrobiota bacterium | reverse complement strand
AAGGGATTCCGGCCAATCCAGCGCGATCGCGACTTGTTTTGGCGGATGGACACGGTGGACTTTTGGATGGAACGTGTTTTGAAGCCGTGACGGGCGGTACAGGTTTGGTCCGAATATTAATATGAGTTCCCCAAAGAAAGTCGCTCCTTCGAAAACGCCTCTGCCGCGCCAGGTGTTTCGGATTCGCGTCGAATTGAAGGATTCGTATCCGCCGATCTGGCGCCGACTCGACGTCCCGGCCGACGCGACGCTCGGTTGGTTGCACGCGGTGCTGCAAGTGGCCGTGGGATGGTCCGACGAGCATGTCCATCAGTTTGTCCACGGCACCCGGACCTTCTCCGATCCGGAGTTCGGATTGGAGGATTCCGAGGGTTGCCTCGCGGAGGACGAGCGGAAGGTTCGGATCGGGGAACTGCTGGTGAAGCGCGGCCAGAGTTTGCTCTACGAATACGATCTCGGCGATTCGTGGATCCATTCGATCAAGCTCGAGAAGATTTCGGATGCGGAACCGGGCGCGCCCATGGCGGTCTGCGTCGAGGGGGAAGGTGCGTGTCCCCCGGAAGATTGCGGCGGAGTCGTCGGCTACGAGATCCTCGTGTCCATCCTGAAAGACCGCAAGCATCCGGAATACCGCGACAGGAAGGAGTGGTTGGAAGGCCCGTTCGACCCGGACAAATTCTCCGTCGCGAAGACCAACGCGATGCTCGGGAAGTCGAAGTTTCCCAAGGTGACCGTGGGTCGCTGAGACGCATGCCCCTTGGGCGCCGCGCAGTTCGACCGGGCGAAGATTGGGGGAAGCGTGGCGAAGGACCGGCGAAGCGTGTGGAATCCGGGCGGTTGGGACCCTGAACCCGGACCGCCTTCGCCTCCTTGGCGGCGCGCTCCCGAGATCGTGGGATTTTTCCGTCGCATGCACTGCGATGTCGCGAGGCTTATGACGTTTGGGCCGCTTTCCGGGGCGAGGGGAGGTTGGTCAGTCTTGTTCCACCGATCCATTTGATCCGTCAGGCACGGCAGCGTGCATGGAGTGCCGTGGACGCCGTGCAGGTACTCACCTGCTGGGAGGAGGGGCGGCACATCGTGGAGTTCGAGCAGGGAGGACGGGCGCGGGCCGAGTATGGCGTCGGCCTGCTGCGTCGCTTGGCTGCGGCACTGACCGCGGAGTTTGGCCGCGGCTTTGATGCGTCGAACCTGAGGTACATGCGGTTGTTCCATCAGGCGTTCCCGATTCGTGACGCACTGCGTCACGAATTGAGCTGGAGTCGTTATCGCATGCTCTTGCGGGGTGCAGGTCGCGCACAACGATGAGAGGGCTGCCCGACAACTCATCGATCGCACGACTGCCACACGGAATCCTTTCGACGTCAAATACAGCAAAGTGGAGGACGCCGATTGGGAGACCTGTGCCGCCGTGTTGAATCCGGTCCTCGTGCGTGAATTGCTTTCGAATGGGTGGTAGCACCGCTTCTTAGAATGAATGCCAAGCCGCTCTCCGAAGAACTCCTGATAGCCGAGATCCAGGCTGTCGGCGGCGTTCGGGAGCGCATCGATCTTGTCGCCAAAGATTTCACCTCGCGGCGCAGGTGTTACAAGTCGGTCGGCGGCTGGATTCCCGGAGAACTCCTCGGATTGGAGATCGAACGCATCGGCGAAAGCCATCGTACATTGTGGGCTTGCCGCGAGCAGTTGGATCAAGGCGGCTTCGAACATCCCTATGCGGAGAACATCGAGTTGCTTGAACGGCGGTCTCGGAGATCGGGGACGCGGGTCCAACGCCGATACAAGTGTGGTGACTGGGTGGCGTGGGTTGGCTATATCCGGGGTGTGAACGCCAGCCCGCCCACCGCGCACCCGACTCGTCCGCCCCGGCGAAGATGGCGGGCGGTGTGGCGGCTCCTGCCCTCACGGGTGTGTCCCCTGTGATTCCCGAGGTTCCGGATCATGCGCTCCTCCGAATCATCGGGGCAGGGAGTTATGGGGAGGTGTGGCTGGCTCGCAGCGCGCTGGGAACGTTTCGCGCGGTGAAGATCGTCCGCCGCGCCGCGTTCGACGACGAGCGCCCCTACGAACGCGAGTTCGCCGGACTCCGGCAGTTCGAGCCCCTTTCCCGCACGCACGAGGGTTTCGTGGACCTCCTCCAAGTCGGCCGCAACGATGCCGAGGGCTGGTTTTACTACGTGATGGAGTTGGCGGACGACGCGGCAGATCCGCGGGGAAGTGACCAGTGTTCAGTGAACAGTAATCAGTCCCCGACACCGGCGGCCCTCGCGACGCCCGGTTCCCCGCTGAATACCGACCCACTGGTCACTGATTACTCTCCGCTGACCATCTCCTCCCTCGTGAAGCTCCGCGGTCCGTCGCCACTCGACGAGTGCCTCCTCGTCGCGCGCACGCTCGCCGGGGCGCTGGTGGCGTTGCACCGGCAAGGTCTGGTGCATCGCGACATCAAGCCCTCGAACATCGTCTTTGTGGGCGGCGTGCCCAAGCTGGCCGACGTGGGCCTGGTGGCGGCGGCGAAGGGCGTGGGGCAGGACCGCTCGTTCGTGGGAACCGAAGGTTTCATCCCGCCGGAAGGTCCGGGCACGCCGGCGGCGGACCTCTACAGTCTCGGCATCGTGCTCTACGTGCTGGGCACCGGCAAAAGCCACCGCGACTTTCCGGAACCCCCTGCCGATCTGGCGGACCGGCCGGATCGCGAACGCTGGCTTGAGTACAGCGCGGTCATCCACCGCGCCGCCCATGCCGATCCTAGACAACGCTATGGCACTGCGGAGGCAATGCTCGCCGACCTGGAACGATTGGCCGCCGGCAAGTCGGTGAAACGGCGGCGGGCCTGCCTGCGCTGGGCGCGAGGGTTCGCGACGGCTTTGGGATCGTTGGTGATCGCGGCCTTGCTCACCCTCGGTGGTGCAAGACTTTTTGAGTCCGCGGGGTCACGGTCCCCGGGGAATTCGCCCATCGGTTGGACCACCGATCCCGAAGCGGCCAAGGCGTATCAGCTCGGCGGGTTCTTCCTGGGGAAACTGGCCACCCCCGAAACCTTGGCGGATGCCCGCGGCTATCTGGAGACCGCCGTGCGTCTCGATCCGAACTTCGCCCAAGCCTACTGTGCTTTGGCGAACGCCTACAATCAGGAGCCCGGCTGGGGAACGCAGATGGGCAATGAGGCGTTCCCCAAGGCAAAAGCGTTGGCCCAGCGAGCCATTGACCTCGCCCCACGGCTCAGTTGGGGGCAGGATCAGTTATGCTTTGGTTATTCCCGGCTCGACTACGATTGGCCTGCCGCGGAGAAGGCGATTCTCAAGGCGCTGGAACTGGATCCAAAGGAGCCATATTATCACCTCGACTACGCCCTCCACGTGCTGTTGCCCCAACGACGATTTGAGGAGGCGTTTGAGCACGACAACAAAGCGGTCGAACTGAATCCGGCCGACCACGTGGTCCGAGCAAACCTCGGCATGCTTCTCTACTATCAGGGGCGTTTTGAGGAGGCGCTGGGGCACTATGAGCAGGCTGCTCACCTGGAGCCGAAGGCGGATTCCCACCGGCTTTTTCGAGCCCGAACCCTGGAGGAAATCCCTGGTCGCCGCGCCGACGCCATCCGGGAATACCACGCGTTCCTTGCCGATGCCCCCGGAGTCAAACGCGTCGAGGCGAACGCCGGCCTCGCCTATGCGCTCGCGCGCGAAGGCGAGACCGGCGCGGCCCGCACACTGCTATCGGAGTTGCTGCCCCATTCCGGCGAGACCCGCGCCGCCGTGTCGCTCGCGTGGGTGTACACCGCCCTCGGTGAACCGGAGACGGCGATCGGTTGGTTGGAAAAGGGCTACGAACGCCGCGACCCGTGGATGATCTGGATCAAGGTGGACCCGCGGTTAAAGCCGCTGCGCGGTGAGCAGCGTTTCAAAGCACTATTGAAACGGATGCATCTGGAATGAGGCAACGTTTGCGGGTCCGCGCTTTCGTGTGTGGCGTGGACAGTGGGGCGGGCATCTCGGTTTCTTGCCCACGCCACGGCACGGGCATCCAGGAAAGTTGCGGGACGATGGTGCGCCGCACCCGCCTGAAACCGAGCGGGGCACCAACACGTCACGGGTTTTCCCTCAACAGCCAGAAGCGCTGGGTGGCTTCCGGACTGAATTGGATCTCTCCGAGGTCCGCCGGTTGGCCGACTGCGCCCTGGAAGATGAAGGTGGTCTCTTCGGAGTCGACCCCAACGTCTAAAGCTTCACCTTCCGCACTCTCAAACAAGGTGTATTGGTGCCCCGGTTCGAGGTCCGGCGCGGACAACCGGAACACCGTCACCGGCTTCGGACTGACCACCGAGGCGTCGAATGTCGGGTCGGGACTCCCATCGGGTTTGAGCCGGAATAGGCGCGTCCATCCCCTCTTCCCCCAGCCCGAATCCATGATGCCGAGCAGGCTCCCGTCTGCCTGCAACACCAGTTTCGTCGGAACCATGTCATCTGAGGCCGAGCCGGGAACTTCAATTTGCGCTGTCCAACCGGGGTCCTGGATGCCTTTGGGCGTTATCTTCACGATCTTCAGCGCGTCGTGGCCGGAACGGGCGGATCCTCCCTGTTCCACCAGCAATGACCCATCGGGCAGGGTCAAAAGCGGGCGACCGGCAAACGGCCACTCGAACGTCGGGTCGGTGGTTCCGTCTTCCCGCAGTCGAGCGACTCGAAGCGACCCGTCATCGCGGACATTGATCACCATCACTCCCCCATCGGGCAGCGGCCCCAGCCACGTGGATATCGGCAACCCTCTGCTGCGGGGATCGTTACCGAGTGGTGCCCCTAGCTGGTTCCAGGTCACGACCGGATTCGGTGGATGGAACGATGGATCGAGGCGACCGTCCGGCAGCAGTCGGTAGAGGGTGGCCGCTGAATCCTCCCGAGCCAGCCACACCCAGATGCGGTCGTCCTCCGTGACCACCATCCGGGCACAGTAGACATCACCCGCAGGAAAAGCGCGGACCACATTGCTCGCAAAAGCCTCGTCGTATGATAGAATATACCCCAGGGGTGATTTGCACCTTGCCACGGGACCGTTCACATCCCTGACGTCGCCGGGGTGAAATCCGAACAGGACTCCACCGTTTCGCTGTTGTGCCACGGGACCGCTCGGCAGGATCTGCCCGGCCCGCATGGGAGTCCCGCTCTCGTCCAAGCGGAGCCGGGGCAACCTGGGAAGCGGGGATTCGTCATCCACGATGAAGGTGCCATCGGACAGTTGGGCGCGAACGCGCCAGTGCAAAAAGACCTGCTGGGCCGACAGCGATATCGAGGGAGGGTTCAATCGCCGAACCAGCTTGCCCGAAGGATCCAAGACCGTGATGTGGGGGCGCCCTTGGGGGTCTCCACCATCGTTCGGATACCGGAAATCGCCGCTCACGATCGTGTTCCCGTTCGGGCCTTGCACCAACTCGGAGGCAAACCCTTCGGCGACGTGAGCCCGCTCGATCAAAAGCCGAAGATCGGCGGCGACCATTCCGAAGGCGACGCCACCCGTCGCGGAGATAGCCATCAGACGGCGAACAGCCTTTTCCAAGGTGGGAATCAAACGCGTTTTCATAAAGTGTTTCTGCGAGACGGGGGGCTGGCGGAATGAATGTCAGTGGGGCTCCTCGGCCTCGCGCAGTCGCCAGAACTGCAAGGATTCCGAGTAATCCAACCCGCTCCACGTATGAGGCCCGGGTTGGGTTGCCATGTCGCCCGAAAGCTCTCCCCCGCGCTGCCACTCTCCACCGGAAAGAGAGCTATTGGACTCGAGCCAATAGACTTTTCCCGCCTGAAGGCCCGAAAAGGACAAGCGCACTGCGGGCAGTGGAGTGGGGCTGAGAATGGACGAATCAAACGTCGGATCCGGACTGCCGTCCGGGTTGAACCGGGCCACCTCGGAAGTTCGAAATCCTCGGAGAACCATGAGGATTTTCCCGTCGGTCTGCAGAAGAGCCGGATCATCAATAGAAAGCCACCCATTGACCTTCCACCAAAAGGGCAGGTCGGGATGCCACTCGGGAACCGGGTGGCCATTGGCGGCGATTCGGCCCAGGTCAAGCCACCGGAACGATTCGTCGTCGGTACTGCGAAACTCCACAAACAACATGGAACCATCGGACAAGGGCAGGAGCGGCCTCCCCGATTCCAAGGGTTCAATTAGTCTGGAGGCATCGAAATCCGGATCGTCACTGCCGTCCGTCCGCAATCGTCGGGCAGCGACCGTACCGTTCGCATTCCATGCGCTGATGACGACGCTGCCATCCCGCTCCGGCCCCAGCAGAGTTTGACCGTTGAATCCCGTAAAAAATGACTCCACGGGTTGAACCGGTTTGAACTGTGGGTCCGTCCGTCCATCCGGCAGGAACCGGAAGAGTCGGGAGACCTTGCCGTCGTTGAGCCACGCCCACACATGGCTGTCCTCGGCAATTGCCATCCGAACACAACTTAGGCCACGGAGCGGCCAGGCGTTGAACACATTGCTCCCGAACGACGGGTCGTAGGCCGACGGCTGGCGTTGAAAATCCAATCGTTCGATGGCTGCAAACCGGTCGGGGTCCCATGGGTTGCGCGCCATCAACACCCCTTGATTCGGGTGCACTGCAATCTGTCCGGACAGGGAGGGATAACCGAGGTCCCCCCAAAGAGGGTCGGGGGTGCCGTCCGGGTTTAGGACCAGCCGAGGTGGGAATCCCAGATTGTCAGCAACGATGTATCCGCCCTGCGGCAGCACTGCCCGGACTACCGAGAGGTCCGGCGGCGCGAGCCGCCGCCGGACCTGCCCGGCTTGGTCCATCACCGTGATGGCGGGCATCCATTCCGAGCGGGGACGACCGGGCGCTGCGAATTCACCACTTATAACGAACTCGCCGTTGTTGCCTTGCACCATTCCGGCCACGTAGCCCTGCGCTAGCCGCCCGAATTTCATGCTCAGCCGGGGTTCCTGAGCGGGCGTGGGCAGCGCCTGTGCGAACAGGACCGTGAATACCGCCCAGTGGGGCAATGAAGAGGTCCACGACTTCCGAATGTTGAGCTTCATAGCTAGCGACTGCTGGTTTCCGGATGGATGATTTGGGACCGGCTACTTCCTCCGGGTCGCATGTTCCTGCAGCCACACGATGTCGCGGTTGTTGGGCGAGGGGAGAATGTCCGGGACTCCCAGGCCACCCTTTTTGACGGGCACCTTCGTCCTGGGGTCGACCCAGCGTCTCAACTCGGAATGGCCGTCGGCGAACGAGTAGCTCGTCGCCCCGCCGTGGTAGAACGGCACCAGATCGCCATTGAATTGGGTCTGTTGTGGCTTGTCCGCATAGCCCGTCATGTCGAAGAACAGGTTGGGATACCCATTTTGGTCCTCGCGCTGGTCGCTGAAGACGATGAGCTGCGTTGGGCCTGGATCCGACATGTCGTTCAGGCTCTTGAACAGCCGCCAGGTGCTGTCCGCGAGGCCCGGTCCGGCGTTGAAACTGCCGTCTACGCCGCCCATCCACGCGCTCATCGCCATGCTCCGCACGCGGCGAACACGCTGGCCTTTGAACGGGCCGGTGGTCGGTGTGACGGTCGATTGTTCGGCCGGGCAACGGAAGATGCCGTGAGCGTTTCCCGCGTAGCGCCACAGCGGGCTCTTCTTGAGATCCTGCTCCACGTCCCAGTTCGAGCGGTTACCTCCGTCGAAGTCCTGCGAGCCCCCGAACCACGCCGCAAGATTGCCGGAAACGCTGGCCGAGAACGGGATCCGGTCCCGCTGGTCGCCGGCATACAGCGTCCACGCGAGGGTTAGCTGACGGTGATTGCCCAGGCACTGGATGCCCTGCGCCTTGGCCTTGGCCTTGCCCAACGCGGGTAGGAGCATCCCGGCCAGGATCGCGATGATGGCGATGACGACGAGCAGCTCGATCAGGGTGAAGGCGGCGGCCTGTGTCGAACCATTGAACATACATCGCCGCACCAGTGCGGACGGGTGGTGGAGCCGTCGCGGAGTCCGTGGTTCCAAACAGGATTTCGCCTTCACTACCCATCAACCGTGAGCCGAGGGTGGTTTCTTGCGGAAATCTTTTGATGCTGGGTTCACCCCCAGTAGCAGCCGTGAGAAGGCGGATCACCGAGGCGGAGGCTTGCCCCCGCGTCTGGGATCTAGGCGGATGGTCGAGTGGGAGGCGAAGTCCGCCGCGTTCCCTTCGCGGCAACGGTGGGAGAAAACTTCGCTGCAAGATTCCCCCGGCGCACTCCGGTTGATCGGTGTGTTTGAGCAACTATCCCGACGGCTCGTGTTTGGCGGTTCCAGTGGTGGGAACGTTCGTGCTACTTCCCCTCTCAGGCCGATGAACACCGATGAACCGCTTCCCACGCGCCGGAGCCTGCTCGACCGGCTCAAGGACGCCGGCGACCACGCGAGCTGGGAGGATTTTCACCGCACCTATCGCGGCCTGCTCCTCGGCGTGGCGCGGCGCGCCGGGTTGAATGAGCACGAGGCCGGGGAAGCCGTGCAGGACACGCTCATCGCCCTGGCCCGGAAGCTGCCGGAGTTTCGCTACGAACCGGGCAAGGATTCGTTCAAGGGCTGGCTGCTGCAGATCGCCAAATGGAAGGTGGCGGACCAGTTTCGCAAACGGAAGCAAGGCCCGGAATCACGGCCGTCCGACGAGGATTGGGACATGTCCACCGTCATCCCGACGACTTCAGGCTTCGAGGTGCTGGAGGATTTCCAGGCCATTTGGAACGCCGAATGGGAGCAACATCTACTCGCCCAAGCGCTGGCCCGCGTGAAGCGGCAGGTGAACCCGGAGCACTACGCCATCTACTACCTGAACGTGATCGAGGATCGTCCGGCGGCCGAGGTGCGGCGCACGCTCGATGTGGGCACCGCCGCCGTGTACCTCGCCAAGCACCGGGTCGGTGCCGCGCTGAAACGTGAGCTTCGGAGATTACAGGAGTCGGAATTCTAGAAGTGCGCGGGTTGATGCAGGGCTGCGGGATGAGGAAGGTGTCCTCGCGAATTGGCCGCGCAATCACCGTCTGCGGGACGCCTTGGGCGTGCTGGAGTCCCATCCGACCCAACCCGAGAAAGTGGTGGAGGCGAGGGGAGTTGAACCCCTGTCCTTGGCAACCCAACCAGGAACGAACTACATGCTTAGCCAGCCTTAAGTCTTAACCCCCGGGTACAGGGCCGACGTCCAACCCGGTGATCCAGCTCGCATGAAAATGTCGGCCGACAACGCGCGAACTCCGCCGTCGACCCCACCTGCTAATAGCGTCTACCGAGCCAGCAGGTGTCACCCTGTAGACGTCTCAGGCAATTAAGCCGCGAGAGCCAACTCTTCAGTAGCAGTTGATGTTTTGGTCCGGTGTTTTACGAGGCCAACGAACCATCCTCGGCATGCCGTCCCAAGCGGAACTCCCAAGTCGAAACCGGTGCGCCCCCCCACGGACTGACGCGGGCAACGTGCGCGGGGATGGGAAGGGGGGCAAGTTTCAAGTTTCAAGTTTTCAGTTTTCAGCGCGGGTATCTCGGAGTCTCACGCGAAGCCGCGAAGCCGCGAAGAGCATCCGCCGACCTTGCTTCCCTTCGCGCCTTCGCGCCTCTGCGGGAGATCCCGACACGGGTCCAATTCCCTCAAGCGAGATCGCTGTTCATGTTCCGGCCACAGAACGGAGCGCGGAACCCGAGTTGGGCACGCAGTGCTCCGTTCATCCCGTGCAAGCGCGCGGTCGGATTGCCGACAAGACGTCCGCAGATGCCGCAGATGCCGCAGATAGTGATCCGAGTCAAATATCTGCGGCATCTGGGCCATCTGCGGATAAAAGGGAGGCGACGTCGGCGGCTGCGATGGGAATATTTTACAGAAGGAAACCGAGGGAACGGAGACATGCTCTTCGCGTCCTTCGCGGCTTCGCGTGAGTCCTCCTCCATCGGTGACACAGAGTCCTTCCACGGCTTGCCTCCGCGCGAAAAGGAAAGAGGCGATTGGTGTCGTCGTGGCGGCAAGCGAGCCGAAGCCTCCGTTTTCTCCGTTACCTCCTGTAAAATGTTTCCCGTTCCGCTCGCTGAAACGGGGCAGTGACCGGATGCGCCCTCGCGTGAGCCTTTTCGATTTGGGTCTGGCGCGAAGGCGTTCGAGGGCGTTTGCTCGGCGCGGAATTCTCCCGCGTCCCGCCATGAAATTGTCCCGTCGCTCCGCACTCGTCACGGCCGCCGGCACCGCCGCCGCCGTCTCGCTCTCCCAACGCCTCGCCGCCGCCGATGCCGTCGCCGGCACCAAGGGCCACGTCCATCATTCCGTCTGCAAATGGTGCTATCCGAAGGTGTCGCTCGAGGAACTCTGCGTCGCCGCCAAGGGCATCGGCCTCGCCTCGATCGAGTTGCTCGGGCCCAACGATTGGCCCGTCCTCGCCAAACACGGCCTCACGTGCGCGATGACCGGCAACCCCGTGAAGGACGGGCTTGGCGGCATCAACAAGGCGTTCAATCGCGTCGAGCACCACGACACGTTGGTCGCCGCGTATTCCGAATGGATTCCCCTCGCCGCGAAGGCGGGGCTCAAGAACGTGATCTGCTTCTCGGGCAACCGCGGCGGGCTCGACGACGAATCCGGCCTGAAGAACTGCGCGGTCGGTCTCCAGCGGCTGATGTCGCTGTGCGAACAGAACGGCATCACGCTCGTCATGGAGTTGCTCAACTCGAAGGTCGATCACCACGATTACCAGTGCGACCACTCGGCGTGGGGCGTCGAGTTGTGCAAACGCATCGGGTCCGAGCGCTTCAAGTTGCTCTATGACATCTACCACATGCAGATCATGGAGGGGGATGTCGTGGCCACGATCCGCAAGCAACACGCGTATTTCGCGCATTACCACACCGGCGGCGTGCCCGGCCGCAACGAGATCGACGAGACCCAGGAGTTGTTTTATCCGGCGATCATGCAGGCGATCGTGGCGACGGGATTCCAGGGGCACGTGGCACAGGAGTTCATCCCGAAGCGACCCGACGTTCTCGCCTCGTTGAAGCAGGGCGTTAAGATTTGCGACGTCTGAGCGGGGGCAGCCCCGCGAAGGCGGGGACGCCCGCGCTACTCCGCCGCGTCACCGCGTCGGCCACGGGGTAAGGTGTGGCCGCCGTCGTGAGACGGTGGAGTTGGGGCGGGGAACAGGGCTCCGGTGACCGGCTGAACGAGGCCTCGCACAGGCGAGACGCCCGCGACTACCGCAGGCGGGGACGCCCGCGCTACATCCGCCGCGTCACCGCGTCGGCCACCCGATGAACCGCGTCAGTTCCGCGACGGCGCGCCGGGCTCGAAGGGTTTCCGGAAAGCTTCGGTGAAATCGTAGCCGCCGGTGAAATCCTCGCGTCGGTCGTGGTCGGTTTTCTTGAGGACCTGCGCCTCGATGAGATTAAACACGATCTCGCCGAAGTCCTCGCATCGCCGCACACCCCATTCGTCGAGGACCAACAGCGTCATCGGGCCGTACTGCTTCAGGGCGTAGTCGCGGATGCCCTCGAGCAATTCGCGTCCGCTGACGTGGCCGGCCTTGGCATACAGGCCCTGCGTGTGGTCGAGGGCCTCGCGGACGAAGTGATACGCGTCCCGATGGTAACGCGCGTCGCGCGTCACCAACGATTCGAGTGCGGTGTCGAAATCCTGCATGGCGTCGCTCAATTCCGAATGGGAAGCGCTTCGTTCCGGGCGGTGGCGGCCGGTGTGGCATTCGACGGCGGATGCTGGCGCAACCACCAGCGGCCCGCACCCCCGGCGGACAACAGGACCAGCAGGACCCAGAGGGTCCATTGTTCCTGTCGGGTCAATCGCACCATGGAGGCGAGGTTAACACGCCGTCAGCCAACGACAATGTTCACCAATCGTTTCGGCACCAGGATGACCTTGCGGACCGTTTTGCCGGCGAGAAAAGGCTGGGCCTTGTCGGCGGCGAGCGCGGCGGCCTCGATCTCGGCGGCGGTCGCGGCGGCGGGGACGTGGATGACGTCGCGGAGCTTGCCGTTGACTTGCACCGGGAGTTCGAGCGTGTCCTCGACGAGTAGGGCCGGATCGTGCCGCGGCCACTCGGCGTAGGGGAGGCTCGGCGCGGATTGGCCGAGGTGGGCGTGGAGTTTTTCCCAGAGTTCCTCGGCGAGATGTGGCGCGAACGGCGCGAGGAGCAGGAAGAACACACGCAGGATCGACGCCGGCTTGCGTTCCCAGGACAGGGCGTCGTTCACGAACGTCATCATCGCCGAAATCGCCGTGTTGAACCGCAGGTGTTCGAGGTCGTCGGTGACCTTGCGGATGCACGCGTGGAGGGCCTTGAGTTGCGCGGGGGTCGGCTCGGTGTCGGCGACGGTCGCTGCGAAGCGGAGATCATGCAGAAACTCGGCGCCGCGGCTCGGTTCGGCGGCGACGCGTTGCTCGTACTCGGTCTCCGACGCCTCGTCCACGCACAGGCGCCAGACGCGTCCGAGGAATCGGTACACGCCCTCGACGCCCTGGGTGTTCCACGGCTTCGTTTCCGAAAGCGGTCCCATGAACATCTCGTAGAGCCGGAACGCGTCGGCTCCGTACTCGGCGATGATCTCGTCGGGATTCACGACATTGCCGACCGATTTCGACATTTTCTGGCCGTCGGCACCGAGGATCAGGCCTTGGTTGACGAGCTTGAAGAAAGGCTCGGCGCTGGAAACGTGGCCGAGATCAAAGAGCACCTTGTGCCAGAAACGCGCGTAGAGCAGGTGCAACACGGCGTGCTCGGTGCCGCCCACGTAGAGATCCACGCCGGGCGTCGCGGTCGCGGATCCGGTGCCCATCCAGTAGGACTCGGCGGATCGCTCGACGAAGCGGTCGCCGTTCCGGGCATCGAGATAGCGCAGGTAGTACCAACACGAGCCGGCCCACTGCGGCATGGTGTTGAGCTCGCGGGTGGCGCCGGGGACCTCGCGCACCCAATCGGTGGCGCGCGCGAGAGGCGGTTGGCCGTCGGCCGTTGGCTTGAACTCCTCGAGCGAAGGCGGCATGAGCGGCAAGGACGACTCGGGCAACGGCTCGTGGTAGGTCGTGCCGTCGGCGTCGGTGCGCCAAACGATCGGGAACGGTTCTCCCCAATACCGTTGCCGGCTGAAAAGCCAGTCCCGCAGTTTGAAGTTTACCGTCTTTTGCCCGAGCCCTTTGTCTTTCAGCCAAGCGGTGATGGTTCGCTTGGCTTCCGCCGTGGGCAATCCGTCGAGGCGGATCTCGGGACCGTTCGAGTTGATGGCCGACCCGGAATCGCAGAAACCGATGGGATCTGACTTTGCGTCGGGCGGTTGCACGACGGCGCGAACCGGCAGATCGAATTGGCGGGCGAATTCGAGGTCCCGCTCGTCGTGCGCGGGCACCGCCATGATCGCGCCGGTGCCATAGGTGGCGAGGACGTAGTCGGCGATCCAGATCGGGATGCGCTCGCCGTTCACCGGATTGATAGCGAACGCCCCGGTGGACACTCCCGTCTTTTTGCCGGTGGCGTCGGTTCGCTCGCGGTCGGATCTCTTGGAGACCTCGGTCCGGTATCCCTCGACTGCGAGGCGTTGGGCAGGGGTGGTGATCTCGTTCACCAACCGATGCTCCGGTGCGAGCACCATATAGGTCGCACCGAAGAGCGTGTCGGGACGGGTCGTGAAAACCCGGAGATTGGCGGGATGGGCCGCGAGTTTGAAATCGACCTCGGCACCTTCGCTGCGGCCGATCCAATTCCGCTGCATTTCCTTGAGGGAATCCGACCACTCGATGGTGTCGAGATCCGCGAGCAGCCGGTCGGCGAACGCGGTGATCCGCAGCATCCATTGCCGCATGGGTTTGCGGACGACGGGATGTTTGCCGACCTCTGAGAGGCCATCGACGACTTCCTCGTTGGCGAGGACGGTGCCGAGGGCCTCGCACCACCAGACCGGGGCTTCGGCGACGTAGGCGAGGCGTTTGGAGTCGCGAAAGGTGCGGCGCTGGGCGTCGGTCGTGCAGTCGGCCGGATTGGAAATGGTGGAAACGTGCTCCGCGCGGTTGGAGGCGGGGTTGAACCAGGCGTTGTAAAGCTGGAGGAAGATCCATTGGGTCCAGCGAAAGTAACCGGGGTCGGTGGTGTCGACCTCGCGGGACCAATCGTAGGAGAAGCCGAGCGACCGGATCTGACGGCGGAAGTTGGCGACATTGCCGGCCGTGGTGACCCTGGGGTGCTGGCCGGTGCGGATGGCGTACTGCTCGGCGGGGAGGCCAAAGGCGTCCCAACCCATGGGGTGGAGGACATTGAAGCCCTTGGCGCGGCGGTAACGGGCGAGGATATCGGTGGCCGTGTAGCCCTCGGGATGCCCGACGTGGAGTCCGGCCCCGGACGGGTACGGAAACATGTCCAGGATGTAGTACTTGGGCGGCAGCGTGCCGGGATCGGGTTGGTCGGGCGAGGAGTGCCGGAGCGTGAAAGGATGTTCCGGGGGAAGGGGTTCGCCTGGGTTGAACGCGCGGAAGGTCTCGCCGGCCAGCCATCGGCCTTGCCAGCGGGGTTCGATCAAGTGAAACGGGTACTGCCGTCGTGCCATGAAGCGGGGATGGTGCCGCGGGAGCATGCGGTGGGGCAATAGCGGGGACGGGTCGGCACTCAAGAAAACCCATCGAGGGACATTGTGACGCAGTTGTTTTGAGGCAACGACCGCCGATCTGGACAGTGGTCGGCTCGACTTCTTCCGAAACCTTGCAAAAAAATACTTGGATCCGACCGATGACTCTGGTACCAAAGAGCGCAGTTCCGTTTCACAGGCAAGTTTCAATCCAAAGGAAACCAGACAATGAATACCAAGATCGCGGTATCGACCGCACTCGCTTTGTTCGCCGTTTCGGCGAACGCGGCGATTAGCTTCCTCGACCAAACCATCACGCTTCCGTCGACCTTCGTGCCGCCCTCCACGGGTGGTGTGGCGTTTGCCGGCGCGACTACCTTCGTCAACGCGAAGGGTGCACTGGATCCCGTGCTCGGGTACCTTCCTGCGATGGGTCCGCTCACGTCGGTGAGCTACTCCATCGACGGCTACTCCTACGTCACCTACAACGTTACGTCGGGCACCAGCCCGAGCATTTCGTTGCAGTTCGCCAACGTCTCCATCAAGGGACCTGCGGTTACTTCGCCGGCCTTGGGTGCCAACGTGTCGATCGCGTCGACCCCCGTGGTCCTCAACGTTCCGGGCACGCTCACCGCGGGTCCGATCAGCGTTGCGAGCCAGGTTGATCCCAACACCGGGACCTACAACACCGTCTCTCCCGTCGCGTTCTCGTTGGATTCCACCGGTGTGGCGTCTGCCTCCGGTACGGATTCCGTGACCGCCACGGTCGCCGCGTTCTCCGGCGGCAAGGTGTTCCTGCACTACGTGTACACCACGCAGGCCGTTCCCGAAGCCAGCACCTACGCGGCGCTTGGTTTCCTCGGTCTCGCCGGTGGTTTCCTCGGTCTGCGCCGTCGGTTGGCCTGATTCGTGGGATTGCCCGTTTGGGCAAATCACTGCATTCTCAAAGCGCGGCAAGCGAAAGCTTGCCGCGCTTTTTTGGTCTTTGGAACGGAACTGTTTCGCCTGCCAGGACCGTGCGCAGTCGCCACGGGTGGCCGCGAATGAACGGCAAGGCAGTCCTGCGTCTTCGGTTGGAAGACCACGGTCAATCATCTGAAGCGGGCCTGCCTCCGCTCCTAAGCCGTATCCATGCAGTAGCGGCCGAGGAATTATCTCACGCCAAGACGGGCCAAGGCCATCCAAGGGGGCAAAGACCGCCGGCGTGTCATTTCACCGAACGGTGGGATCCAATCTCTGGTTCCCGATACACGTTCCCGCCTTCTTGGCCGGCCTTGGTCCCCCTTGGCGTGAGATAATTCCCCTGCCGCGATTGCATGGTTCCGTCCCGGCTCAGTCGGGAATGCGTGGATTCTTGGCGTCTTGGCGAGATACCCAATTGATTTCTTACTGCATGGATACGGCTAAGGATCAAAATCCTGGATCCGTCGGAGTCCTTCTTCGATCAACCTACTTGACCGCTTCCAGCAGTACCTTCTCTTGCAAGCGAAGGGCCGTCTGATTGATCCGGCGTACGACCCGTCTGGCCGGATCCTTTTGCTGGGCCGATGCCAGGACGTAAGCTTTCAAGGCGAGTTTCCCATCGCTCAGGGCCGAGTCATCGATCGGGCTGGATTCAAGAACGCTCAACCCTTCGGACGGATTGCCGTTTCGGACGTGCGCTGCGGCAAGGAGGATGGTCCGCGTTGGATCCTTGGGATCACTGCGGTGGAGGGCGGTGGCCAATGCCAACGCCTTGGGGGTGTCCCGGCCCAGCACCACCGCGTATGTGACGTATGCCTGTTGGATTCCCAAGTCATCGGGGACAAACTCAAGCATCCGCCTTATGATCGGCAGTCCCAGCTCAAGGTCGGGATTGGAAGCCAGCAAAGTCATACTTGCCCGGGCGGCGCTCACGACGGACTTTGGATCATTCAACAGGGGTTCATAGGCATGGACGGCGCTCAATGGGAGTCCGGCCATTTCAGCCCAAGCCGCCACCACTCGATAGCGCTGGGGAGTCGTATCCGTTGGACCCGCCTTGGCCACGGCTTGCTCAAACAAGGTCTGGGCTTCGTCGATTTTGCCTTTTTTCGCCGCACGCCATGCCTTCACGGTAAGCACGATCGCGGGCGACACTTGTTTCTCGTACAATCCGAGGAAGTCCTCCAATTCCGCCCAGTTTTCGCCCAGTCCCAAAGCCTGAACCTGTAGGTCAATCGCGACGATGTTGGTTCCCTTGGCAAATGGACGGAGTGCGGCGACGGCAGGCTTCGCAACCCGGTACCTAATGCTCCAGTCGGCAAAGCGGACTGCCGCGGCGGAGTCGTTTGGCGGAAGATGGGTGCGGATTTCCTCGGCGATGTTCTCCCGCTGCTCCAGATCGGTGGTCATCCGCAACGAAGCCGCAAGTATCTGTCCATCAAAATCCAGTTCCGCTCGGGAATTCAAGACTCGGGCGAGCATGTTGCGCTCGGTCCCGGACAGGTGGCCCTGTTCGTTCAACAACGTCACCGCTTCGATCTGCTGGGCTGGAGCCGTCTGTGCAAGGATGAGCAGCAGGCGTTTGCCCATTGCCGCGTCTTCCGGATTGTTCGAGCGAACAAGTACATCGCCAAGCATCAACTCGGTGGATGGAGTCGTGCCATCGATGTCCGCGATGGCCTTTACATCCGCGATGGCCGGCTGGATCGCGTCCTCCAAAACATGCATCTTCAATCGCCGCCGGAGAAAAGCGATGTCGTTGGAATGGATCGCGCCAAGTTTCTTGATCTCCGCCTCGGCGACATCCATGGCCTCGATCTCCAACGCGAGATCGAGCAACCGGTAGGACTCTTCGAGCGACAGCGGCCGAAGTGTTGCCAGCCGCATCCAGATTGGGATCGCGTTGGGTTCGTGGAGCTTGGAGAGCAGATCCGCTTGGATTTCCAGAACTTCCGGAGAGTCCGGGGCTAGTTGGTTCGCGAGTCTGAGTTCCTTGGCACACTCAAAATAGCCATTGGTGGCGAAATGAGCGGCCGCCCTCCTCGCCGACTTGATGCCTTTTTGGACGCGAATCGCACGGTACACCGGTTTCGCCGCAAAGAACCCGACGAGCGCCAGAACGACGAGCGCCAGCAGCAGAACAACAGAGAAGCGAAACGAGTGGCCGGTCGAGGATCGGGAACTCCCGCTATCCCGCCCCGAGCGCTTGGCGGATTGTCCGGAGGGATCCACGACTTTGCTCTTGGATGCTGGTTCCTCGGGTGTAGCCATCGGTATTGGAAGAACGTGCCATTACGTGGAGCCGCCGGGAAGGGGAGAATGGCCGGAGAATGGGGTTTCAGACGGGACGTTTGCCGCCACAAATGGGGCGTGGCAAGGCTGCTCGGCCGGACGTGCCGGTAGCCGTGTGGTTGTCGACCAGACGTGTTTTGATTCGGCGGTGCGCGCCGGTCAGTGGAATGGCGGCGAGCGTCTCGCGGTCGACCCATCGTAGTTCTCCGGCGGGCAGATTTCGCCCGGGAGGCCGGGTCAGGGAAAAAATTTCTTCGACGATCCGATATCGGGTAATCGAGTGCCGGCATCGTCCGCGTGGTTCGAGCGAATCGACCGGCACCCGGAGCCAACCGGCGAGCGCTGCCGCCGCATCGGTATCCCGGGCGATTTCTTGGTTCGGGAATTCCCAAAAGCCGCCGTTCACCTCGTCGTCGGATCGGCGCCGAATCAACCATTTCGGGCCAGTCGACCACACGACGGTCGCCAATCGGCGTTGGACCACCTTGGGTCCGGCTTTGGCGGTTGGGAAGCGATGCGGCGCTCGGAGTGCGTGCGCTCGGCAAATCGAGTTCAATGGGCAATCACCGCAATCGGGGTTCGACACCCTGCAGACGGTCGCGCCCAGTTCCATCAGTGCCTGGTTCATCCGGGAACAATTCCCCGCGAACCGCAATCCCGTCCGAGGGACGCCGGCGGGAGCGGGGAGAGCCTTTGCGGCAACGACCACGGCCGCGGCCAGACTCCACAGACGTCGGTTCAATTCGGGAGCGCGAGGGTCTCCGGGCAAAACCCGCAGCCTGCAAAACACCCGGATGATGTTTCCGTCGAGAATGGCATCGGGCCGGTCAAATGCGATCGATCCGATCGCTCCCGCCGTGTATCGGCCGATTCCGGGGAGCTCCAACAATTCCGATGGATCGTCGGGAATCCGGCCGCGATGCCGGGCGACGAGTATCCGGGCCGCCTTCTGCAGATTGCGCGCCCGGGAGTAGTAGCCGAGTCCTTCCCAAAGCCGGAGAACGATGTCCAATGGTGCGTTCGCCAACGCATCGATCGTCGGCAGTTCGCGCATCCAGCGCTCCCAGTACGGAATGACCGTCTTTACCTGAGTCTGCTGGAGCATGATTTCGGAGACCCAGATGGCGTAGGGATCCAGCGTGCGGCGCCACGGCATGTCGCGGGCGGCGGACGGAAACCACTTCAGCAATGCCGACGCGATCCCGGTGGCGTTGGGATTGCCCGAAAACCGGGAGCGACGGGTGGAAGTGGAAACGCGCACTTGACGATCTAATCCGCGTCTTGCGCCGGGAGTCCATTGCGAACTGTGCTTCCCCGAATCCGCGCTGGACATCGACGCCGTGCGCAACGCATTTGGAGGCCGTGACCAGCCATACCGCCAAGTTGACGGCCGAGCAGGCGGATCGTCTCGAGGCCCTCGTGCGCGACGGCTCGTACAAACTCCGCGACGTGCCGTACGCGCGGTTCAGCGGCGTGAAACCGGACCACAACGTGACGTTCTACGAATCGGGCAAGGTCGTGGTGCAGGGAAAGGGAACCCGGGAATTCGTCGAGTTCATCCTCGAACCCCTCGTTCTGCAGTCGGCAAAACTTGGATATGAGGAAGCGCTTGATCCGACGCTCATGGACGCGCGCATCGGCGTCGACGAATCGGGGAAGGGCGATTTTTTCGGACCGCTGTGCATCGCCGGGGTCTACGTGAACCGCGGCGTCCTCGAGGCTTGGAAGAACATCGGGATCCGGGATTCGAAGAGTATTTCCTCGGACGCACAGATCGCCAAGTTCGCGAAGATCATCGAGGAAACCCCGGGCTGCGTGGTGAATTCGGTGGCGATCGGCAACGAGGCGTACAACCGCATGCACGGCACCACGGGGAGCGTGAACCGAGTCCTGGCCTGGGGCCACGCGCGGGTGATCGAAAACCTCATGGGGATGCGCGACCGGATGAATCCGCCGCCGCTCCGGGCCATCAGCGACCAATTTGCCGCCAGCAAATCGACCGTGGAGAAGGCGTTGATGGCCGCGGGACGGACTTTGGAATTGGTGCAGCGCCACAAGGCGGAGGAAGACCTCGCGGTCGCGGCGGCATCGATCGTAGCCCGCAACGCGTTCGTCACGCGGTTGAAAAAACTCGAGAAGGAACTCGGTGTCCCTTTGCCGAAGGGCGCCTCGTCCGCGGTCGAGGCGGCCGCGCGCGCGTTCGTCGAACGCCACGGTGCGGCGGCGTTGCCGAAAGTCGCCAAGATGCATTTCCGGACCTCCTATCGCGTGCTCGGTCTTCCGGAACCGCCCAAGGTCGAGTGGCGGAAACCGTCCGGCGGCGGGTGACCGCGGCTGGCCGCGGGCTTTTCGAGGTCGCGAATCGAACGGTTGGTTTGCCTGGCAACGTCACGGGGCGGGCCGATGCGGCGCATCGGGCGGATGCCGTTGAAGCCACGCGTTCGCGACGAGGATGAGTCCGCCGCCGGCGAGAAGATTCCAGGTGAGGGATTCATCCGGATATCGAATCCCGGCGAGTCGCGAGATGATGCCCGGGACGAAGAGCGTGACCGCGCTCGTGAAGACGGGCTCGGTGCAATAGAGGAGGCCGGCTTGGGTGGCGGGGAGCTTGGGTTGCCAATGGTTGGCGAGCGGGAACGTGACGAGGGTGCAGACGACGACGAGCAAAGCCAGCAAGCCGAGTGCCTCGGGCGAGCGGTAGGCCGAAAGGACGTCGCCCGCGCGCGGCGCCGTGATGAGGGCCATGGGCAGGGCCGAAATCGACATCACGAAGAACATGACGACGGTCGCCCGACGGCTGTCGTTCCCGTGGAAAACGGGACGCTCCAGCCAAAGGATTTGCCCGGCGAACAACACGCTTCCGGCAAGCGTCTCCCACTCGCCGCGGCCGAGCGCCAGGCCGCCGTGGCGAATCCCGGATAGGATTGCCGCGCCCGCGAGCGCCAGAAAGCACGCGCCAAGAATCCGGGGCGGGGGAACGCGTCGAAGGCGCGCCGCGATCCAGAGCGGGATCAAGACGCAGTAACCCTGGGTGAGGAACGCGGAGGTGGACGCCAGCGTGTAGGCCATGCCGTCCATCTGGAGCACCAAACCCATGCCGCCGAGGAGTCCGATGCCGCCGCCCTGGACGACCTCGAGACGCGTCAGGCGCGCGAGACTTCGTCCACAGAGCGCCGCCAGCAACACGGCGGATACGGAGAAGCGGAAGGCGACGCAGAGGGCGGCGAAAAAAACGGACGGGGCATCGGGAACGGCGAGGCGCCCGACTTGTTCCAGCGCCTTCATGGAAGGGAAACTGAACGCCCAGCAAGCGCAGCAGAAGACCAGGACGAGGCTGGCTCGGGTACGGATGTTCACGGGCGTTTGGCGATCACTGCGGATTGAATCGCGGCGGGTACCATCGGGGCGACGCCGGAAAAAAGTAAACTGTCGTCCGACGGCCGCCGATTCGAGTCCGTTCCCTCGTGATCCGGAGAGATTGATCGACTGGAGCCGACGCGTCTCGGGCCATCCAGCGGATGTCGACCTGGATTGGCCAGCATGCGGGGCGTGGACGCGGCCCGCGCGGCCTTCCTTGCGGGAATGGGCCGGGATACGGAAGCTGGCGCCGGAATGTTCGAGTTGCTCAAAAAGGATCCGGCAAGCCGCGCGCGTCTCGGTCGATTGCACACTACGCGGGGAGTGATCGAGACCCCGGTCTTCATGCCGGTGGGGACGCAGGCGTCCGTCAAGGCGCTCGACAACCGGGAACTCGAGGAGATGGGAACCCAGATCCTCCTCGGCAACACCTACCACCTCGCGATCCGTCCCGGCATGGAGATCATGGGAAAGGCCGGCGGCCTGCACCGTTTCATGAACTGGCACCGGCCGATCCTCACGGATTCGGGCGGGTTCCAGGTCTTCAGCCTCGGCAAGCTCCGGAAGATCCGGGAACACGGGGTCGAGTTCCGGAGCCATCTCGACGGGAGCCCGTTGTTCCTGGGGCCGAAGGAGAGCATGGAAATCCAAAGGCACCTCGGATCGGACATCGCGATGGTGTTCGACGAATGCCCGCCGCATCCGGCGCCGCGCGAGGAAGTGGCGGGGGCGGTCAAGCGCACGGTGCGTTGGGCCGCCGAGTGCCGCGCGCAACCGCGTGCCGAAGGACAGATGGTTTTCGGGATCGTGCAGGGCGGGAGTCATGACGACCTGCGAAGGAAATGCGCGGAGGAACTGGTCGCGATCGGATTCGACGGCTACGCGATCGGCGGCGTGAGCGTGGGCGAGCCGGAGCCGGAGATGTTCCGGCAGGTGGAATTGACGGAGCCCCATTTGCCGGAGAACCAGGCGCGTTACGCGATGGGTCTGGGGACGCCGGCGCAGTTGGTGGAGTTGGTGGCGCGCGGGGTCGACATGTTCGATTGCGTCCTGCCGACGCGGGTGGCGCGCAACGGGACGGCATTCACGAGCCGGGGGACGTTCGCGATCAAGGGCGGCGCGGTGAAAGCCGAGTTCGGACCGATCGAGGAAGGATGCCTTTGCTTCGCGTGTCGCCACCACACGCGTGCCTACATCCGGCATCTGCTCAACGTGAACGAGATCCTGGGGCTCCGACTCGTCAGCATCCACAACAGCCATTATTTCCTCCAGGTGATGGCCGAGATCCGGATGCATATCCGCGACGGGACGTTCGCCGACTTCCGACGGCGGTTCGCGGAGCGATATGTTCCGACGGAAAAAGTCCGGAAAGCCCGGGCCGATGCGCGGGATGCCGCCGTCGCCGCGGACGCCGGATGAGCGCCGGGTGGGCGGGCTGATTTCTTTTCGGGAAATAATTCCAAGGAAACGTTCCGGCGCGCGTTGTCCCGTCGAAGTGAAGCGCCGCGAAATGCCATGAGCGTGCCCGAGGGCGTCGAACGCGCGGAATGGGTGCGGGCCGCAATGGAACGGCACGAGGCCGGTCTGCTGCGGTACGCGCAATCCCTGACCGGCGATCCCGACCGGGCTCGCGACGTCGTGCAGGACACCTTCCTGAAGCTGTGCTCGCAGGAACCGGGATCCGTCGACGGACACATGGCGCAGTGGCTCTTCACGGTTTGCAGGAACCGCGTGCACGACGTGCACCGGAAGGAAAGCCGCATGAGCCCCTTGAGCCAAACCGCGATGGAAAGCCGCGAGGCAACCGAGCCAAACCCGGCATCCCGTGCCGCGGACCGCGACGCCGCGGAAGCGATCCTGGCGTTGATGGCCGGGCTTCCGGCGAACCAGAGGGAAGTCGTGCGACTCAAGTTCCATGGAGAGATGAGCTACCAGGAAATCGCCGCGGTGACCTCGCTCTCGGTCGGCAACGTCGGGTTCCTGCTGCACACCGCGATCAAAACGCTGCGCGTTCAACTCGCGGCACTCGACAAACCCCTGGCCGGACGCGCGCCGCGGTCGGCAGACGCCTGAACTCCGGAGAAGCCATGAAATTGAACCTCGATTCACCGGAGTTGACGGCGTACGCGCTCGGCGAACTTCCGCCCGACGAGATGGCACGGGTCGAGGCCGCGCTGGCTGCGGATCCGTCGCTCGTCGCCGAGGTCGAGGCGGTGCGCGTGGCTGCCGCGGGTCTGTCGCGGGCTTTCGTCGCCGAGGCGCGCATCGAGTTGCTACCCGAGCAGCGGGATCGCATCGAGCGAGCCGCCGTCGGTGAATCCCCCGCCACCGATCCGGGTGAATTCCGGCTCGATACGTCCCGCCCGAAGTGTTGGGAAGGGTGGATGCCTTGGAGGCATGCATGGGGTTGGGCCCTGGCAGGAGGCGCCGCGGTCGCGTTGGCGGTGTACCTCGTTCCAACCCGGGTCGCCGAGTCGCGTGTGACGAGGACCGAGGCGGAGGTCGAATCCGCCGGTTATCGGTACGCGCATCCGGACCCCGCCAACAACATCGCGACTCCGACGGCCCGCGCGCTCCAGACACCCGTCGTCAATCCCAGGCCGGTGAATGCCCCCGATGCTCCCGTTCCGAAAATCACGGTGTCGAAAGTTCTGGTTTCGCCACCTGCAGTCGACAGCGTGCAAGCGCGGATGCCTGTGTCGTCCGATGGACTCGCCCGTCCAGTTCGACCTTCCGGAAGCCCCGGATCGGTGAATCCGCCGGTGGACGCCGCGCCGGGAGAGAGGGCGATCCAGACGTCGCCCGCGGCGCCGCAGCGACAGGCCAGCGTGGCAGTGTCGAATGGCGAAGGCGCCCGGGGTCGAAGGTTGAATCCCCGTGGCGCGGTCCCGCCGAACGGGGTCGAGGAACCACTCGCCCAGAAGGTGACGCCCTCCGAAAAGACTCCCACGTCGCTCGACCCGGTCCTGATGGCACGCTACGGGCTTCCGCCCAGGGCGGGGGCCGCATCCCGCGAGGCATATCGCGCGATTGTCGAGAACCCGTTTCGTTCCGTTCTCGAGACGCCGTTGTCGACGTTCGGTCTGGATGTGGACACCGCGAGTTACGCGAACGTCCGCCGTTTTCTGCGCGAGGGAGCTCTCCCGCCTCCGGATGCCGTCCGGATCGAGGAACTCGTGAATTACTTCCACTACGAGTCGCCGTCGGTTGCCGACGAGCATCCGGTGTCGATTCGCGTCGAAGTGGCCGACGCGCCGTGGAAGCCGGGAAACCGGTTGGCGCGGGTGACGGTGAAGGCCCGCGACGTGGCGCGCGCGGAGCGGCCACGCGCCAATCTTGTGTTCCTCGTCGATGTGAGTGGATCGATGGAACCGGAGCCCCGGTTGCCCCTGGTGCGGCGCACGCTCCGCCTGTTGGTCCAGCGGTTGACCGCGCGGGACCGGGTGGGAATCGTCACCTATGCGGGCGACGCGGCGGTGGCGTTGCCGTCGTCGAACGGTGCCGAGAAAGAGCCGATCCTCGCGGCGATCGACCGGCTGCATGCGGGTGGTTCGACGCACGGGAGCGCGGGCATCCGCTCGGCGTACGCGATGGCGCGGGCAAACTTCGCCAAGGACGCGGTGAATCGGGTGATCCTGTGCACGGACGGTGATTTCAACGTCGGGGCGACGAGCCAGGAAGAACTACTGGCGCTGGTGCAGGAGGAGGCGAGATCGGGCGTGTTCCTGACGGTGCTGGGCTACGGCATGGACAATCTCCAGGACCGGACGATGCAGTTGCTGGCGGACAACGGGAACGGCAACCACGCGTACATCGACTCTTTCCGGGAAGCGCAGAAGGTGATGGGCGAGCAATTGGAATCGACGTTGGTCACGGTGGCGAAGGACGCGAAATTGCAGATCGAGTTCAACCCGGAGCGCGTGCGGCAATGGCGGTTGCTCGGTTACGAGAAGCGCGCGTTGGCTGACCGAGATTTCAACGACGATGCGAAGGACGCGGGTGATCTGGGTGCGGGGCACCTCGTCACGGCGTTGTACGAACTGGTGCCGGTGGCGGGCTCCGGGCCGGGAGTGGATCCATTGCGCTACGGAGCCGGCGTGCCGGTTCCGGCGAACAAATCGGCGCGTCCGGACGAACTGTTTTTCGCCAAGCTGCGGTACAAGTTGCCGGACGGCGACACGAGCCGGTTGATCCAGCTCGCGGTCAAGGACGACGCCCGCGACTGGAAACAAGCGGGGACCGACTTTCGATTCGCCGCCGCGGTGGCGGGTTTCGGAATGCTGCTGCGCGACTCGGCGCACCGCGGGGAATTGACCTACGACCAAGTGATGCGGATGGCGGAGCAGGGGCTCGGCGAGGATCGGGAAGGCTACCGCGCCGAGTTCGTCGATCTGGTGCGGCGAGCGAAAGCGCTGTCCGGCAAATGACCGGGGCGATCCCAACCACTCACTCGACGCCGAGGCGCGGGAGTTGGTCGCGGTAGCTCCGCGACAACGTGAGTCGGGCCCCGGTTGTCAGCGTGACCGCGTACTCGCCGTGAAAAAGCGGCTGCAGTTCCTTCACCCGGGAAAGATTCACGATGGCGGTCCGGCTGATGCGCACGAACTCCTCGGTGGGCAGGCGTTCGGCGATCGACGTCATGGTTTCCCGGATCAGGTGCGAGTGCGTCCCGACGTGGAGTTCCACGTAGTTGTCCGCGCTGCCAACCCAATCAATCTCCGAAATCATCACGAAGCTGACCTTGCCGTTGGACTTGATCGGGATGCGTTCGGGTTGTTTGGCACCGGCACGGACATCGGCGAGCATCGCGGCGAGCTTGGTCTGGATGTCGTCGGGTTTCCCCGTGCTGACGCGGCGCACCGCCCGCTCGAGCGCGACCTTGAAGCGTTCCCGGTCGAACGGCTTCATCAGGTAATCCACGGCGTGGATCTCGAAGGCCTTGACTGCGTATTGATCGAAAGCCGTGCAGAAGACGACGGCCGGAGGAACCTGTTCCTGAAGGCGCTCGAGTACCTCGAACCCGCCGAGGCCCGGCATCTGCACGTCGAGGAAGAGGATATCCGGATGGTTTTGCCGCACCGCGACCACGGCGTCGTTGCCGTTGCCGCACTCCCCCGCGACGACGATTCCCGGCTCGCGCGAAAGAAACGTCCTAAGACGCTCTCGTGCGAGCGGTTCGTCGTCGACCACGAGAACCCGGAGATCACCCATACCGGCGGAAAGCTGAGTCAGAATCGCGCGAAGTCCAATCGCATTTCTTGGCGTCCCGGGGCAAATCCACGGGGACTACCGTGGTCCTTGCCCGCGCCGGTGAAATCGGGCGCCTATTTTTTGGTCGGGTACGCCGGCCACCAACGTCCCATTTCTTCCGGCGTCGCGGGCACCTTCAAGGGCCGGACCACGCGGAACCCGATGCCTTGGGCGTCGGTCAGGTACCACTTTGATTTCGGCAACTGGGGATCGCGCATTTTCCACGAGGCATCCGAGGACTTGCGCGAGCCGCTTCGCAGGAGCTCGGCGTCGTCGTCCCAGGATCCGCCGCGGGCAACGTTCGGATACTCGGTGTCGATGAAGATGGTCTCGCGGTCGCCGACCTTCGAGTAGCTGTCCAGATAGCCGTCCATGACCCATTCCGAGACGTTGCCGAGCATGTCCTGAAGACCCCACGCGTTCGGCTTTTTCTTGCCGACCTTCTGGTATTTGCCGTCGGCGTTCTTGAAGTACCAGGCGTACTCGTCGAGCTTCGCCGGATCATCGCCATAGTAGTAGCGCGTGGTGGTGCCCGCACGGCATGCGTATTCCCACTCCGCCTCCGTAGCGAGCCGGTAGAAGTGTCCCGTCTTCGCGGTCAACCACCGGCAGTAACGCGTCGCGGCGTAGTGGGTCATGCTGATGGCCGGGAACCCGTCCTTGCCCATGCCGAAACTCATCTCGACGTAGGGCGTGGTCGGGCGGCTGACCGCTTCGGCTTCCTTGCCCGTGTATTGGTTGACCGCGGTTTTCACGGCCGCGGGCAACAGGTCCGGGAAATTCATCATCAACTCGCGGTCGATGCGCTCGGTCGGGACGTTGGTGCCCTTCTCGAGGCCCGGGAACATGAAGAGTTCGTACTCGTTCCATCGGACCTCAAGCTTGCCCATCCAGAACGGCTCGATCTTCACCTTGCGCTGCGGACCCTCGTCCGGCTTGCGGCCGGGTTCGTTGTCGGGAGTGCCCATCGTGTACTCGCCCGCCGGAATCGGAAGGACGTCGAATTCGCCGTCGGTTCCCGAGAGCTTTTCGGTGTAGGCTTTCATCGCGTCCGCGGATTTCTCGGCGGAGTTGGCGATCACCTTGGCATGGATCGCCGCCAGCATGGCGACGTCGTCCCGGGCCTGCGTGCTGGCGGCTTCTTTCTGCCGCAACACCATTCCGTCGGGCCACACCGCGCCTTGGTCGATCCAATTGCGGATCACGTCGGCTTTCTCCCGCGGCAGCGGGCCGCCTTTTTTGGCGGGCGGCATCAGGTCCTCGTCGTCGGCCTTGAGGATCATCGAGGTGAAGAGCTTCGATTTCTCGCCGTCGCCGACGACGACCGAGTCGCTCTTCAGGAACTCGTCGCGCACGTCGAGACGGAGTTTGCCCTTCGCATGGCCCTCGTGGTGGCACGCGACGCAATTGACCTCGAGGATCGGCGCCACCTGTTTGGCGAAATCGACGCGCTCTTTTTGGGAAAGCTTCTGGTCGTCGGGCCAATCGGCGCCCTGCTCGATCCACGCCTTCAATTTGTCCTGCTGGGCCTTGGTGAGTTTGTCGCCCTTGGGCGGCATCACGTCATCGTGGTCGGCCGGGAGGCTCGTGGTGACGAACAGGGGGCTTTTGGCCCCGTTTCCGGCGACGATGGCGGGGCCGGCTTTCTCGCCGCCTTTCAACGCTCCCGCCCGGCTCACGAGGCTGAAATCTCCCTTGGGCTTCTCAGCGCCGTGGCACTTCAGGCAATAGCCCTCGAGGATCGGCCGCACCTCGCGGCGAAAATCCACCTTGTCGGCGGCGGAAAGGGAAGCCGCGATGGCGGCGCCCAGCGTGACGGCAACGAATCGGTTCATGCGAGCAGGTCCACGCAGCATAAGCGGGCCCAGCGGGCCCGTGTCAACGCGGCGCCCATCGGACGCACGGGAGCGTCCCCGGCTTCAGCCGCCCGCGAGAAACGCCGCGCACGAACCACCGAGCAACTCGCGCGCGTCCCGCGCGATCTCGCCGTCCGTCGATTCCCATCCGGACGCGGCGAGGTCGGCATGACGGTCGGCGAGGCAACGCGCCACGATGCGCCTGGCGTGACTCCATTTGTACAGGAGCTGGTCGAGTACCCGCGCGTCGCTGTGCTGCGGGGTGAAGCTGGTGCCCAGCAACTCGAGGCGCATCGACGTGATCTCCGCGACGAGCTGCGGCGTGTTGGTGAACCACCAGCAGCCGAACGGATGCAGGTTGCGGAACTTACGGGCAAGCACCACCAGTTCATGCTGGTTCTCGCGGCTCAGGCAGGTCGCGAGGAACCGGTTGTCGGGATTTGCGGCGCAGAGATTTTGCAACGCCACCAAATCGCTGCGGCCCACGCCGTCGCCCGCGAGTTTGAGCGCCGGGTTCACCGCACGCTTCACGCCCATCATCAGCGCGAATCCCTGCCCGTGCTCCCTGGCATGCGGCAGCACGGCGTGGTCGATCAGCCACGCGGCGTCCGTGTCCGCCGGATAGGCGAAATCCGGAGGCAACGAAACCATGCAGTACCGCGAGTCGATCCGACGGGTCCAATCCGACAGGAAGCGCCGCACCTCCGACGCGTTGGCCGTGGTTCGGCCCGGGGTCACCCCGTAGCCCTGCGCGCGAAGTTGATTCGTTGCCGATGGCCACGACAAGAGCAACGGATCGATGCGCAGGGCCGCGACAAACCTCGGGTCCCTGTCGAAGCCCGCTTCCCAGCCCGGCCGTTCCTCGTCATCGAACGGCGAATTCGTCATGCAGACGGTCGAGACGTTTGCCAGGGCCAGAACGCGGTCGACGTGCGAGATGGCATTCTGCGCGGCGAACCATTTTCGGATGGAGGGCAAATCGCCTTTGCGCGGTTCGATGCCCAGCATGTGCAACGCCGTGAGGACGCCGCGACACGCTTCCGAGACGGGCGAATGCCGCACGAACAAGGCGTCCCAGATCCACGCCGCCTGGGTGACTTTGTCGGCCGACCAAAAACGATCGTAGCCGACGTCGAGGTGCCGGAACGCCTCGCTCACCAGATAGTGGTAGACCAGCAGGTCGTCGATCCCCCACAGCAGGAGCGATCCGAACGCGGGATCGTAGAGATGGGTATGGATGTCGTGGATCGGCGTGGCGTCGACGATGCGTTCCACGCGGGCGACCAGACTGGCGTCGGCGGACATGGCCCGACTTTAGGAATATCGTCGCGAAAGGGGAAGCGTGCGGCGGGCAAGATTGTCCCGTGGACGGCCGTCGCCAATATCCGTCTCCGGGATTGTGCGGCGTCCGTACGCGGACCAAACTCCCCTCACAGATTCCCGTGAGTGCCGTCAGCGAAGCCATCGTCCGCGAGTTTTTCGAGTCGGCCGGATTTTTCGTCCGGCAACACCGGAAACATGTTTCACCCGCGCGCCGGGAAGACGACGAGATCGATTTCGCCGTATCCAACCCGCATCCGGTGGAGTTCGGGACGATCCTCGCGGCGCTGATCGAATCGACCGAAGCCAATCGCAATTACCAGAAGTCCGACGTGCTTCAAATGCTGCGCATCCTCAAGCAGCACGGATTCCTCAACGAACCGCAGCTCGAGTTGTTCCGGGCACGCCGGAAGCCGCGGGCTGCGAAATCCAATCCGGCGCCCGACCCGCCATGACGCCCGTTCCGCCGCCGGACATCTTCTCGCTTCGCGCGGCCGAAGGATGGATCGAACTGGGAAATCCAGCGGAGGCCCTGCGGGAATTATCCGCCGTTACCGCGGCGAACGAGGATCATCCGGCAGTGCTGGAAACCGGTTGGTCGGCATGCGCCGCGTCGGGCGACTGGGAGGCGGCGTTTCCGTGGGCCGAGAAGTTGGTGCGATTGCATCCCGAACTGGCGGCGGGGTGGCTGCATCGGGCCTACGCGACCCGTCGTATGCGGGGCGGGGGTTTGGAGGCGGCCTTGGCCGCATTGAGACCCGCCGCGGAACTTTTTCCCGACGAGCCGATGATGGCATTCAATCTCGCATGTTATCTCGCGCAAACGGGCGAGGAAGCGGAGGCGTGGCACTGGTACCGCGACGCCGTGCGCCGCGGCAACGAGGAAAGCGTCCGCGCCGCCGCGCTGGCCGACGATGATCTCCGGCCCTTGTGGCCGCGGATTCGCGGGTGACTGGCTTCGCCGTTGCTCGGGGCGTGGGCTGACGACCCGGCGTCGATTCGCATGTCGTGGATCGATGTCGTGGATTGACGCGGCGGGAATCGGCGGAAGAGGCTTCAATAAATCGCGCTTCACCACCGTCAACTGTCCCCATGGTCCGCTCGATCGCCATCCTGATAGCCCTGTTGGCCGGAGCCTGCGCTTCGGTTGCCTTCGCCGTTTCGACGAGGCGCGCGCACATGCCTTCGTCAAAGGAACGGTTGGCAGCCGCGGAAGTGGTCCTTCACCGGGAAATCATGCCGACCCTTAGGCAATATTGCTGGGATTGCCATGCGGACGGCGCGAGCAAGGGCGATGTCAGCCTGGATCGATTCACGAACGTCACCGCGATCGTTTCCGACCGACGGCTTTGGGAGCGGGTGTTGCAAAATGTCCGTTCGGGCGAGATGCCGCCGAAGAAGAAAGCGCAACCGTCGTCGTCCGAGCGGGAGAAGTTGGTGGCGTGGATCGATGGCACCCTGTTCCCGGTTGATCCGGCGCATCCGGATCCGGGTCGCGTGACCCTGCATCGCCTGAACCGTACGGAATACAACAACACGATCCGGGATCTGGTGGGGGTGGATTTCCGGCCGGCGGATGATTTTCCGCAGGACGACGTGGGTTACGGGTTCGACAACATCGGTGATGTTCTGTCGTTGCCCCCCATTCTTTGGGAGCGGTATCTGCGGGCAGCGGAAATGGTATTCGACGAGGCGATCGTCACCGGGCCGTTGGTACCCCGGACGCGTCGGTTCACCCCTGGCGACCTCAAGGGGCACGATGGCACGGCAGCGTTGGCCACGAAATCTTCCAATGGCGAGATGACCCTCGATTTCCCGGTGCGGTTCGAGGGCGAGTATGTGGTGAGGATCAACGCGTATGGCCAACAGGCGGGCCCGAAGGAAGAGAAGGTACAAATGGGCCTGAAGATGGATGGAAAGAATCTGGAAACCGTCAAGGTGGCACGCGGGAAAAACGATCCGAAGTTCTACGAACACCGGGTGGCGATGCAACCGGGGGCGCATCGGTTGGGCGTGGCGTTCCTGAACGACTTCTACCGGGAATACACCGAGGAGGTGAAGGAGAAGAGCGGCAAGGTCCGGAAAGAGCATCGGGTCGAGGACCGAAACCTCTATGTGCTGGGGGTTGAGATCGTCGGGCCGTTCACGGACAAACCCGCCGAATTGCCAGACTCTCATCATCGCATTTTCTTCAGGATGCCGAAGGGCGGGGACGATGCGGCCGCGGCGAGGTCCGTGATCGAGCGGTTCGCGACGCGGGCATTCCGAAGGCCGGCGACCAAGGACGAAGTGGATCGGCTTTGCACTTTGTACCGGGACGGACGGAAAGCCGGGGACAACTTCGAGTCGGGAGTCCGCCAGGCGCTGACCGCGGTGCTGGTTTCGCCGCATTTTCTGTTTCGCGGCGAAGTGCAGTCGGAACCGGACAATCCCCGCGCGGTACAACCGGTGGACGAATACGCGCTGGCAAGTCGGCTCAGCTATTTCCTATGGAGCACGATGCCCGACGACGAGTTGTTCGGGCTCGCGGCCAAAGGGAAGCTCCGGAAGAGCCTGGGGGAGCAGGTTCCCCGGATGCTGAAGGATCCGCGTTCTCGGGCGTTGACCGATAATTTTGCCGCCCAATGGTTGAACCTGCGGACCCTTGGCATCCTGACGCCGGACAAAAAAACCTTTCCGGATTTCGACGAGTCGCTTCGGTCATCGATTCGCGAGGAGACCGAGCGGCTGTTCGACTACATCGTGCGGGAGGACCGACCCGTGACCGAATTCCTCACTGCCGACTATACGTTCGCGAACGAACGATTGGCACGGCACTACGGGATCGATGGCGTGCACGGCGAGGGCTTCGCGAAAGTTTCGACGAAGGGAACGGCCCGGAGCGGCGTGCTGACGCATGCGAGCGTGTTGCTTTTGACGTCGAACCCAACCCGGACCTCGCCCGTGAAACGCGGGAAATGGGTGATGGACAACATCCTTGGGACGCCACCGCCGCCACCGCCGCCGGGAATACCGCCGCTCGAAGCCAAGGAGCTCAAGGGCACCTTGCGGCAGCGCATGCAACAACACCGCGACAACCCGTCGTGTGCGTCGTGCCACGAGCGGATGGATGCGATCGGCTTCGCTTTCGAACACTTCGACGGAATCGGTCGGTATCGCGCCGACGACGGTGGCTTCGCCTTGGAGACGCAGGGCGAAATGCCGGGTGGCGACAAGTTTCGCGACCACGTTGACTTGGCCGCGTTGTTTGCCGGGAAGCGCAACGAGGATTTCACGCGCTGTCTCAGCGAAAAGCTGCTGACCTATGCGCTGGGGCGCGGCCTCGAGTATTATGATCGGCCCTCGGTAGCCGGGATTCAGGCGAAGCTAGCGGAGTCCAACTATCGTTTTGCCGCGATGATCGAGGCGGTGGTGCGTTCTGCGCCATTCCAACTACGACGAGGCGACGGCGATCCTCTCTTGACGGCGGGTCCGTGATCCCTCGACCATTGGAAAGTCACCAAGACGTTCCAACTATTCCGGGTTCCCTCGGCCTTGACAGTTGGGTTTCCGCATGCAATTCCATCCCTCGTGTTGGGCATCGAAGGTCTGGGGCTATCGTGGGGTGATCGGGGTTGTCTTCTCGGGATGACTTTTTGGATTATCCGCTGAAACCACGGCTTGACCCACGTTCGATCGCTACTTCACCTCTGTCGCAGGAACCCTAAAACACTCACATTATCGGCAAAATGAAGCATAACATTCACGCCAAGCTGTCGCTTGGTCTCGCTGCCATCGTGGCGGCGCTGACCTTCCCAGCCGCCTTCGCCCAGGACGGCGACCGCGAGATGCGGACCCGGAATCGCCAGAGCTACGAAGTTCTGGTTGGCGATTACTACACCGGCCGTAGCCCTTATTTCCGTCGTGACGCGGCACCGGCGCCCACCCCGGCTCCTGAACCCGCCAAGCCCGCTCCGGCTCCCAAGCCCGCCCCGCGGCCCGCCATTCCGTGCGCGATCGCCACGACCGGCATCGTCCAGCTTTCCAAGACCGCGCCCGCCGAAGCTTCCCTTGGCGAGCCGTTCACTTATGAGCTGAAGACCCTTGCGTCGGCGTGTGCCGGCAACGTGGTCGTCACCGACACCCTTCCCGATGGCGTCAGCTTGGTCGGCACCGAGCCCCAGGCCACCGTCAACGGCAACCAGCTCGTCTGGAACCTCGGCAACCTCGACGCCGGCGAAAGCAAGACCCTCAAGGTCACCGTCAAGCCCGAGAAAGAAGGCACGCTCGTCAATTGCGCCACCATCAAGGCCGATCCCCGCGTCTGCGCGCAGACCGTCGTGGGTCGCCCGCAGTTGGCCATCGACAAGTCCGGACCCGAAGTCGCCCAGCTCGGTGCCGACGTCGACTACAACATCGTCGTCAAGAACACCGGCACCGCGGTCGCCAAGAACGTCGTCGTGACCGACAAGTATCCGGCCGGACTCGGCGGCGTCGGCGAGAAGACCTTCAACGTCGGTGACCTCGCTCCCGGCCAGTCGAAGTCGATCCCCGTCAAGCTCAAGGCCGCCGAACGCGGTCGTCATTGCAACGTCGCCGTCGCCACCTCGAGCAATGCCGGCACCGTCACCGACGACGCTTGCACCACGGTGGTCAAGCCGGGGCTGAAGCTCGTCAAGACCGGCGAGGCCGAGCGGTTCATCAACAAGCTGGCGACCTACAAGATCGTGGCGTCGAACACGGGTGACACCGAGTTGACCGGCGTCGTCGTTACCGACACCGCCCCGTCGCAGACCAAGATCGTCAGCGCTCCGGGCGCGGCCATCGCCGGCAACACCGCCACGTGGAATGTCGGTTCGCTCAAGCCGGGCGAGAACAAGGAATTCACCGTCGTGCTGACCAGCACCCAGCCCGGCCGCTGGTGCAACTCCGCGAACGTCAAGACCACGCAGGGACTCACCGAGTCCGCCGAGGCTTGCACGCTGTGGAAGGGCATCTCGGCCGTCCTCCTCGAGGTCGTCGACGATCCCGATCCGATCCAGGTCAATGAGAGCACGCAGTACACCATCCGGATCACCAACCAAGGCAACGCCGACCTGACGAACCTCAACACGGTCGCCCAGTTCGCCAAGGAAATCACCCCGGTGAGCGCCCAGGGCGGAACGGTGGACGGCAAGACCGTCAAGTTCCCGACGGTCCCGCGCCTCG
>JANYDN010000030.1 GCA_025363585.1 Verrucomicrobiota bacterium | reverse complement strand
TGAGCTTCCCGACGTCCGACTCCGGCGCGATCAAGTCGGCACCGCCGGCCACGAACAACGCGGGGATCGCGCGGCGCGACATCGGCGCCGTGGTGTCGAGCTCGCCCGGCGGTTGCCCGAGCACGCGCGGGAGTTGCCGCGCGCCGGCCATCACCAACCAACGTGGCATCCAGGGCACGTAGTCGTCGCGAAGCCGTTCGATGGCGGGCAGCAGTTCCGCGTACGGCGCGATCGCGATCGCCGAGTCCAGCGTGGGTTGCGTGGCCGCCCAGCGCAGGGCGATCGACGCGCCGTAGGAGTTTCCCATCGCGACGATGGGGCGGGGCAGCGGGCGGCGGGCATCGAGCGCGGCGAGGAGTTCGTCGAGATCGCGCGATTCGCGTGGGCCGAACCCGACCTGCTTTCCGCCCGACCTGCCGTGTCCACGCAGGTCGACGAGCACGGCGGTCCAGCCGCGTTCTCCGAGCCAAAGCGCCCACGGGAGCATGGTGTCCTGGCTGAGCGCGTAACCGTGCAACAGGAACACCGTGCCGCGCGGCGGGACCTTCGCGGGCGGCGCCGGGACCACAGCGTCGAAATCGAAGCGCGCGATCTGACGGCCGTGTTCCATCCAGTTCGTCGCCCGCACGTCGAGGTGGTAGTCGGCCGGCGGGACGACGCGCAGCACGATGCGTGCGGGTGGATCCGCGATGTCGACATGCCGCGGCGGGAATTGGTCGATCAGCGAGGCCTTGTAGCCGTAGACGACGCGCGCCTCGGGCGCGAACCACCGCGGGTAACTGTTCGGCGCCTGCGCGAAGCGTCGCGCGACGAACCGCGACGGACTGCATCCGGAAAAGACAATGAGGACGGCAAGGAGGAAGAGACCCGTGGCGAATCGATGAAACACCGGAGATAGACTTATATAAGGAAGGCAGGAATGAAGGAGCGGCAGGCGGTCGCGGCCTGTTGAACTTGGGCGAATCTTGGCGTTGCCGCGGGGCGGCCGTCGCGGCTGCACAGGCAGGCGCTCCGCACGGACCTCCGTCGACTCCTTGTTTCCTTCCTTCCTTATATAATCTCCTCCGGTTCGCCCACCCCCGAGGTCCTCACGCGAGCGCGGCGGCGACGTCCTTCGCGAAGTAAGTGAGGATCCAATCGGCGCCGGCCCGCTTGATCGCGAGGAGGCTTTCGTCGCGGCAACGCTCGAGATCGAGCCAGCCGCGTTCGGCCGCCGCGTGGATCTGCGCGTACTCGCCGCTCACTTGGTATGCCGCGAGCGGCAGCAACGTGCGTCGGCGCAGCTCGGCGATGATGTCGAGATACGGTCCGGCCGGTTTCACCATCAGCGCGTCCGCTCCCTCCGCCTCGTCGAGCAAGGCGTCGGCGATCGCCTCGCGCGGGTTCGCCGGATTGAGTTGGTAGGTGCGTTTGTCGAGCGCGCGCGTTCCCGCCGCCTTCGCGCTGCCGACGGCTTCGCGGAAGGGACCGTAGAAGGCGGACGCGAACTTCGCGCTGTAGGCGAGGATTCCCGTGTCCCCGTTGCCGGCATCGTCGAGGGCGCGCCGCACCGCGCCGACGCGCCCGTCCATCATGTCGCTCGGCGCCACGAAGTCCGTGCCCGCGCGCCCGTGCAGCACCGCCATGCGCGCGAGGATCGACACGGTCGCGTCGTTGTCGACGTCGGTGCCGTCGGCGTTGAGGACGCCGTCGTGGCCGTGGGTGGTGTAGGGATCGAGCGCGAGATCGGTGAAGACCACCAGGCCGGGCGCGGCGGCTTTCACGGCGCGGACCGCGCGCAGGATGAGGCAATCGGGGTTCAACGCCTCGGTTCCCTCCGCATCCTTCCGCTCGGACGGCGTGACGGGGAAGAGCGCGACGCCGCGGATTCCCAGTGCCTCCAGCGCGCGGGCTTCCTTCTGGAGATCGTCGAGATTCAGCCGTGCGACGCCCGGCATGGAACCGATGGGCGTGGGTGCATCGGTGCCTTCCTTCGCGAACAGCGGGGCGATGAGGTCGGCGGGATGCAGGCGCGTTTCCTGCACGAGGTCGCGGATGGCGGAGTTGCGCCGGAGCCGGCGCGGACGTCGGGATATCCCGGAATCTTGGCCCATGCGGTCATCGTAGCGCGAAGGAAGCCGCGGCGCCGCTCCCAAGTTGCGGTTGAGGAAGGGGATTTTTTTTCACGCCAAGAAACACTGAGGAAGAGAGAGCCTGCGCGAAGCGTCCCGCCGTCGCGGGATGCGGTGGGAAGGAGCGGAGCGACGCCACACCGCTTTGTTGCAATCTCCGTCCTCGCTACGAAAGCGGTGTGGCGCCTTCCCACCGCATCCCGCGACGGCGGGACGCTTCGCGCAGGCTCTCTCTTCCTCAGTGTTTCTTGGCGTGAAAAAAAATCCCCTTCCTCAACCGCAAC
>JANYDN010000001.1 GCA_025363585.1 Verrucomicrobiota bacterium | reverse complement strand
TTCTCGAGTTGGTCGATGAGATCGAAGATTCCCTTGAGGGCCCGGGAATCCGTCGCCTGGAAAAACTGCCCGCCCGTCGCGCGCGAGGCGCGGTTGAGATCGTGGTTTCCCGCCGCGCTCGGCGGCACGACCTCGGGTCCGATCAGCACGCTGTAGAGCTTGATCCCATTCTGGATCGCCACCCCGACGGTGTCGGTGGCGCGCGGACCGGCCGAGTTCTCGCCGTCGGTCACCAGCAACAGCACCTTGCTCCGGTCGGAATCGCGCTTGAGGAAATTCGCGCTGGCCAGCACGGCCCAGCCGATCCCCGTGCCCGTCGCGAGATCCGTCTCGCGGAGCGCGTTGAGCGCCCACTTGTGGTCGAGCGTCAGCGGGCTCACGAGGAACGGGCTCCGCGCGAAGCACACGATGCCGATGCGGTCGTTGGGACGGCCCTCGACGAATTGCTGCGTCACGGTCTCGAGCGCCTTGCGCCGGCTCACGCGTTTGTTCTGCAGGCGGAAATCCTCCTCGGCCATCGAGCGGCTGAAATCGAGGCAGAGCATGATGTCGATGCCCTTGCTCGGATCGGGCATGTCGCCGCGCGGGACGCGGGGACGCGCGAGCGCGACCACGACCAACGCCAGCGGGAACAGGATCCACGCGGCCCGCCAGCGGCGCGGGTGGCGGCGCGGGATGGTCGCGAGCGACTCGAGGCCGCGCAGACTCGGCACGCGCAGTGCCGGGACCGGGCCGCGCCGGCCGATCCACCAGCCGAGGGCGGCCACGGCGGGAAGGCCGAGGAGAACCCACGGGTGCAGGAATTCGAGTTGGCCGGGAAGCGTCATGCTGGGTTCGTGGGCGCCAGTCCGGCGCATTCGCGGATAAACGTTTCCGCGGTGTCGAGGAGCGCGTCGCGTTCGGCCGTCCCGGCGTCGCCGCGGGCGAATTTCAACGCGTCGCAATTCGCGAGGAACCGCGCGAGCGCGTCGCGTTGCCCCGCGTTCAATTCCGCGCGTCCCGCCACATGCGAGAGGAATTCGCGCGTCGTCTGGAACAAGACCGGGAACCGGAACCGGGCGTCGATGTAGCCGCGCAGGATCTCGCTGACCTCGATGCCCAGCGGGTACGCTCCCAGCGTGTCGCGCCGCGCCCGGAGTTCGGCGAGGCGCCGGAGGAACGCGTCGTGCGGCGGCGGTCCGGACGGCACCGCGGCGACCGGGACCACGCGCTTGCGCAACGCGCGGGCCAAAGCGAACGCGATCCCCGCCACCGCCGCGAACGCGAGGATCGCTGCCGCGATGAACCACGGGCTGAGCCACCATGGCGGCAGCGGCAGCAGGCTGAGGTCCTCGATGACGTTCGTGCGATTCATGCCACGCGTCGTTTGGCCGCCTGGTCCAGGAAACGCTGGAGCCGGTGCGCCCACGGTTGGTCGGTCCGCACGTCGAGCCCTGGAATTCCGCCGCTGCGGAAAGTGGTCGCGAGCCGTTCGGCGCGCTCGCCCGCCAATTCCGCCCAGCGCGCGCGGACCGCGGGGTCCGCGGTGTCGATCTCGAGGAGATCTCCCGTCTCCGCGTCCTCGACGCGTGCGATGCCGACGTCGGGCAACTCGAGCTCGCGGGGATCGACGAGTCGGAGAGCGACAACCTCGTGTCGGCGGTTCGTGGCCTTGATGGCCCGCGTCCAAGCCTCCTCGTCGGCGTCGTGGAAATCCGAAAGCACGAACACGAGCGCCGGGCGGTGCAGGAGGTTGTTGAGGAAGTTCAGCGGGGCAACGAGCGACGTGCCGGTCGAACGCGGCTCGGTGAACAGGAGTTCGTGGAGCAAACGCGTGACGTGCGGTCGGGTCTTGCGGGGCGGCACGTAGCGTTCGACGCGGTCGGTGAAGAGGACCATCCCGACGCGGTCGCCCTCGCGCACCGCGCTGTACGCCAGAGCGCCGGCAAGGATCGCGGCGAGCTCGCGCTTGGTTTCCGCCGCCTCGCCGCCGTCGACCGCGCCGCGCGACGCCGTTCCGAAATGGCCGCTCGCCGAGGCATCGACGAGCAGCATCACCACGAGCTCGCGTTCCTCGACGTGGCGCTTGATGAAGGGCTTCCGGAGGCGCGCGGTGACGTTCCAATCGATGCGCCGGACGTCATCCCCCGGCACGTACTCGCGCACGTCGGCGAAATCCATCCCGCGTCCCTTGAACACCGATGACAGGCGCCCGCCCATCAACTGCTCGCTCACCACCCGGGCACGGACCTCCACCTGTCGGAGGCGGCGAAGCCATTCGGGGGGAATCATGGGGCGGGAGGAAAGGTGGCCGGGACGCGCGGGCGTTTCCGGGCGGCGGTCAGGGGACCTTCACCTTGGAGAGCAGCGTGCCGACGATCGATTCGGTCCCGATCTCCTCCGCCTCGGCCTCGTACGTGAGGAGGATGCGGTGACGGAGAACGTCGGGGCCGACCAGCTTGATGTCGTCGGGCGTGACGTGGTCGCGTCCGTCGAGCAACGCGCAGGCTCGGGCGGCGAGGGCGAGGTTGATCGTGGCGCGGGGACTGGCGCCGATGCGGACGAGTCGTTTGAGTTCCGGCGCGACGCCTTTTCCCGCGGCGGCCTCGCGCGACGCGACCACCAGTCGCACGATGTATTCGCGGATGAGGGGATCGACGTGGACTTGGTTGACGAGGCCCTGGTAGCCGACGAGTTCCTCCGGCGAAACGACGGCGTCGAGCTTGAAGCTCGGGCGGGTGCTGGCCATGCGGTCGAGGATGACGAGTTCCTCGTCGGCGTTCGGATAGCCCACGATGACCTTCAACATGAAGCGGTCCATCTGGGCCTCGGGCAGCGGGTAGGTACCTTCCTGCTCGATCGGGTTCTGCGTGGCGAGGACGAGGAACGGGTCGGGCAAAGGCCAAGTCTTGTCGCCGATCGTTACCTGGCGTTCCTGCATCGCCTCCAGCAACGCCGACTGCACCTTCGAGGGCGCGCGGTTGATTTCGTCGGCGAGGACGAGGTTGGCGAAAATCGGACCCTGGCGCGTGGAATAGGTGCCCTTGAGCGGGTCATAGATCAACGTGTCCGTGATGTCGCCGGGCAGGAGATCGGGCGTGAACTGGATGCGGGAAAAGGCACAGTGAGTGGCGCGGGCGAGGGCGCTGACACTGGCAGTCTTGGCGAGTCCGGGAAGTCCCTCGAGCAGGATGTGTCCGCGCGCGACGAGTCCGACGATGAGCCGGTGGACGAGTTCGTGCTGGCCGACGATGACCTTGGCCATCTCCGTGCGGACCTGTTTCAGGTGCTCGGCGGCGGCCACGAGTTGGCCTTTCAATTCGGGTGGGGCAATGGACATAGCAATTCCGGCGGACCGGACCCGGCAAAGGGACAGGGAAGGGGCCGCCAAGTCCAGCTTCCGACGACGGGAATCCCGCATCGTTCAAGGATTT
>JANYDN010000390.1 GCA_025363585.1 Verrucomicrobiota bacterium | reverse complement strand
GTCCGGGCGATTCGGGCGAAAAGACGCCGTGGCCGGGCGTATAACTCCAAGGCGAGGCTTATAGGGGGTGCCCGGCCGGAATTTGGACCCTCCCGGTTGGAATTTGGTATCGAAAATCATTCCCCGCCCCAGACGGTGCCGCCCACGGTCTTATACGCAAAACGCAAGGCATCGCGATGCTTACTCATGACTAATCGGCGGACACCGTTGCCCCGCCACACGCGGGGCAGGCCTGCCGATCCTCACGTCGGCACTCCTCGCGGCAGGGATGTTGACTCGTGCCCACGCCAGCGTTCAAACCGCCGGCGAGGTGTTCGTCAATATCGATGCCACCAAACTTGTCGAGGGCTCCCTCGCCAAGATCACGAACTCCGGCACGCTTTTGGGCGTGTTTGCCGCCACGGGCGGCGGCGCCACGGTCCCGAAAATCGCGACCGTCGGTGGTACCAAGGCCATCCAATTCGACGGCACCAGCTACCTGCAGTTGACCGCGGATGACGCCACGACGGTGACGCCGGCCCCCGCGGGCATCGTGGGCACCGACCCCACCGTCTCCATCGAGGTCTGGGTATTGAATCCAGACGTCTCCGGCGAGGAATCGGTGGTTTCCTGGGGCAAGCGCGGCGGTCCCGACGGCACCAACCTCAGCTTCAACTACGGCACGGATTCCAGTTTCGGTGCCGTGGGTCATTGGGGTAGTTCGGACCTCGGGTGGAACAACGACGGTGGCAGCCCGGCGCCGAACAAGTGGCACCATCTGGTGTACACCTACGACGGCACCACCTCCCGCGTGTACGCCGACGGCAAGCTCGCGAACGCCGAAATCCTCGGCGCCGGCGTGATCAACACCGCCGACAGCACGGCGATCAACCTCGCCACCCAGATGGATGGCGACGGAATCACCCCGACGGGTGGCCTTCGCGGCACGCTGTCGATCGCCCGGGTTCGCATCGAGGACGGCGTCCTGACCGACGCGCAGATCCTGAACAACTATAACTTCGAAAAGGGTGACTTCGTCGACCCGTTGCCGTCGGCGGCGACCCTGCCCGAGCCCCTGGGCAAAGGCCCGATACACCGGTATTCCTTCAACGAGACCGCGGCGGCGAACGCCAACGGGCTGACGATCAAGGATTCCGTGGGAACGGCGGACGGCGTGGTGCAGGGCGCGGGAACGAGTTTCAGCGGATCGCGCCTCGTTCTCTCCGGCGGCGGTTCGGACGTCTCCGGTTACGCCGACCTTCCCAACGGTCTTTTGTCCGCGGGCGGCGTCGCCAACGGCGGCACCGGCGCGTGGACATTCGAGTCGTGGTACAAGCTCACCGGGAGCCAAAACTGGTCCCGCATCCTCGACTTCGGTTCCTCCGGCGTCGACGGCGAGGTCACCGGGCCCGGCGGCGGCGGCACGGGCGGTGATTATCTGGCGCTGAGCGCGCAGATCGGCGGCGACACCGGTTCGCGCCGGCTCGAGGTTCGCAACGAGGACCCGGCCGGCGGCGGGGTAACCACGTTCGACAGCAGCACCAAATCCTACGGCAAGGACACGCACGTCGTCGTCACGTGGCTCGAGAGCACCGGGGCGGTGACCCTCTACGAGAACGGCACCAAGGTCGGTGGTCTCGTCACGCCGTCGAAACTGAGCGACATCAACGACGTCAACGTCTGGCTCGGTCGCTCCAATTGGAACGGCGACTCCAACACCCAGGGTGAGTTCGACGAGGCGCGTATCTATGACTACGTGCTGACGCCCGGACAGGCCCTTGGGGACTCGCTCTCCGGACCCGACGTGATCAACAACACCGGCCTGCCGGTGACCATCACCGCCGACCCGACCCCTCAAACCACGGCCGAATCCTATTCGGCCACGTTCACGGCGGGCATCAAGGGTTCCTCGCCGGTCACCTTCCAGTGGAACCGGAACAACGCCCCGATCCCGGGCGCGACGTCGGCCTCGTACACGATCGACGCCGCCACCGCGGCCGACAACAACGCGACGTTCTCCGTGACCGTCTCGAACAAGGTCGGCGGCAACACCACGACCGTCACCAGCGCCGCGGCCAAGCTCACGGTCGCCGCCGATCCCGTCTCGATGAAACATCGGTACAGCTTCAACGAGACCAGCGGGACGGTGGCCAAGGACTCGGTCGGGACCGCGGACGGCGCGTTGGTCGGCAACGCGACCCTGGCCGGCGGGCAGGTCACGCTGGACGGCACCGACGCGTACGTCGATTTGCCGAACGGCATCGTCGGCGCGCTCGGCGACAACGCGACCTTCGAGTTCTGGTATAGCTACGATGGTGGGCCGGTCTGGTCGCGCGTGTTCGACTTCGGCACGAAGGACGACGGCGAGAATGGCGTCGGCAACGGCGTCGACTACGTGTTCTTCACGCCGCGGAACGGCGACGGCAAGCCGCGCTTCATCGCCGACTTCCCCAACGGCGGCGACTCCACGACCTTCAGCCATCCCGGTTCCGTCCCCATCTCGACGGAATACGCGGTGACGCTGACCTACAGCTTCACCGGCAAGGTGGCGCGCATGTACACCAACGGCATCCTCGTCTCGACCGGCGCGATTTCGGTCCCGATGTCGGCGTTGACGGACGACAACAACAACTGGCTCGGGCGCTCTCAGTTCCAGGGCGACCCGTACTTCGCGGGCAAGATCGACGAGTTCCGGTTCTACTCCGGCGCCATGAGCGCCGCGCAGGTGGCCGCGAGCTTCGCGGCGGGCACCGATCCGGCCGCGGTCGGCCCGGCCCCGACGCTGTCGTTCGTCCGCGATGGCACGTCACTGGTCGTGACGTGGCCCGTGGCGTCCAGCGGTTTCCGGTTGGAAGCCTCGCCGACGCTGGGCACCGGCGCCGTCTGGACCGATCTCGGCGACGGGACCCCGGTCGTTGGCGGCAACTTCCGGGTGGTCGTTCCCATCGGCGACGGAAACCGTTTCATCCGCGCCCGTCACTGACCGGCCGGATCGCATAGATAGTTCGAAGCCCTCCCTGGTTCGCCGGGGAGGGCTTTTTCGTTCGGAGTCGCGTTCCCTTGGCCCTACGCTCGCACGGGCATGCGGCTCCGCCTCGTCATCTCGATTTTCCCGCTCGTGGCGGCGACCCTTGCCATGGCCGCGCCCGCGCCAGCGCCCGCCGTCTCCTTCGCGCGCGACGTCGCCCCGATTCTCCGCGAGCGCTGCACCGGATGTCACGATGGCCGCAAGGCCAAGGGCAAGTATCGCCTCGACTCCTTCGAATGGCTCCGCAAACCCGGCGGCAGCGGCGAGGCGCCCGTCGTGCCCGGCGATCCCGTCAAGAGCCCGCTTCACCGCCTGCTCCTTGCCGCGGATCCCGACGATCGCATGCCGAAGGACGCCGATCCGTTGCCGGCCGCGCAGATCGAACGCATCGGGCGATGGATCCGCGAGGGCGCGGCATTCGATGGCCCCGACCCGAAGGCGTCGCTCGATTCCCTCCGCGGTCCCACGGTGCATCCGGTCCCGCCGTCGCGTTATCCACGACCCGTGCCCGTCGCCGGCCTCGCGTTCCGACCCGGGGGCGCGGAGATCGCCTCGGGTGGTTACCACGAAGTGTTGGTCCATGACGCGGTTCGCGGGACGTTGTCGCGACGAATCACCAACATCGCCGAGCGCGTCGCGGCCCTCGCATGGTCTCCCGACGGCGCGCGCCTCGCCGTCGCGGGAGGCACGCCCGGTCGCGACGGCGAGGTCGTGTTGGTGGATGCCGCGGGCGGAACGAACCGCGCGGTGTTGGCGTCGTCGGGCGACCTTTTTCTGGCGGTGGCGTTCGCACCGGGCGGTGGGCGATTGCTGGCGGGTGGAACGGACAACGCGGTCTCGTGCTTCGACGTCGCCACGGGAAAGCGCGCGTGGTTCCTCGCGCACCACGCGGATTGGGTGACGGGCATCGCGTGGAACGCGGCGGGGGACCGTTTCGCGACGTCGAGCCGCGACCGCACCGCGCGGGTGTGCGACGGCACGACGGGCGAGGCGGTGGCGAGTTTCACGGAACATGGCGCCGCGGTGCTCTGCGTGGCGTTTGCGCCCGATGGCAAGCAGGCGTGGACCGGTGGGCGCGACGCGCGGTTGCGCGCGTGGGACGCGGCGAATTCCGACACGCGGCAGAATCTCGACGGCTTCGACGCCGACGTGTCGCGTGTCGCGATGGTGGATGGCCGCGTGGTCGCGGGAGCCGCGAACGGACGCATCCGGCGGTTCGCCGCGTCGGATCCGAAGGAAACGGCGACGCTGTGCGGGTCGGGTTCGCCGATCACCGCGCTGGCGGTCGACGAGGCATCGAAAGCGTTCGCGGTCGGCACGCACGACGGACGGGTGCGGATTTGGAAACCGGATGCCGCGGAACCGTCGATCGAATTCCCGACCGCGCCGTAGAGCGCGTCGTAGAGCGGCCGTCCCCCGGCCTTCGCCTGGCTACGGCGGGCAGGCCGGCCGCGCAAACGAGGGCGTCCCCGCCCGAAATTCGCGAGGGACGGGGCCGCCAAGGCGGGCGGGGACGCCCTTGTTTGTGCAGCCGGGGACGGCCGCCCTACGCCAGCAAAGGCTTCACGATGCTCGCGTCCTCGACGCCCGTGAGCCGTTGGTCGAGCCCCTGGGACCCGAACGTGAAGCGTCGATGGTCGATGCCCAGGCAGTGCAGGATCGTCGCGTTCAGGTCGTTCACGTGGACGGGATTCTCCACGATGTTGTAGCTGAAATCGTCCGTCTGTCCGTAGACCTGCCCGCCCTTGATACCGGCGCCCGCGAGCCACATGCAGAAATTCCGCGGGTGATGGTCCCGCCCGTAGTTGTCCGCCGTGAGCGCGCCCTGCGAGTAAACCGTGCGCCCGAACTCGCCGCCCCAGACCACGAGCGTGGAATCGAGCAACCCGCGTTGGCGCAGGTCGCGGATCAACGCGGCGGTCGCCTGCTCGGTGTCGAGGCATTGGTTTTTCAGTGCCGTCGGCAGGTTGTCGTGCTGGTCCCAGCCGCGATGGAGGATCTGCACCACGCGCACGCCGCGCTCCACCATGCGCCGCGCGAGCAACGCCGACTGCGTGAAACTCCCGGAGCGCTTCACGTCCGGACCATACATCTCGAGGGTCGACGCCGATTCGCCCGAGAGATCCGTGAGATCGGGCACGCTCGATTGCATGCGGAACGCCATCTCGTATTGCGCGATACGCGTCTGGATCTCGGGATCGCCGAACCGTTCGAACTCGTGCTGGTTCAGTTTCCCGAGCGCGTCGAGCAACACCCTGCGGTCGGACGCGTCCACGCCCGACGGGTTCTTCAGGTAGAGCACGGGATCGCCCGCGCCGCGCAGCGCCACGCCGTTGAAGCGGGTGGGGAGGAAACCACTGCTCCACATCCGCGTGAACAGGGCCTGCCCGTTGCCGCTCGACGGGAACGTCGGCGTGAGCACGACGAACGCGGGAAGGTCGTTGCTCTCGCTGCCGAGGCCGTACGCCAGCCACGAGCCGATGCTGGGTTTGCCGGACACCTCGCTGCCGGTCATCACGAACGTGCAGGCCGGGTCGTGGTTGATGGCGTTGGTGTGGACGCTGCGGACGACCGCGAGTTCGTCGACGACCCCCGCGGTGTGCGGCAGCACCTCGCTGACCCAGGTGCCGCTGCGCCCGTGTTGGGCGAACTTGAATTTCGACGGCGCCACCGGGAACCGCTGCTGCCCACTGGTCATCGTGCTCAGGCGCTGCGCCATCCGCACCGAGTCCGGAAGGCTTTTGTCGAAGTAGTCCTTCAATCCCGGCTTGTAGTCCCAGAGATCGATCTGGGACGGCGCGCCGTTCATGTGGAGATAGATGACGGACCGCGCCTTGGGCGCGAAGTGCGGCAGGCCGGGCAGCGGCGGGTGGACGCGCGCCACGGAAGAAGGCGCCGCTCCGAGCGCCCGCAGCCCGCGGTTTGCCATCAACCAACCGAGCGCGACGCCGCCGAAACGCAGCCCGGTGCCGTGGAAGAATTGACGGCGGGTTTCCCGTCGTTGGAAATCGAGAAGGGGATCCATGGTTCGGAGTGGCTCAGTTGCGCGTGACGGTCTCGTCGAGGTTGAGCAGGAGGTTCGCCGCGAGGGTGTACGCGGCGAGTTCGGCGGGATCGCGTCCCGCCGGCGGTTTCGATTCCCCGTTGGTCACGGCGCGTTTCGCCGCGTCGCCA
>JANYDN010000382.1 GCA_025363585.1 Verrucomicrobiota bacterium | reverse complement strand
TCCCGGCGATTGTCCGCGGGGTTCGGATCGGGGACGGCCGACGCGACCGACACGGTGTACCGATCGATCCCGGTGCCGCTTTGGAACCGATCGATCCCCGCGGTCGCGAAACCGCCGGGCGCAAGGGTTCCGAGATCTCGGGTTTCGCCTGACGGCAGAGACAAACGCGTCCGGTACGCGATGCCCGGACCGCGATTGGTCACGATGACCTTGGCATGGTCGGCGGGATCGGTCCCGTTGAGGCCCAGGTGGACCACCTCGGGTGCCGTGACGATCAAGGCGAGGTCGGCAGGCGGCGTGTCGAGGAACGGGGAGGCGACGACGTGGAGGCCTCCTTCCGAACGCGTGAGGTAGACGAGGTGTTGGTCATCGAGTCGGACCAACTGTCGCACGTTCGAGGGTTGTCCCGCATCGGGAAGTCCGTATTGGCCGACGAGGCCGTGCGTCGTGGAGTCGTAGACAAATGCCGCCCCGAGCACATCGGCCATCAGCGCCTTGCCGGTGGCCGGCATTGGGAACGCAAACGAGAAGCCGTTGAACTCCGCGTTCTCGTACGCGGCGCCCGGTACCAACGTGTCCGCGGAGTACTCATGCCCGTCGCTCCCGATCAGCCGGTCGCCGTGCAATGCCAGTCGCGACACTGGATTTCCCCCTGCGTGGGCGCGGGCAAGCGCGAGCTGCGTGCCTTTGGCATCGACGTTGAACCGGTAGAGTTGGCCGCCGTTCGAGACGAACGCCTCGGACGCGTTGCGTCCCGCGATGAGCGACGCCCCTTGCGGCACCATGACGGCCGTTGCCGCCTTGGGCCGGGCGATTCCCGAATCGAAGACCCGGATCGAGTGCCCGATCGGAGTGTAGTCCGGGTTGAATGGCGAGAACCTTGGGCCGACGCCCGCGATCACTGTGTTGCCGTCGCCGGGCAAGACCGCGAGGAAGTTCGCGGCTTCGACGGGATTCGCCGAACACGCGAACTCGTCCGAGAGCGTCCACTGCGCGAGATCGACGCGCTGGATCGTGTTCGTCGAGCTGCCGATCCACGCCGTGTTTCCCTGCGGCGACACGGCGATGACGAATGCCACGCGGGGCAGGTCGAGACGACGGAGTGTGTTGCCCGTCGCCGTGTCGATCTCGGCGAGGAATCCCGCGACGTGCGCCGCGTCCCTCCCGAGCGCGAGGATCGACGCGCGTCCGGGAAACGGGGCCACGTCGGCGTAGCTTCCGGCGATCGGCCTCCCGTCGAACACGTCGATGAAGTGTTCGTACCCGGGAAGGTTTTCCACGCCGGGCGTCAATTTCATCCCGAGGCCGGGCCCGTCGATTTGCAGCGTGCCGTCGTACGTTCCCTTGCTCACGACCACCCGGTGCGAGTCGGGCGAGAGTTGGGCCGCCGCGCCGCCGGCGGCGAGTTCGAGATGCACCACCGTGTCCGCACGCGTCCACGATCCGAATTGGTCGGTGAGCTCGAAGTGGACGTCGAAGGGAACCCCCGAGAAAACCGCCGGCGGAATTCTCGCGACGAGGTTCGCCGGGTCGTTCACCGCATCGAGCACCCTGACGTTCGCGCAGTACGGATTCACCGGATCGGCGATGCAGATCTTTAGGCTTTTGGGCGCGCTGACTTCCGGGGACGTCGTGGCGGTCACCGGGATCACGAGTTGGGTCGCGCCTGCCGGCAGCACAATGTCCGCCGGCACGGAGAGCCCGGCGTCGTGGGTGACCGCGATATGGACGTCCCGATCGCGCGCTTGGAAATACGTGACGGTCGCTTGCCCGGATTCGCCCTCGACCATGATCGTCGGGAAACTCGCGACGAAACCCGCGTTTTCGTCGTCGACGACGGGCATCGATGCCGATCCGACGACCGCGCTCCCGCTACGGGCGGTGATTGTCGCGGTCCGGTTGGGCGGATTCACGAACGCGTCGTCGCCGATCCAGATCGGGAAGGGCAAAGTCGCGCGACCGGCGGGGACGACCAGCCGTTGCGGAACGGAGAGGATCGGGTCGGACGCGAGCAAGACCTCGGTCGCGTGGGAAGGCGCATTCGTTAGTAGAAGCACGCCCCAGTTGGCGAGATAGCCCGAACCCTCGCGACCCGCCGTCGGAAGGAGGAGGGCGATTTGTCCGGGTTCGTTGTCCTCGTTCGCCAGTTCGAGCGTGCCCGTCGCAAATCCATCGGCGGCCGCGGCGAGCGTCACGATCGCCGTCCCGTCGGCGACCAAGTCATCGCGGTTCGTCAGCGCGAACGTCGCGGTGATGCTTCCCGCAGGGACCGTCACCGAAGGCGAAAAATCGAATTCGCCCGTCGCGTCCGCGGCGATCCGGACCGTCAGGTTCGTCGAGACCGGATTCGGCAACGAGACTCGGGCGGTGCCGACGGTTCCGGGGTGGGCCTCGGAGAAGCGCGTGGTACCCGAGTCCATTTCCAGCACCAACGCGGGCGCCGGCGGCTCCGCGAATCGCTGGCTTTCCGCGAGCGTGCCGTTCCCGTCGTCGATCGCCAGGGCGACGGGACCCGGGGACGACGCCACGGAAACGGCGCCGGTCCACGCGCCCGCAGCGAACGTGATGTGGTCGGGAAGCACCGGGACGCGTGTGCGCGCGCCGAGCCAAGGCAACGCCAATCCCGGGTTCACGATCCCGATGCTGGGTTGGCCGCTGGACCAGTCCGACGATTGGAAATGATTCTCGGATCCGGACCGACGGTAGCTATTGGGCGAGTCTGCCGGGGCCGAAAGCAGTTGTCCCTGCCACAGGCTGCCGGAGGGCGTCGTCGCGCCGACGAGGAAGACTTGGTCCACGACGCGGGCGTTTGCGTCGCGGACCTGGATCTGTCCGAGCCGGGCCGTGGGGCGGTTGAACGGCGTGGTGCTCGCGAGGTTCGGCCATGCTTCCGTCGCATCCGGCCGACTGGACCAGATCAACGTCGATCGCGGCGGAAGCGCGGAGCCCGCGCCTATGCGACGGTGGACGGAATTGGAGAGGTTGGGGTCGATGGAAATCGCCTCGAGTTCCCATCCCGAGAGATCCACCGGAAGATCGCCGGTGTTGGTCAACTCGATCACGAGCCCGTCGCGCGAGAACTCGCTGACGACGAGCGGGGCGGGCCCGAACCCCGCGGCCGACAAGGCGACGGTCTGGTTCCAGTTTGCCGCCGGATTGCCGGCAATACCCAGCGCGGTGATGCGGGTGGGAATGGAACCATCGCCGGTCGGCGGCGACGCGGTGAATTCAAAGCGGTACGTGTCGGGCGTCTGCGCGAGCGCGGTGGAAATCGCGGCAAGGACGAGTGGCAATCGCGGCCAAGCGAACGCGCGGCGTGTCGACCGGTTGTTGGGCATCGTGCGCCGATGCGTATCGGGAGGTGGGCACGGGGTCAACGAAGGAAACGTGACGACGCTTGCAGGGAATTGCCATCGGAGCGGTTGTCGAATAACCGTCCCTGATGCGCACCGCACCGGAACTCATGGCAGGCTTCCACCGCGGTTTGGCCGTGATCGGCGTTCTGGGCTGGGCCGCTGGCGTCGTCGTGGCCCAGGAGAATTGGCCCGGTTTCCGCGGGGCCGACCCGCGCGGGATTGGAAGCTCGGCCCGTTTGCCCCTCGTTTGGGGAACCGGCACCAACATCGTCTGGCAGGCCGATGTGCCGGGACGGGGTTGGTCGTCGCCGATCGTCTGGGGAAAGGACGTGTTCCTCACCACGGCGGCCAGCGACGGGGACGAGGAGGCGCCGAAGAAGGGCCTCTATTTCGGCGGCGAGCGCCCGGCCACACCGCACCGGCACCGTTGGCTGGCCGTGTGCCTCGACCGGGCAACGGGCAAGACGCGCTGGATCACCGAATTGGCCGCCGCCGTTCCCGCCACGCCCATCCACGTCAAAAACACCCACGCATCGGAAACACCGGTCACCGATGGCGAGCATGTCTATGTGTTGTTCGGCCAGATCGGGCTGTTCTGCCTCGACCTGAATGGAAGGGTCGTGTGGAAGCAGGATTACATGCCGCGGAAAACGGCCCATGGGTGGGGAACCTCTTCCTCGCCCGTGCTGCACGGCAACCGGATCTACGTGGTCGACGACAACGAGGAGAAGTCGTCGCTGGCCGCGTACGACAAACACACGGGCAAGGAACTGTGGCGGGTCGATAGGGACGAAAAGACGAATTACGCGACCCCGTTTGCTTGGACGAATCCGATCCGGACCGAGTTGGTGGTTCCGGGACGGAACCAGGTGCGTTCCTATGATACCGAGGGTCGGGTCCTCTGGCATTTCAAGGGGATGTCGACGCTCACCATCCCGACGCCGTTCCAGGCCGATGGCCTGCTCTATTGCGCGGCGGGATATGTCGGCGACGCGTTGACCCCGAACAAACCGGTCTATGCGGTGCGGCCCGGGGCGGAAGGCGACCTGACGCTTCCCGAAGGCGCCACCGAGGGGCGGTTCGTCGCATGGATGCAACCCAATGCGTCATCTTATAATCCATCGCCATTGGTGTACGATGGACGGCTCTACGTGCTCTGGGATTTTGGTTTCCTCAATTGCCGCGAGGCGCGCACGGGCCGGGAGCTCTATGCAAAGCAACGGTTGAAAACGGACGGAACGACGGGTTTCACGTCGTCCCCATGGGCCTATCGAGGTTATGTTTTCTGCCTGAGCGAGGACGGCGACACCTACGTGGTCAAGGCGGGCGATGCCTATGGATTGGAACGGGTAAATTCATTGGGCGAGATGTGCGTGGCGACGCCCGCCATCGCGGGTGACAGCCTTTTCATACGGACTTTGTCCCGGTTGTATTGCATCGCCGAGAAGCAAGGTCCGCGCGATCCCTGAATCCAGCGCCCGGCCGCCACCGCAGAATCCCAACCATGAAACGATTCCTCGTTCTCCTCGTCGTGTCCGCCCTCACGGCCATGGGCCAGGCGCCGCCCGTCGTGCCCGTCGTGCCGATCGTCTCGCCCGAGGTGTTGCCCGACCACCGGGTCACGTTCCGCGTCGAGGCGCACAAGGCTTCCGAGGTCGGATTGACCGGGGACTGGATGCCACCGAAGACGCTGCAACCGATGACGCGCGACGAGCGGGGGATTTGGAGCGTCACGATGGGCCCGCTGGAACCGGGGCTTGCGATTTATACGTTCACCGTCGACGGCGTCACCACGCCGGATCCCGTCAACCCGAGGATCAAACTGCGCGCGCGCACGTCGGCGAGCCTGGTGGACGTGCCGGGAAGCCCCCGGGAATCGTGGCAGGCGCGGGACGTGCCCCACGGGAAGGTGGAGATCGTGTGGCACCGGTCCGAGGCGACCGGCGACACGCGGTCTTTCAGGGTCTATACGCCGCCGGGTTATGACCCGCGGTCTTGGAAGCGGTACCCGGTCGTTTACTTGCTTCACGGAAGCAACGACACGGACGCGGGATGGACCGACGTCGGCAGGGCCAATTTCATCCTGGACAACTTGCTGGCCGAGAAGCGGGCGAAGCCAATGTTGGTGGTCATGCCATGGGGACACGCCGTTCCCTTCGAAGGTTCCCAGACCAACAACACCGCCGTGTTCGAACGCTATCTTCTCGGGGAAGTGATGCCGCGGGTGGAATCGGAATTCCGTGTGGCGCGTGGGCGCGACCAGCGCGCGCTTGTCGGTCTCTCGATGGGCGGAGGGCAGGCCTTGCAAATAGGCTTGCGGCATCTCGAGCTGTTTTCCGCGGTGGCTGCGTTCAGTTCCGGGATTCCCAAGGACTTCGAGGGCCGCTTCAAGACGTTGCTGGACGACCCGGCCGCGACGAACCGAAAACTCCGGCTGCTGTGGCTCGGATGTGGTCGGCGGGACGCGGCCTTTGATGGCGACGAAAGCCTTGCGCGCCTGCTGTCCGCGCACGGGGTCGCGAATACCTTCCGCGC
>JANYDN010000369.1 GCA_025363585.1 Verrucomicrobiota bacterium | reverse complement strand
ACCTCGATTGGACGGTGGGCGGTTTGGGCGGCGAGGATCTCAAGTAGCCTCGGACGACCGCGCGGTGACCGGAGAACGGCAATAAAAAGGCCGTCCCGGAGACCGGGACGGCCGATTTCGACCAAGTACAGCGCGACTTAGAGCGGGACCGTGCTGCGGACCTGAAGCCACTTGAAGTCATCGACGGTCTTGTCGGACGCGCCGGTGAGCTTCGGGTAACCGAGCACCACGCGTGGATCGGGGGACGCGCGGATGCAAGCCCTATGGCGGTAGAACCCACGAAGCCGGGTTCGCGGCGACCTGATCCGGGCGCGACGAGCCTACCAATTAAAGGCGCCCACAGCCGGACGTCCCGTGCCCGCCCGCAGCACATGCAGGCGGTCGGTCGCCAAGGGTCCGAAGTCCTCCGACTTCCCGTCAGACCAACGGATCCACGCGTGGCCGGCTTCGCCGACAGTGCCCAAACCGACGTGAATCCGCGGGTCGTTGCTCGAGCAGTAGCCTTGGTTCGGTTGGTCCTGGCGCCAGTGCGTGGTGGCGCCCGATTCAAACCGGACGATGGCATTGCGGGTTTCGTGTCCGGCGGCATCGAGCAATCGCAATTCGACCCAATGGTGTCCGGTGGCCGCGCGATTGCGGAGAAGGCGAACCGGGCCGTCGCGCTCGGCAACCACGAGATCGATGGCGCCGTCGTTGTCGAGATCGCCGGCAGCGAGGCCGCGGGCAACGGCGAGGCGCGGCGACGCGAGTCCGGCGCGGGGCACTTCGGCGAACCGACCGCGTCCCAAGCCGCGATGCAGCGTGCTCGCTTCGGCGTACGGTTCGGCGGGGTCCGGTTGGTCGACTCCCAGTCGCACGCGGCCGTTCGACACGTAGAGATCGCATTCGCCGTCGTTGTCGAAATCCGCGAACGCGACGCCGAAACCCGTGTGCGCCGTGCTCCCGGCCATCGGTCCGTCCGGAGTGACCGAATCGAGGAAATTCCCGCCCTGGTTTAGGAACAACCCGTTGCCCTCGCCGGCGAGATGCGTGACGAAAAGGTCCAGCCAGCCGCGTTGCAGCAAGTCCACCGCGACGACTCCCATTCCCGCGCGGGGGACCCCCAGCGCGTTGAGCGCGCAACCGCGGAGCGCGGCGTCCTCGACGAATCGTCCGTTTCCCTGGTTGAGCCAAAGTTGGTTCGGCATCGCGTCGTTCGCGACGTAGAGATCGACGCGCCCATCGTGGTCAAAGTCGCCGGTGGCGATGCCCAGTCCGTTCCCGTACGCCTTCGAAAGACCCGCGGCCGTTGTCACATCCTCGAACGTGCCGTCGCCGCGGTTGTGGAAGAGCACGGCCGGCGCCGGCGCGTGGTAGTTCAACGGCGAGCAATAGTCCCGACGCCCGCCCGAGCCCGAGCATTCCATCTCCACGGACGGCGACCAACGCACGTAGTTCACGACCATGAGGTCGAGATGCCCGTCGCCGTCGTAATCCACGAACGCCGCGCTGGTGCTCCACGAATTCACGGCGACGCCGGCCCGCGCCGTGACGTCGGAAAACGTCCCGTCGCCATTGTTCCGGAAAAGGTGGTTTCCGCCGAGCTGCGTCACGTAGATGTCGGGCCAACCGTCGCCATCGAAGTCCCCGACCGTGCATCCCATCCCATAGCCGTCCGGACACACGAACCCCGCCTTCTCGGTGACGTCGGCGAATTTCCATCCGCCCAAGTTGCGGTACAAACGGTGTCGCGGCGGCGCTGGTTTGGCCGGATCAAGGGAGCCGCCGTCGATGCAGATCACGTCGAGCCACCCGTCGCCGTCGTAGTCGATCAAACCGACCCCGCCGGTCTCCATCTCGGGAAGATGGAAACGTCCGGTCTTGCCGGTGGAATGGCGGAAATCGAGACCGGAGGTCGAATCGACGACCTCGAACCAAGCCGCGCCGGCATCCGGCAAAATCGCGACCACCGGGTTCGTCGGCTGCGCGACACCCGCCGGAACTTCGGACGATCGCCTGCAACCGGCGGGCGCCACCATGAGCGCGAGAATCGCCAGGAGGAGCCGTGGTTTCATGGGGTGGCGAGCGCCTTGCGAAGTTCGGCGTAGTCACGCCCGTCGGGCGCGATGGTCCTCAAGGTTGCCAATGCATCGCGGGCTCCGAGCGCGTCGCCGAGTTCCAGTCGGAGCAGCCCCAGATGCCCCACGGCCTTCGACAACGTCGGGTCGAGCGCCAACGCCTCCTCGAACTGGGTCGCGGCCGCGGACTTTTGGCCGAGATTGCGCCAGAGCACGTCGCCCAGCTCGACGTGGATCTCCGCGTTCCCGGGTTCGCAACGGATTGCCTCGCGGAGTGCCTCCACGACTTCGGCGTCGCGCTCGAGGGCCAAGAGGGCGTTGGCGACCGCGAGGTGGGCCTGCGCCGTGCCCGGCGCGAGACGCGTTGCCTCGCGTGCATCCGTGAGGCCGACGTCCGCGTGCCCGAGCAGTACGTGGGAGTGGGAGCGCGTGATGCGCGGGGTGACGGCACCGGGCGTCGTGGCCAGCAAGGGGTCCAGCACCGACACCGCTTGGCCCGGGCGACCGGCTCGGTTCAGCGAGACCGCGAGTTGGTTCAGGAGTCCCGGATGGCCCGGGTGAAACCGACGCGCTTCGGCAAGCAGTCCGACCGCGAGATCCGGATGTCCCCGGGCGCAGAGCTGCTCGGATTGCGCGAGTTGGTCGGCCAACGACTTCATGTGACTGGGCGCGAGTTCCGACCAAGCGTCCGGCATGGGATGCCGCGATTCCCCCGCGCCCAGCGCAAGGGCGATGCGGGCCTCGTTGGTGCGGCCGACGGCGCGGTACGCTTGTCCGAGGAGAAACCGTGCGGGCCGCGCGGTGGGGTCGATGGACAGGGCTTTCTCGAGGAACGGAATGGCGGCGGCCGGTTGACCCTGGCGAAGCCGGACCTCGCCCAATCCCGCGGGCCCGCGCCATTCGCCGGGAGCAAGCCCGACGAGTCGGTCGAACGCGGCCTCGGCCCCCGCGAGGTCACCCACCCGGACACTCCCCTCGCCGACGCGATACCATCCCGGTGCGAAATCCGGGAACGCCGCGGTCGACGCGCGGAATTCGCGGAGGGCCCCCGCGTCGTCCGATTTCTCCTGCAACGCCACCGCGGCATACATGGGCGCCAGCGGCTCGTGGGGGGCAAGTTTCGCAGTGTCGAGGAAGGCCTGGCGGGATTCGTCCCAAAGCCCGTTGGCCGCGTACGCGATTCCCAGGACCGCGCGTTTCTCGGCATCGCGCGGATCGTCCGCCGCGACTTTGGCGACGGCGGCGACGTGTGCGGCGACCTGTGGATCGAGCGCCGCCGCGTTGGACGGCAA
>JANYDN010000344.1 GCA_025363585.1 Verrucomicrobiota bacterium | reverse complement strand
TACCCTCGTCGCGGCCCAGCGATGGTTGCTCAAGAGTCCGGACGGGCTTCGTTTCGACGCTTCCGCGTTGCTCCGGCTTCCCGACGGCACGCTGCTCACGGTCAACGACAAGGCGCTTCCCCCGTGCCGGATCGATCTGGGCACCAACGGCACCGCACGACTGGTCGCCCTGACCAACCTCTTTGCCCCGGCCGACGTCAGGGCGGCGGCAGGACGGCTCACCACGGCGCTCGACTGCGAGGGATTGGGCCGGGACGACCAAGGGCGGATCTACGTCTGCGAGGAAGGCGGGCGTTCGATCTTCCGATCGTTGCCCGGCGGCCCGGTGGAACGCCTCGACATCGATTGGGCGCCCGTCCGCAAGTGGTTCAGCAGCGTCGACGGCAATGCGTCGTTCGAGGGCGTGGCGGTCGGCGGAAACCTGCTCTACGTGGCCAACGAACGATCGGTCGGCCGGATCATCGTCGTGAATCTCGACACGCTGAAGGTCATCGATGATTTCCAGGTGACGCCGATCGGGCGACCCGCCCACGACGTCCACTACTCGGATCTCTCGTGGTGGCGGGGCGACCTGTGGGTCCTGTGCCGCGAGAGCCGGTGCGTGTTGCGCGTGGATCCGGCGACCCGGGTCGTGAAATCGGAATTCGATTTCACGGCCGTCGAGTTGGCCCCGGAAAACGTCTACCTCTCGCCCCTGCCCTACGGATTCGTGGAGGGTTTGTCCGTCGACGACGACTCGATCTGGCTGGCGGTCGACAACAACGGGCTGCCGCGCCGGAAGGCGCCCACGGATGGGCGGGGGCTCTTGTTCCGCTGCGCGCGGCCGGACGTGGGTGCGCCGGGCACGACGGGCGTGCCGAAACAAAACGGCGTCCCGGTCGGAACCGGAACGCCGTGATCGTTGCACGGACGGGGCCGTGGCGCGTTTACTTCTTGGGAGCGGCAGCAGGGGCCTTCGCGGCCGCGTTGAGCCGGAGGGCGAGGCGCGAACGCTTGCGTTGCGCCGTCTTGCTCCGGAGGACGCCGCCCTTGGACGCCTTGTCGAGGCCCGAGCTCACCGCACGGAGCGCTTTTTGGGCATCGTCGAGCTTCCCGGACGCGACGGCCGCGAGGAAGTTCTTCTCGAGGGTCTTGACGCGGGACTTCACCGACTGGTTGCGCGCGGCCTTGCGCGCGCTGCTGCGCACCCGCTTCTCGGCTGACTTGGTATTCGGCATATCTTCTGATTCGAAATTTGAGCGGCGACGGTATCCGCGGGGGCCGCCTTGTCAACGGGTTGTTACGAAAGACGCGCGTTCTTGCGCAGGATTCCCACGGCACGAAGCGTCGCCTCGAGCTGTCCGCGCCCCTTCTCCGTCATTGGCAACAACGGCAAACGCATCTCGTCGGTGCAGAATCCCATCATCGCCAACGCGGCCTTCGCGGGCGTCGGATTGGTCTCGAGGAACAAATCCTTGAACAGCGGGTAAAGCCGCCCGTGCGCGCGCAATGCGCCCCGGGCGTCGCCCGAGGCGAAGGCACGGACCATGCGGCTCACCTCGCGCGGCGCGACGTTCGACGCCACGCTCACCACGCCGACCGCACCGACCGCCATGAACGGCAGCGTGAGCGAATCGTCGCCGCTGAGGATGCGGAACTTCGGTCCGCACGCGGCGCGGATCTGGCTCACGCGGTCGGCATTCCCGCCGGCTTCCTTGATGCCCACGATGGTCCTGCACTCCGCCGCCAACCGCGCGCAGGTGTCCACGGCGATCTCGACGCCGCAACGACCGGGAATGCTGTAGAGCACCAACGGGAGTCGGCTCGAGCCCGCGATCTCGCGGAAATGCGCGAACAATCCCTCCTGCGTGGGACGATTGTAATACGGCGCCACCTGCAATGATCCATCGGCACCCACCGACTCGGCCTGGCGCGTGAGATGGATCGCTTCCTGCGTCGAGTTGGCTCCCGTTCCGGCGAGCACCTTGACCCGACCGCGGGCGAATTCGACGGAGAGTTTGATGACGCGGATGTGCTCCTCGAAGTCGAGCGTCGGCGACTCGCCGGTGGTGCCGACGGGCACGATGCCGTCGACCCCGCCCTTCACCTGGAATTCGACCAGGCGACGGAGCGCGGTTTCGTCGATCTTGCCGTCGCGGAACGGCGTGACAATGGCGGTATAGGTGCCGGTGAACATCGAAACAGGCGGCGAGCCTCGGGAACACGATGGCTTTTGGGAAGCGGGTTTTTTCAATCCGTCCCGCGCCCGCGTCTTGAATCTCCTTCCGGCTTCACCGACCGCCGGCCATTCCCTAACGTCCGCGCCAATGTCGTCGAACGTCCGCGTCCGTTTCGCCCCGTCGCCCACCGGCTACCTCCACATCGGGGGTGCCCGCACCGCGCTCTTCAACTGGCTTTATGCCCGCCACCACGGCGGGACGTTCATCCTGCGCATCGAGGACACCGACACCGCCCGCAACTCCCAGGCGGCCATCGACGTGATCCTCCAGGGCATGCGCTGGCTCGGACTCGATTGGGACGAGGGCCCGACCTCGGGCGACACCCGGGCTCCGGATCGCGGGGATCGCGGGCCCTACTTCCAAAGCCGTCGCAACGAACTCTATCTGCGCCGCGTGGCCGAGCTCCGCGACCGCGGGTTGGCCTACGACCGCGACGGCGCGGTCTGGTTCCGCATGGACCGCGAGGCGATCGTGATTCCGGACATCATCGTCGGCGACGTCCGGCGCGAGTTGACGGACCGCGAGCAACTGGATCCCGACTGGGTACTGGTGCGCGGCGACGGCCAACCGGTGTTCCATCTGGTGAACGTCGTCGACGATCTCGAGATGGGGATCACCCACGTCATCCGCGGCGAGGACCACCTGAGCAACACCGCGAAACACCTCGCGCTGTTTCGTGCCTTCGGCGTTGCCGCGCCCCGCTACGGCCACATCCCGCTGATCCTGAACCCGGACGGTTCGAAGATGAGCAAGCGCGACCGCGGCGCGGTGATCACGAACTACATGGACGATGGCTTCAACCCGACCGCCGTCCTCAACTACCTCGCGTTGCTCGGTTGGTCGCCCGCGGACGGCAAGGAAGTCCTGTCGGTGGCCGAATTGGTCTCGCGGTTCGATCTCGACCGCGTGAACCGCAGCCCGGCGAAATTCGATTCGAAGAAACTCGAGGCGATCCATTTCGAGCACACGCGCGTCATGGAGCCCGCCCGTTTCGCGGCGACCGGCCGCGAGTTTCTTGCGAAGGCCGGCATCGACCCTGCCGCGTGTCCGTCCGGATTCGTGGACGCGGCCCTCGAGACGGCCCGCGAGAAGGGCAAGCTGTTCCGCGACCTGCCGCCATTCGTCGCGTTCTACTTCGCGCCCGACGATGGCGTGCCGATGGACGCCGAGGCGAAAGCCAAGGCCCTGACGGCCGCGGCGCGCGCGCCGCTCGCCAGGTTGCGGGAAGCGTTCGCGGCGGCGCCGGCGTTCGATGCCGTTTCGCTCGAAGCCGCGTTGAAGGGAGTCGCCGCGGAACTCGGCGTGAAAGCCGGCGCGCTCACCCAACCCTGCCGCGTCGCCACCACCGGATCGATGGTCGGGCCGAGCCTCTACCATCTGCTCGCCGTGCTCGGCCGCGCGAAGAGCCTCGCCCGGATCGACCACGCGGTCACCGCGCTCCCGCCGGGTTGAGGGCGGTTCGGGAACCCGGGGGGGCGCGGTCCGCGGAGGAATCCGCGATCTCACGATCGCTGCCACGCGGACTTCGCGATCCTACGATCGCTGCCACGGACCACGGCGTTTAGTCCACGTAGCGGCGCGTCAGGTCCGAGTACGCGTCGATCCGGCGGTCGCGGAGGAAGGGCCAGTGCGTGCGCGTCACGCCGACCTTGGCGAGATCGACCGCGACGATGAGGTTCTCGGGTTTGTCGACGCTGGCCTTGGCGAGGATCTGGCCGCTGGTGCCGGCCACGAAGCTCTGTCCCCAGAACTCGATGCCGTCGCCGCCGACGGGCCGCTCGCTTCCGATGCGGTTGACGGCCGCGACGAAGCAACCGTTCGCCACCGCGTGCGATCGCTGGATCGTTTCCCACGCGCCGTGCTGGTTCGCACCGTATTCGGCTTTCTCCGACGGATGCCACCCGATGGCGGTCGGGTAGAAAATGATTTCCGCGCCGCTCATCGCGGTGAGCCGCGCGGCCTCCGGATACCATTGGTCCCAGCACACGAGCACGCCGATGCGGCCATGGCGCGTGTCCCACGAACGAAATCCCGTGTCGCCCGGCGTGAAATAGAATTTCTCGTAGTAAAGCGGGTCGTCGGGAATGTGCATCTTCCGGTAGATGCCCAGCACCGACCCGTCGGCGTCGATGACCACCGCCGTGTTGTGGTACAGCCCCTCGGCGCGTTTCTCGAAGAGGGATGCAACGACGACCACCTTGCGCCGCCGGGCAAGCTTTTGGAACGCCTCGGTGCTCGGACCCGGGATGGATTCGGCGAGGTCGAAATTCGCGTGGTCCTCGGATTGGCAGAAGTACTGCGACCGGAACAATTCCTGGGTGCAGATGATTTTGGCGCCGTCGCGCGCGGCGCGGTCGGCGGCACGGATCGCGGTGTCGAGGTTCTCCCGCGGGTCGGGCGAGCAGGCGTGCTGGAGGAGACCGAGCGTGGTCTCGCGGGTTCGGGGCTTGGTTCGGCTCATCGGAGCTTTTTCTTGATCTGGTCTAGCAAACTGGCGCCGCGCGGCTTCCGCGGTGTCTTCACGGTGGAGTCGGCGGCGGTTGGCGCGGCGGTCTTCGCCATCTTCATCGTTCCGCCCTTGGACGCGTCCGGCTTGGGTGCCAACGTCTCCGCGAACAATTCCCGGATGAACTTCCCAAGGGTCTCGTTCGTGGGGCCGTAGCCCTTGTGGTAGATGAAATACTCGAGCTCGTAGAGGAACTCGTCGGCCGTCTGGAACCGGGCCGCGGGATCCTTGGCCATCGCCTTGCGGAGCAACTGGGCGAGCCGGGGCTCGATCTCCGGATTCAACCCGCTGAAATCCGGCACCACGCAATCGACGATCCGCTGCCGCGATTCCTCGGCGGTCGCGCCCTTGAACACGTTGCGCCCGCACAGCAACCACGAGAGGACGACGCCGGCGGAAAAAATATCCGAGCGTTTGTCGGTGACCTGGAAGTCCGCCTGTTCCGGACTCATGTACTCGGGTTTGCCGGCGACCTCCTCGCCTTCCTTGTCGGTCAGGAAGCCGCGCGCCTTCGCGATGCCGAAGTCGGTGAGTTTCACGTCGCCCTCGAAGGCAATCATGACGTTCTTCGGGCTGACGTCGCGGTGGACGATGCCGAGGAGATTTCCGTCCGCGCCGGTTTTCGCGTGGGCGTACGCGAGGCCACGGGCGACGCGCGACACGATGAACACGGCGAGTTCGACGGGAAGTTTTTTCCCGTTGGCGAGGAGACGGTCGTGGAACTGCTCGAGATTCACGCCGCGGATCAACTCCATGCAGATGAAACACACGCCGCTGGTCTCGCCCAGATGGTAGGTCTGGACGATGTTGGTGTGGATGAGGTCGGCGACGAGTTTTGCCTCGCCGATGAAGTTTTCGGAGAACTCGGTGTTCGCCGCCAGGCGCTCCCGCACGACCTTGATCGCGACCCGTTTCACGAAACCGCACGCGCCGCGCTGGTGGGCCTCGTACACGATTCCCATGCCGCCCTCGTAGATCTCGCGCACGATGTCGTACCGCAGATCGCTGAGGATTGTCCGATGGTCGGCCACGCCGCGATGGTGTGTGGATGCGGTCGAAAAGCAAGGCGCGCAGGGCTGGAAGGGCATTTCGGACGCGAAAACGCGGGAATCCGGCGGCTTTCGAAGTTTTTTCTTGCGGGACGGGGTTGCATTGTTTGAATCCGGCGCAGTTGGCACCGCTGTCCAACAGCAACTCACAAAATTAATCCACGTTACCATCATGGCCAAAGCACTCACCAAATCCCAACTGGCCGCCGCTATTGCCGAGCAGGCTGAGCTCCCGAAGAAGAAGGCCGCCGAGATCCTCGAGATCCTCGCCGCCCTCGCTTACAAACACGCAAAGAACACGTTCACCCTCCCCGGCCTCGGCAAGCTGGTGCTCGTGAACCGCAAGGCCCGCATCGGCCGTAACCCCGCGACCGGCGCCGAGATCAAGATCCCGGCCAAGAAGGTCGTTAAGTTCCGCGTGGCGAAGGCCGCCAAGGAAGCGATCCTCGGTACCAAGTAACCGACCGTTCCCTCGAGACGGCACTCCCTCCAAGGAGTGCCGTTTTTTTGTCCCCCGGCTTCTCCCTGTCCGCCATGACCATCGCGATCGTCGGATGCGGCGCGCTCGGCTCCTATTACGGCGCATGCCTCGCCCGGGCGGGCCACGCCGTCCATTTTCTACTGCGCTCCGACTTCGACGCCGTCCGCGCCAACGGTGTCCGCATCCTCTCGTCCGCCGGCGATTTCGTCGCCCGTCCATGCGTCGCCCGCGACCCCGCGGAAATCGGGATCGTCGAACTCGTGGTCATCGGTCTCAAGACCACCGCGAACGCCGAGTTCGCCCGACTACTGCCCCCTCTGGTCGGACCAGGGACCGCGGTCCTCACGCTGCAGAACGGTCTGGGCAACGAGGACGCACTCGCCCGCCTTTTCGATCCCCGGCAAATTCTCGGCGGATTGTGCTTCGTGTGTATCAATCGAATCGCTCCGGGCGTGATCCGGCACCTCGCCCACGGCCGGATCCTGCTCGGTGAATTTTCCGGACCCGTCCGGACCCGCACCGCCGCGATCGCGGCAACGTTCCGCGATGCCGGCGTTCCGTGCGACGCGACCGACGACCTCGATCTCGCGCATTGGAACAAACTCATCTGGAACATCCCGTTCAACGGCCTCGGCGTCGCGGGTTCGCTCGGGATCGACGCCGTCCGGACGGGCCGGGTCGCGCCGGGAACCCATGCCGGTCCCTGCGTGCCTTCGGACGTGCTCATCGGTTCGCCCGATTGGCTCGTGGAAGTCCTCGGGCTGATGCACGAGGTCATCGCGACCGCACGCGCGCTCGGCCATCCGATCGCGCCCGACGAGGCGGACGCGCATATCGGACGGACGCGGGAGATGGGATCGTACCTTGCGTCGACATTGGTCGACCACTCCGCGGGCAGGCCTCTGGAACTCGAAAGCCTGTTCCTGGAACCGCTGCGACGCGCGCGGATGGCGGGCGTCGCGACGCCGCGTCTGGAAAACCTCTGCGCGATCCTCGAGTCCATCGACTCCGAGCGACTTGTGGAACGCGACGCGGACGGCGGGCGAACGGTCCGATAAAATCGGGGCGAGATGGCCGTCCCGCGCATTGACATCGCGGCTCGCGTTCCTATCCTCGACTCGATTCGGGCCGTGGCACGTTTCTTCAGCGGGGTTCCCCACCCCCACCTCCTTGGCGTCTGCGGCCCGAATCGATTTTTTTTCGCGCGTTTTGGAGAAAGACGTTGACCCCACGGCCACGGAGGCTAAAAAGCGCGCCGCCCGCGGGGGTGTAGCTCAATTGGTCAGAGCGCTGCCCTGTCACGGCAGAGGTTACGGGTTCGAGTCCCGCCACTCCCGCCATCTTTTCCTCCGGAATCGATGAAAGCCCCGCAGGCGCGCCCCAGACGGTATGTTTCTTGCAAACATCGGGCGTCTCCCCGCCCCGTCATGCGAACTTCCCGAACCCTCGTTCTCCTCGGAGCAACCGCATTGATCCTCGCGTTCGTCGTCGCGAACGTGATTTCGACATTCCGGCATTTGCCCGGGGACTTGCCTTCGGACTACCTCCAACGCGTGAGCGTGGCCGCCACGCGTTTCGCACGGGATTGCCGAGGGAAAGGACGTCCCGTGCCCAGGACGATCACGCCGGCCCAACTGGTCGCCGACGGCTATCTGCTCGCGGAATTCACGAACGGAATTTCCGAAATCGAAGTCACGTTCCACACGGATGCCAGCGAGCAGAACCCGCAGAATATCCTGATGGGAGTGCGATTCGCGGATGGGACCGCGGCGATGTTGCTCGGAGATGGAAGCGTCCAGCAGGTCACGGGAGCACGCCTAGACGCGGCATTGCGCGACGCGGCCCAAGCCGCCCCCATGCATTGATCTGGGTCACCACGGAAGTCGATGCCGTTGGATCTCAATGGCGCCCGTGGCCGTCTCGTCGAACGCCATCGTCAGGTAGCCACCGTCCTTGAGCAGTTGGATGCCCGCGGGCGAAGGGCACAGCACGACCCGAAACTCCTTCCAGCACGCGGCCTTTCCCAATGCCGATGTATAGCGTCGCACGGAATTGCCGAGCCAACCGATCGACGGACACCCGGCAAGGGCCCGCGCCACGGCCAATACCAACGGCGTGTGGAGGTGGCCGATGATCGTCGCGCGGATGTCGGGAAGCCGCGCGGCGATCGCGGGCAGCTTTCTCACGTACGGCAGTGCCGACGGGTCATGACAGAAGAACACGATGGGAGCGGCGATCGGAATCGCCGCGAACGTCGCCTCCAAGTCCCGGTGACATTCCGCATGGCGCCCGCGCCACCATTCCCGTTCGTTCTCCGGCGTTTCGCCTTCGTACATCGGCCAAGCAGCGACCGTCGACGCAACGCCGACGAAATGCCATCGCCCCACGGGCCGGCTCCAGACCACCGGGATCCCCAGGTCTGCTTCGCATCGCACGAGACTCGCGCGCCTCAATCCGCCGGCGCCGCCCACGAAGCTCTTCTTCCCGAGTTCATGGTCGCCCGCGTTGGCGAGAAGCCGTTCCCCGTACGTCTTGCGGAGCAATCCCAGGCTTTCGCGGGCGCTTTGAAACGCCGCGTCGTCGGAGATTCCCACGAACGCGGTGTCCAACGTGAAATCGCCGTTCCCCACCACGAGGTCCGGATTCGGCTCGCGACTCACGATTTCCGGAAGCCGGTGGTTGTGCGCCATGGGATCGTCCAGCCAGACGTATCGCCGGTACGCGCGCAGCAATCTCCGCGACACCGGACCCGGAGCGGCGCGCTCCTCGAAACCCGCGCGGGCGCGCTCCGCCGCGCACGCGTGATGGATGTCGCTGACGACGAGTACCCGGATCATGGAGGCAAGGGCGCGGGGCGCCGGGACAAGGCTGCACCGGACACGTAGGTCGGTGCCAGCCGCGAGCTTGGGAGACCGGACATGGGCCTTGCGTCACGCAATCGTAACATTCCCGCCATCGCGCCGTCGGCCCGGCCGTGCAAAACCCACCCTGCCATGTTTTCGCTGCAAAAACTGATCGGTGGCGACCAGGTGTTCTTCGACCTTCTCGAGAAGAGCGCCGACGAAGCCCGGGAGAGTGTCCAGGTCCTCGTGAAACTCCTCGCCGCGCCCGGTGCCGGCGCGCTTGACGACTTCGCCCTCCTCCGGAAAAAGGACAAACGGATCACGGAGGAACTCAGCGAACGCCTCACCACCACGTTCGTGACCCCGCTGGAACGCGAGGACATCGAGGCGCTCTCCACCTCGCTCTACAAGATCCCGAAGACCCTCGAGAAATTCGGCGAGCGGCTCATCCTGTGCCCCGAACGCGTGCGTCGGACCGATTTCTCCCGACAGGCCGAGCTTCTGGAAAAGGCCGCCGAGATCGTCCTCACCATGACCCGCGGGCTGCGGAATTCCCCCGACCTCGAGAAGGTCAAGGAACAGAACGACCGTCTCCAATACCTCGAGGGCGAGGCCGACAAGCTCATGGTCGAGCTGCTGCGCGATCTCTACAACGGCCACAAGGATCCCGTCAGCGTCATCGCGCTGAAGGACCTTTACGACCTCCTTGAGAAGGTCATCGACCGCTGCCGCGACGCCGGCAACGTCCTCTTCCACATCGTGCTCAAGAACTCCTGAGGCCCGGCAACACTCCCCGCCATGGCTCTCCTGATCGCCGTCGTGTTGGTCGCTCTGGTGTTCGAATACATCAACGGGTTCCACGACACCGCCAATTCCATCGCCACCGTCGTCTCGACGAAAGTGTTGTCGCCGCGGAAGGCGATCATGCTCGCCGCCGTCACCAACCTGATCGGCGCGCTGGCGGGCACCGCCGTCGCCAAAACCATTTCAGCCGGCTTGGTCGACGTGAAGTTCGCCACCACCACCACCATCATCTGCGCCCTGCTCGGCGCCGTGATCTGGAACCTGCTCACGTGGTGGTTCGGCCTTCCGTCCAGTTCCAGCCACGCCCTCATCGGCGGCCTTTGCGGGGCCACCCTCGCGTCGGCGAACGGACAGTGGAGCGCGCTGATCTGGTACAAGGCGAAGGAAGGTGTCCCGTGGTACAAGTACGACGGCCTGCTGCCAAAGGTGGTGGTGCCCATGGTCATATCGCCCCTGCTCGGGTTCTTCATCGGCCTCTTCCTGATGGCGTTCCTGTACATCGTGCTCAGGAACTGGAAGCCGAAATGGGTTTCGACGACCTTCGGCAAGGCCCAGTTGCTCAGCGCCGCCTACATGGGTTTCAGTCACGGATCCAATGACGCCCAAAAAACCATGGGCATCATCGCGCTGACCCTCGCCGCCGCCACCACCGCCGGCACCCTCGACCGATTGCCCACCTGGGCACACTTCCTCTACCAACCCGAGGCCAGCTCCGCCGTCTACACCGCGCAGACCCGGCTGGGCGAAATCTACCTCGCCGACGGACCGCTGTCCGATCCCAAGGCCGGCATCTCGCTGCTCGAACGCGCCGCGGCCGGAAAGAACGTCGAGGCGATGTCGCTGCTCGGTCGCCGACTTCTCGCCGACGGCAACGCCACGGGAGCCCGCGAGTGGCTTGCGAAAGCGGCCAAGGCCAACGAACCACAGGCCCAAAAAGCGCTCGCCACCCTGCTCGATCCCGCCGGGACCGATCCCGCCCAAGCTTATCTCCGCGACGCCGCGGCGACCAACAAGCCCATCAACGGCCGCGCCTTTGCCTCGACGAAAATCACCGGCATGCCGACCAACTCCACCGAGACCATCGCGTGGCTTGGGCAACGCGCCGACGCCGGCAGCGGCTCCGCGCTCGTCCGTCTCGGTGTCGCCCATGCCGAGGGCAAGGGCGTTCCCAAAGACGAGGCCAAGGCCCGCGCGCTCTGGGAGACCGCCGCGAAACTCGGAATTCCCGAGGCCCGGCTCAATCTAGCCCTCCTGAACCTTGGGCACGCCACGGGTCCCGCAGACACCACGGCGGCGGTCGAGAATCTCAAGGCCGCCTCGGATGCCGAGGGCATCAAGGTCTGGATCAAACTCGTGTGCGCCTTGACGATGGCCATGGGCACCGCCGCGGGCGGATGGCGCATCATCAAGACGATGGGCCAAAAAATGGTGAAGCTCCAACCCGTCCATGGATTCGCCGCCGAAGCCACCGCCGCCACCGTCCTGATGACCGCCGCGCACTTCGGCATGCCCGTCTCGACCACCCACGCCATTACCACCAGCATCATGGGCGTGGGCTGTGCGAAGCGATTCAGCGCGCTCAATTTCAGCGTCGTAGAACGCATCCTGTGGGCCTGGGTCCTGACCCTGCCCGTCACGGCGGTGGCCGGGTATTGCCTCATGCAGGCCGCGAAAATGGTCGTCGGTCCCTGACCAACGCCCGCCGGCCGGAACGCTCTTGCCGGACCCGGCGTTCTCCGCAAACAAAACGCCCGCCCCAGGAAAACCCGGGACGGGCGGTACAACCCAGAATCGTGACATCCGGACGACGCACCCGCGTCTCCGGATTGCGATGGACGCAGGCGCGATGCCATTCCTTGCGGACGCATTCGCGAGAGAACACGTCCCCCGCCGGGCGCATCTTGACACTGCCCCCCGATTCAAAATCGTTGAAGAAGGCGCCTTTGCGCTGGGTTCCGGGTGAACGGTGGCCGCGCCAGTGAATTCGGGGTGGTTCGCGCGGTCCTACAAAACCGATTTCGGTTTGTTCGTCGGAGGGACCGGCATTTTCGGGGAGCGGTTTGCGGACGCGCCCGCTCGGGAACGCGAGACCCTTTCAAAGCATCCCCGGCAACCCATCGAATCTCCTTTCCCAAGCTTTTCGTGTGTTTCGTGTGTTTCGTGGTTCACCCACCCAACTTGATGCAAGCCGGGCAGGCCCGTGGAATTTGCATCCACGAAATACACGAACCACACGAAAAGTCGGGGCGCCCGCCGAGGAGGTTTCGGAATTGATGGCAACAACGTGAGGGAGTTTCGCTCGGTCCCACTTCATCGATTTCGGTGGGTCGATGGCAGCCCCAGACTTTTCGGGAGCAGTGTCCGGATGCGCCCTGCCCCGCCGCGCGGCCAAAGTCCGATTTGCAGGCGTCCCTGGTCTCCTTCATTGTCGGCGCGTACCGGACGCGGGTGGGACCGCAAGAAAGCCATGGCCATGCGCTGCCCTAAATCCTTGATCCTCGTCGCGACCCTCGTCGCCCTCCCCCACGCCGATGCCGCCCGCTATCCCGTCCGTGCGCGGCACCCGGTCCAAACCAAAGTGGTGACCAAAACGGTCGCCGTCCCGACACCGGTTCCCGTCGTGGATCCCGCGACCTCGCGCGCCACCGTCCAAGCCCAACACGAGGCGGCGGTGAACGTCGCGGCCCAGCAGGAGAAAATGAACCGGGAGAATTCCGTTGGGTCGGACAAGCGCGTGGTGGAACACCTCCGCCAACGCACCGAGGATGGCTCGGCCGACGCCCCCTATGATCTCGCCAAACGCCACGAGGAGGGACTCGGGGTGGCCAAGGACCCCGCCGAGGCCGGCCGTCTCTACCGGCTCTCCGCGGAGCGCGGCAACGCCGATGCCCAGCGATGGGTGGCACGGCAGAAAGTCGCGGGGAAGAGTATTCAGTAGTCAGTGTGGAGTGGTCAGTGGGGCCAATCCGTGCCTTCCCGGTGGAACCCTTCGAGACATGCACGGATCGGTCGCCCTTCCCGCGCACTCCCCGCTTCCCCCCGCGTTCATGGCACCGTAGTTTCCGCCGCCACCGCTGACATGAAGGTTTCGCTCGCCTACGGCCAAGGACATCTCGACGTCGATTTCCCCGACGATCGCACGACCGTCATCCAACCCTCGAATCGCCCCGGATTGGCGGACGAACGCGGCGACTTCGTGCGCGCGCTGGATCATCCCGTCGGCGCGCCGGCCCTGCCGCTTTGGATCAAGCCCGGCGCGAAAGTCTGCATCCTCTTCACCGACATCACGCGGGCCACGCCCAACGAACGCATCATTCCCTGGCTTCTCGCCTACCTCGAGTCGAAGGGAGTCGCCAAAAGCCAGGTCACGCTGCTCAACCAACTCGGCACGCACCGTCCCAATACCCGCGCGGAGCTCGAGTCGATGCTCACGCCGCAAGTCGTCGCGGAGTATCGCGTCCTCAACCACGAACCCGAGAACCACGACGCCTGCGTCGCGTTCGGCACCACCCGCGGCGGCGTTCCCGCGCTCATCAACCGCCATTGCGCCGAGGCCGACGTCCGCATCGTCACCGGTTTCATCGAGCCCCATTTCTTCGCCGGCTTCAGCGGCGGACCCAAGGGCATCATGCCGGGGGTCGCGCACGTCGAGACCGTCATGAGCAACCACGGCGCGCACAACATCGGCGACCCCCGCGCGACCTTCGGGATCTGCGAGGGCAACCCGCTCTGGGAGGAACTGCTCGAGATCACCCTCCGCGTCGGCCCCAGCTTCCTCATCAACGTCACCCTCAACGAGGACAAGGCCATCACCGGCGTGTTTGCCGGCGATCTCGTCGCCGCCCATCGTGCCGGACGCGATTTCGTGCGCACCGCCGCCATGCAGCGGGTCGACCATCCCTTCGACGTCGTCGTCACCACCAACTCGGGATATCCGCTCGACCAGAATCTTTACCAAGGGGTGAAGGGAATGAGTGCCGGGGCGCGGATCATCCGCGACGGCGGCACGTTGGTCCTCGCCGCGGAATGCCGCGAGGGCGTGCCCGCCGGAAGCCCGCTCGACAAACTCCTGCGCGAGGCCGCGACGCCCGAGGAGATCCTCGCCATGCTCGCCACTCCCGGCTTCGTGCGCCCGGAGCAATGGCAGGCCCAGATCCAGGCCCTCATCCAGCGCCGCGCGCGGGTCCTGGTCCGGTCTTCCCTGCCCGACGACGTCCTGCGCGCCGCGCACCTCGAGCCGTGCCCCGACATCGCCGCGTTGGTCCGCGACGAACTCGCCCGACGCGGTCCCTCCGCCCGTGTCGCGGTCCTGCCGCAGGGCCCGCTCACCATTCCCTACCTCGCCTGAACCACGCTCCCATGAGGTCGTCCCGCCCGCGCGTCGCCATCGTCCTGGCGCTGTTCGCCGTCTTCACCGCCTCGTTGCTGGCCCAGCAGTCCGGGATCCCCGCCTCGATCCAGCGTCGTCGCGCCAATCCCCGCCCCAACATCGTCCTCATCGTCGCCGACGATCTCGGCTGGGGCGACGTCGGTGCCTACGGCCAGGATCGCATCCGGACGCCGAACATCGACCGCATGGCGCGCGAGGGAATGAAGTTCACCGCGGCCTACGCGGGCACCACCGTGTGCGCCCCGAGCCGTTGCGCGCTGATGACCGGCCGCCACTCCGGCCATGGACGCATCCGGAGCAACGTCCAGGTCCCGCTGGTTCCCGACGACGTCACCATCGCCGAGACCCTCCGCGCGGTTGGGTACAAGACCTTCGCGATCGGCAAATGGGCCATGGGTTGGGAAGGCACCACCGGGCATCCGAATCGCCAGGGCTTCGATGAATTCCTCGGGTTCCTCGAGCAACTCGATGCCCACAACTATTTTCCGCCGCGTCTCTGGCGGAACGGCGAGGCCTTCGACCTCCAGGCCTCCGCGAATGGCGGACGCGGCGAATATGCGCCCGACCTGTTCACCATCGGGGCCACCAACGCGATCCGCATTTCCGTGGAGAAGCCGTTCTTCCTCTACCTCGCCCCCACGCTTCCGCACGCCAACAACGAACGCGGGACGAACGGAATGGAACATCCGGGCCCCGGCCGCTACGCCGCCGAGCCGTGGCCGCTGCCCGAACGCGGCAAGGCCGAGATGATTTCCCGCCTCGACGACATGGTCGGCAAGGTCCTCGACGCGTTGCGGACGCGCCAACTCGAGCGCGACACGCTCGTCCTCTTCACCAGCGACAACGGACCCCACGCCGAGTCCGGCGTCGACCCCTCGTTCCACCGCAGCAGTGGCCCGTTCCGCGGCATCAAGCGGGATCTCTACGAAGGCGGCATCCGCGTGCCGCTCGTCGCGTGGGCGCCCGGCAAGATTGCCCCCGGCACCACCAACGCCACGCCCGTTGCCTTCTGGGATTTCCTCCCCACCCTCGCCGAGATCGCGCGCGCGCCGTATCCCAAGGACCTCGACGGCGTCTCGTTCGCCCAGCTCCTCCGCGGCCAACCCATGGCCAAGCCGCACGAATACCTTTATTGGGAAGTCCACGAGAAGCTCTACGGCCAAGCCGTGCTCGCCGACGGATGGAAGGGCGTCCGACTTGGGCCCGGACAACCGCTCGAGTTGTACGAACTTTCCGTCGACCCCGGCGAAACCAACAACGTCGCGGCCGCGCATGCCGACGTCGTCGGGAAGTTGGACGGATTCATCCGCGCCGCGGCGAACCCGTTCGTCGCCCCCACCAACCAGGCCCCGCGACCCGTCTGGATGGCGCCCGGGACGAAATGACCGTTCGCGTTCCGACCGCTTCCCTTTCCCCCACCCATGAACGTTTTTGTCACCGGCGGCGCCGGATACATCGGCTCCGTCTGCGTCGAGGAACTGCTCGACGCCGGCCACGCCGTCACCGTTTTCGACAATCTCTCCGAGGGACACCGCTCCGCCGTGGATCGCCGCGCGGCGTTCGTCCACGGGGATTTCGCGGACCGCGCATTCATCCACGAGACCCTCGCCCGCATCCGCCCGGACGCCGTCATTCACTTCGCCGCCAGCGCGCTCGTCGGCGAGTCGATGACCGACCCGTCGAAATATTTCCGCAACAACGTCGCGTCCGCGACCAACCTCCTCGACGCGGCGGTCGCCGCCGGCACGCGGAAATTCGTCTTCAGTTCAACCTGCGCCACCTACGGCCCGCCCGAGCGCGTCCCGATGGACGAGTCGCTCCCGCAGCGCCCGATCAATCCGTACGGCGAATCGAAGCTGATGTTCGAAAAGGTCCTGCGCTGGTACCGCGAGATCCATGGCCTCGACTTCGTCGCGTTCCGTTATTTCAACGCCGCGGGCGCGAGCCGCCAATTCGGCGAGCACCACCGGATCGAGACGCACCTGATCCCCAACGTCCTCGCCGTCGCCATGGGCCGGAAAACCCACTGCGATGTTTTCGGGACCGATTACCCGACGCCCGACGGCACGTGCATCCGCGACTACATCCACATCGCGGACCTTGCGCAGGCGCACATACTGGCGCTCGACCCGTCGAAGTCCGGCTTCTTCAACCTCGGCAACGGCGAGGGATTCTCGGTGCGCCAGGTGATCGAGGTTTGCGAGAAGGTTTCCGGGAAGAGCATCCCGACGATCGCCAAGCCGCGGCGCGCGGGCGATCCCCCCCGCCTCGTCGCCGCCGCGGGGAAAGCCCTCGACGAACTCGGTTGGAAGCCGCGCTTTGCCAGGCTGGAGGACATCGTCTCGACCGCCTGGAACTGGCACGTCCTCCATCCGGACGGCTACCCGGACTGACCCTTACTTCTTCGCCGCGGCCCGCTTGAGGTCGACTGCCCGCCACAGGTACCAAGCGGCCACCGTCCGGTGCGGCCGCCAGCGTTCGCCGAATTCCAGCAACGCCTTCGCCTTCGGCATCTCGTCGAGTCCGTGAAGGATCTGGAAACCGTGGCGCACGCCGAAATCATCGGCGGGCAACACGTCGGGACGGCCGAGCGTGAACATCAGCAGCATCTCGACGGTCCAGCGCCCCACGCCGCGCGCCTCCGTCAATCGCTCCACGATCGCGTCGTCTTCCAACCCGCGGATCACCCGCAGCGTCGGGATCACTCCCGACCGGCTCTTCGCCGCGATGTCGCGGATCGCCGCGATCTTCGAACCCGAAAAACCCGCGGCACGAAGCTGGACGTCGGTCACCGCGTCCAGATCCTCGGGCTTCGGGAAACGGCGTCCGGGAAACAGCGCGATGAATCGCCGCAGGATGGTTTCGGCCGCGGTGCCGTTGAGTTGCTGGTGCGCGACGGCACGGACCAATGACTGGAACGGCGTCCGACGGCCTTCCGGCTTCAGCGTGCACGGCCCCGCCCGCTCGATCACTTTCGCAAGCTTTCGGTCCACGCGTTTCAGGTGCTCCTCGGCCGCGGAATGCATCCCGCTGGTTGCCACTCTTTCCCGTCCGCCACAACCACGGATTTCCACGACGGGATTTGGAAACTCGCGCCGTAACCTAAGCCGTTCCCGCGAGTCTCTTTTTTCATGCCCGCCGGCTTGAGTTCGCGTCGTCCCAAGCCAAGGGTTCACCGATGACTCCGACCACCCACCACCCGGTCCGGATCCACCCGGATCACCGGGCGAAGGAGTCATCGTCACGCGCGCCCTTCTCGCGGGCGTGGCTCGCTTGTTTCGTCGGCTTCCAGGTGTTGTTTGGATTCGCGCTCCCCGCCGCGGAACCTTCCGCCGCCCGCGCGATGCTCCGCACGGGCGATTACGAAAAAGCCATCGAGGCCGCCCACCAAGCCATCCAGGCGGAACCGGGCTCGGAAGAGTGGTCGATGATCCTCGGCCAAGGCTTGTTCACGGTCGGGCGTTACCCCGAGGCCCGCTCCGCGCTCACCAACGGCGTCGCCCACAATCCACGCAGCCTGCGGCTCCGCTGGCTGGGCCGCGAGGCCTGCTTCGCCGCAGGCGACACCAACCAAGCCGTCGAGTACCTCGACGAGATCCGCTCGCTCGTCTCGAACCAAGGCGGCAGCTACCGCGATCCCCGCAGCCTCGTCGCCCTCGCCCGCTCCGCGCTGCGTCTCGGCGCCGATCCCAAGATCGTCCTCGACCGCGTCCTCGAGCCGGCCCGCCTGGCCGATCCCGACCTGGTCGAGACCTATCTCGCCCGCGGCGAACTCGCCCTGGAGAAACACGACGCCGACCTCGCCGCCCGCGCCTTCGGGGAAGGGTTGAAGAAACATTCGGACGATCCCGACCTCCACTTCGGGATGGCCCGCGCCCACGTCGACGGCGACCGCGCCGTGCTCGTCGAGTCGCTCGAGTCCGCGCTGCGCATCAACGGGCGCCACGTCCCGAGCATGCTGCTCCTCGCCGACCACCGCATCGACGCCGAGGACTACGCCGAGGCGACCAAACTCTTGGACGAGATCGGCAAGGTGAACCCATGGAACGCCGACGCCTGGTGCTACCGCGCCGTGCTCGCGCACCTGCGCAACGACGCGGCGGCCGAGGCCTCCGCACGGACGAACGCATTCCACCTTTGGACCACCAATCCGCGCGTCGACCATCTCATCGGCCTCAAGCTCTCGCAGAAATACCGCTTCGCGGAAGGCGCCGCGCACCAACGCCAGTCGTTGGCCGCCGATCCGGAGTATCTTCCGGCCAAGGCGCAACTCGCGAGCGACCTGTTGCGGTTGGGCGACGAGGACGAGGGCTGGAGGCTCGCGCGCGAGGTCCACGACCGAGACGGCTACGACGTCTCGGCCTACAATCTCGTCACGCTCAACGACACGATGCGCCGGTACACAACGCTGACCAACGCCCACTTCGTCGTGCGTTTGTCGTCGCACGAGGCCGAGGTCTACGGGCCGCGTGTCCTCGAATTGCTCGAGCGGGCGCGCGCATCCCTTTCGGTCAAGTACGGGATCGAGCCCAAGGCCCCGACCCTCGTGGAGATTTTCGCGGAGCAAAAAGACTTCGGCGTCCGGACCTTCGGAATGCCGGAGAACCCGGGATTCCTCGGCGTCTGCTTCGGGCGCGTCGTGACCGCCAACGGGCCCGCGGCCACGCACGGGCGCGATTCCAACTGGGAAGCCGTGCTCTGGCACGAGTTCACGCACGTCATCACGCTCCAACTCACCGCCAATCGCATGCCGCGTTGGCTGAGCGAGGGCATCTCGGTTCATGAGGAACTCGAGGCAAATCCCGCGTGGGGCCAACGCATGTCGCCGCGCTACCGCACCATGATCCTCGGCGGCGAACTCGTCCCCATCTCGCATCTCAGCAGCGCGTTCCTCACGCCCAAGTCGCCGTTCCACCTCCAGTTCGCGTATTTCGAATCCTGCCTCGTCGTCGACCACATCATCCGCCGCCACGGCATCGAGTCGCTCAAGGCCGTGCTCCGCGACCTGCGCGACGGCGTCGACATCAACGCCGCGCTCGCCGCGCGCACCGCGCCGATGAAGGACCTCGAGAAGTCGTTCGCGGAATTCGCCGCGAACGAGGCGCGCGGCCTCGCCCCGGCGCTCGATTGGGAAAAGCCGCCGGCGTCCGAACCCACCGCGGCCAGCGAGAAGAAACTCGACGAATGGCTCCGCGCGCATCCCACCAACTACTGGGCCCTCCGCCAAACGTCCCAACGCGCGATGGCCGACAAGGAGTGGACCAACGCCAAGCCGATCCTCGAACGTCTCGTCCGGCTTTTCCCCGAGCAGACCGGCGCCGACAGCGCGTATCCGATGCTCGCCGCGGCGCATCGCGCCCTCGGCGAGACCAACGCCGAGCAACGCGTGCTCGTCGAGTACGCCGCGCGCGACCGCGAGGCCACGGAGGCCTATCTCCGGCTCATGGAACTCGGGACCGCCGGGCGCGATTGGCCCGAGGTGCGGCTCAACGCCGAACGATTCCTCGCCGTGAACCCGCTCGTCCCGCCGCCCTACCGGCATCTCGCGGAGTCCGCCGAGGCCACGGGCGATCCGGCCGCGGCGATCCAGGCCTACCGCACGT
>JANYDN010000342.1 GCA_025363585.1 Verrucomicrobiota bacterium | reverse complement strand
CCCGCCCACTTCGCGTCGAACTCGAACCCGCCGCCTTCCTGGATGAATCGCAACTCCAGGCTATGCGGTCCGGGCGACAGCTTGACCTTGCCCGAACGCACCTGCGGCGCATGGATCCCGTCGTTGTCCACCACCCGCGTCCCATCGATGTCCAGCGTCGATCCGTCGTCGCTGTTCAGCCAGAAAGTGTACTCGCCGTCCTTCGGGGCCATGATCGCGCCGGTGAACTTGAGTCCGAAATTCCCGCCGCGCTTGGCCATCGCCGTCCCGAGTTCCGGCGCCTCGCCCGAGGCGACGGCCTTCGCGGGGTCCAGCGCCGCGACGTTTTGAAACGAGCCTTCGAAGTATTCCCAGGCCAATCCCGGAATCGTGGCCGCCGGCCGCGTCGGATCGCCCAGTCCCGGCGCTTGGTCCGCCAGGAGGTAAGTCGCGATCGCGATCGCCTCGGCGTCCGTGAGGTTCAAGGAAGGCATCCGTCCGCCCGGCCGATGTGCGACCGGGTTCTTCAGGAATTCGACGAGTTCCCCGCCGGGATATTTCCGTTCGAGACCGACGAGCGGCGAACCGTTCGCCCGCGCCTTCCTCCACGCTTCCTCCGGAACCTCGCCTCGTTCCGTTGGCACGTGGCACGCGACGCATCCCAGCGAGTGGAACCGGGCCTTGCCCATCGCGACACGCGCGAGGTCCGCGCCGAGATACGACGGCGGGCCCTGCGGCTGGATCGAGACGAGATAGTGCGTCAGTTGGTCGACGGCCTCGGCGCGCGCGGCGCCTTCCAGTGTACCCAGGGCGTCGGGCATCGCGGTGCCCGATTAGGTCGTCGCGGGATTCGCCAGCCACGCGCGGATCCATTCGGGTTCGAGGCGAAGGCCTCCCGCGCCGAGAACGGGCGCGCCGCGCGCGGCGAAACGGGCCGCGTTGCCCGCGGCCGGCAGGTGGCACGCGACGCAGTTCAATTCGCCGAGCAGCAGTTCGCCTTCGTCCACCGATGCCGGCACGGGTCCCGCCGGGACGAATCCTTCCGCGGACGAACGAGGGATCGCCATCGCCAGCAAGGCCCCGGCGACGACGACAAACCCGCGCAGAACGCGCGGAACGAGGGTTGTGGACGCGGGATTCACGGTGGCCCGCTCCGTATAAGCGCGCGCGCCGATGCGCGGCGAGGAGTTTCCTCGGACGGGCGCGCTAGCCGCGGTGCGTGAGGCCCGCGATGATGCCGCTCGCGAACAACCCCACCCACGCCAACGTCGTGAGACGGTGGATCGAAGCCATGCCGTGGATGGCACCGGCCCGGTGCCACATCCCGGCCCAGTGACGGCAGGGCCGCCGTCACCCACGCAAGTTGGGCCATGGGCAACCGGCCACGACACCACTTGCCGACGATTCGTTCCCATCCATTCTTCCGCCCGCGCTCTCCTCGCCTTCCATGCACGACCTCGAAGCCACCCTCGCGGAGTTCATCCGGGCCAGCGTCTGGCACGGCCCCATCGATCGGTCGACGGCGATCCTCGCGGCGCATCCGGATCTTGCGGAAGCCGGGATTCACGCCGCGGCGATTCTCGGGGATGAGGCCGCCGTCCGGCGCTTCCTCGCCGCCGACCCGGCGAATGCCACCGCGAAGTTCGCGCCGCTCGGCTGGGATGCGTTGACGCATCTCTGCTTCTCGAGATTTCTCCGGCTCGATCCGTCGCGCTCCGATGCGTTGGTGCGGACGGCGACCGCGCTGCTCGACGCCGGCGCGAGCGCGAAGACGGGGTTCATCGAGTCCGATCACCAACCCTCGCCCGAATTCGAGAGCGCGCTCTACGGCGCCGCGGGCGTTGCCCACCACGCCGGCGTCACGCGGCTCCTGCTCGAGCGCGGAGCCGATCCCAACGACGGCGAGGTCGCGTACCACGCGCCGGAAACGGCCGAGAACGAGGCGTTGAGACTCATCGTAGGAACCGGCCGCGTCACTGCCGGCAACCTTTCCACGATGCTCCTTCGGAAGGCGGATTGGCACGATCTGGACGGCGTACGGTGGCTACTCGAACACGGCGCGGATCCGAACCATGTGACCGTCTGGAAGAAGACCGCGCTGGACCAAGCGATCCAGCGCGACAACTCGCTGGAGATCGTCGCCGCTCTTCTCGAATACGGGGGCGATCCGACGGCCGTGGCCGCGGGCACCGGCGTGTCGGCCGTCGAGTTGGCCGCGCGTCGGGGTCGCGGCGACGCACTGGATCTCTTCGCGCGCCACGGATTCTCCGTCCAACTCGCCGGCACCGACCGCCTGCTTGCCGCCTGCGCGCGGAACGACGGCGAGTCCGCGATCTCGCTGGCGCGATCGGAGCCGTCGGTCGTCGCCGGATTGATCGCGCAGGGCGGCGAGTACCTCGCGCAATTCGCGGGCAACGGAAACACCGGTGGCGTAGCGCTCCTTCTCGATCTCGGCATCCCGGCCACCGCGGTCTACGAGACCGGCGACGGATACTTCGGCACCGCGAAGCGAAGCATGGCGCTGCACGTGGCGGCGTGGCGCGGACGGCATGCAACCGTTCGTTTGCTGCTCGATCGCGTCGCGCCCGTGGACGCGCGGGACGGCGACGGTCGGACGCCGCTGGCACTCGCCGTGCGCGCGTGCGTGGATTCGCATTGGACGCACCGACGCACGCCCGAGTCCGTGCAAGCGCTGCTCGCCGCCGGCGCCTCGACGAGCGGCGTGCCGTTCCCGTCGGGCTACGCCGAGGTCGATCGATTGCTCGAGGCGTCCTGCCCACCGGAAAGGTCGCGGCCGCCGTCGTGAGACGGTGGACCGATGCGAAGCCAACCGAAGGCGCGACGTCCGCACCACACCCAACTGAAGGCCGGGTCCCCCGACCCGGCGCCTCATCTCCCCAGCCGGAGGAATTGATCCGACTTGCCGGGGCTGACGGTGACACCGTGGCGGTCGCCGTTCCGGACCGGAACTTGGATCACGCTCGTCTCACGGATCGTCCTCGCGTAGTCCGCCGTCGTCGCGGCAGAGTTCCTCGAGGGCGGGAAGACCGACGGCGGAATCCGCCCCCGCGCGCACGACGAGCGACCACCGCGTGGTGCGGAAGCGCGCCGCGTCCGCGACCCGTTCCCGGGATGGTTCGCCGAATGCCACGGCGCGAAGCTGTCACCGCGGGCGCG
>JANYDN010000310.1 GCA_025363585.1 Verrucomicrobiota bacterium | reverse complement strand
GGCGATCCTTGCGTCGATCCATCATTCGCTGCCCGAGTTCGTGCGGCCGAAGATCGAGGCGACGGTGTTCAGCGCGGCGGGGTTGGGAATGTTGCTCGAACGCCTCTGGGCGATGCCGCTTGCGGAACGCCGTGCGGTGGTTGGCCTGCCGCCGGAACGCGCGGACGTGATCCTCTTCGGCGCGGCGATCTACGAGGCGGTGCTGCGCGTGTTCGCGTTGCCGTTGCTCGGCGTCAGCCTGCGCGGGCTTCGTTTCGCGGCGTTGCTCGAGCCTCCCGGGTCTGCGGAGGTCGGCCGTGGCTGACGCGATCGCGGCCACCGACGTGGAATCCGTTTGGCGCGGCGTCGAGGCGTTGCTGGCGGAACACGAGACGGAACCGCACCACGTGCGGCACGTGTGCCGGTTGTCGCTCGAGATCTTCGATGCGCTCTCCGGCGTCCATGGATTGGGAACCTCGGACCGGTTCTGCCTCGAGGTGGGCGCGACGCTCCATGACATCGGTTGGGCGCTGACGCATCCGGACGGCAAGGGGCACCACAAGGAATCGGCGCGACTGATCCGCGAACACGTCTGGATCGGCTGGAACGCTTGCGACATCGCGACGGCGTCGCTGGTGGCGCGCTACCACCGCAAGGCGATGCCCGATCTTGGGCACGACGAATTCGGATTGCTGCCCGAGCCCGACCAGGCGCGGGTGCGTTGGCTCGCGGCGTTCGTGCGCGTGGGCGACGCGCTCGACCGGCGTCACATCCAGCGCGTCTCGCGGGCGACGGCGTCGGTGTCGGGCACGGTGCTCCGCGTGACTGCCGTCAGCGGATGGGTGATCGACACCGAGCTCGACGCGGCGCAGAGAAAGGGCGATTTGCTGCGCGGACTCTGGAAGGGCGAGGTGGTGTTCGACACGGTCACCGGGTGACGGCGATCTGGGTGCCGGACCGGATGAAGCGTCGTTCGACCCAGCGGTAGAAGAGCCAGCCTGCCGCGACGGCCACCAGGATTTGCGCGCCGAGAGAGCCGAGGTAGAGGGATCCGTGGAATCCAAGGCGTCGCATCGCGCCGTCCACGAAGGGGATCACCGCGGTATGCGTGAGGTAGATGCTGTACGAGAAGGTTCCGACCCAGAGGAAGGGCTTTGCCACGCGGGCCCGGACGATCACGTGATCGGATGGCTGCTGGAGCAACAGGACCGCCAAGAACAAGACGGTGACGATGGATTGGATGCGCAGCGACGGATTCCCAAGGAAGAACATCCCCCCATCGGCCGACAGGTCTTCCGGTCCCGCTATGAAGACGCATAGGGCGCCGGCGGCGGGGACCGCCCACGGGATCCAGCTTCGACCGGAAGCATTCCAGAAGTGCGGCGAATGTCGCGAGGCGACGGAAAAAAAGCCGAGCGTCCCGATGCCGAATTGGTACCAGAGGTCGAGCGGGAACGGGCAACCGGCCGGCGACGCGAGCAGCCAGCATTCGGACGCGAGCGTGGTCGCGGCGAGTCCGGCGGCCAACAACCCGGCCCGCCGCGCGGCGTCGTTCGGATAGACCCGGCGACACACCGCGATCCATCCGGCGACGATCGCGTAGAAGGCGACCTCGTAGGAAAGGCTCCACGCGACCAAGAGGGTGCTTGGGAAGCCCAAGGGCCGCTGCAACAGCGAGAGGTTGGCACACCAGAGCCAGGGATCGCCGACCGCGATCGGTGACCCGGCCGGCGACGCGGGGTCCGGCGCCAGCCGGCTTTTCAGATACGCGCCGAGATAGGCCAGACACAACGCGAAGGCCAGGGCGGCGAGGTACGGCGGATAGATTCTCCGGACCCGATCCAGCACGAACCTCCGGGTCCGGCGCTCGCCGACCAGAGTGTTGAACGCGGCGCCAGCGATGCAGTAACCCGAGATGACGAAGAACAACACGACGCCCAAACGACCCCACACGGCAAACTTGTAGATCGGGTTTCCGAGAAGGGATTGCCGGATGTTGACGACGTACGCCAAGCAAGAATGGACCGCCACCACCCATAGGGCGGCAACGCCCCTCCAAAGGTCCAATGACCGGAACAGCGGTGGGCTGGTCAGGGCCAAGACCGTGGTTGCCGAAATCGGTTTGGGTGCCATCGAAAGGCTTCCGGCTCCATCGGGACCGAGGGAACGCCGACTCAGTAATCCTTGCCGGAGTTCATCGCCTTGGAGTTCCACTCGCCCTTCTGTCCGGGCGTGTTGATCTTCGGCCGCGAGTCCATCGGCGGTCCCTGCATCATCATCTGCTGCTGTTGTTGGCCTTGGCCGGGAATCATCGGCTGGCCCTCGCCTGGGGGTCCGGGCTTCTGTCCTTTTTTGGCGGCCTGCTGGCGGAGGCCGTCGAGTTGTTGCCCGACTTGCTCGGACTTCGACTGGGTTTCCTTCGAGGGCTGGAGACCCTGCAGTTCGTTCAGCGCCTGGTCGGCGCCCTCGAGTCGCGCGATCGCCTGTTCGAGCGCCTCCTTGCCCTTCGGCGACTGCATGAGTTTGTCCGCGAGTTTTTCCAGCGCCTTGGCCAAAGCGGCCTGCGTCTGCTGCATCTTCTGCGGCATCTGGCTTTGGTTTGGCTGGAGATCGTTCGCCTGCTGGTAGTGGTCGAGGGCCTGGCTCAACGCCATCGTCTGTTGCTCGAGGTTCGGCGTCTGCGCCTGCTGGACCTGCACGTCGCCCTCGTCCTCGTGGACCCGCGCGAGTCGGCGGTTGATCTCGTCGCGGGTCTGCTCGGCCGGCTTGTAGTTCGGGACTTGGTCGAGTGCCTTCTCCGCGAGTTCGCGTCCCATGCGGAGCACGGCGAGCTTCTCGCGGGCCCACGGCGTGCGTTCCTCGAGCTCCATGTAGCGGTTGGCGCGCTGGACGTCCGCATCGGCGAGCTTCTCCTTCGCCTGGTCGAGGTCCTTTTTGATCTCGGGCTGCTCGGGCGCGAGGCGGTTCGCGTCCTCCAGCATGCCGACGCCTTCCTCGAGCGGGCGCGTGTCGAAGTCGGGCAGGGCGGGTTCGCGGGGATTGAACCGGGCCTGCAACGGCAGGCTCGCGAGACGTTTGCCTTCCTTCGCCAACGCCTGGGCGAGTTGTTCCCGCGTCTTCTGCTCGCCCTCCTTCGCCTGCGTGTTCTCCGGCGCGACCTGCGTCGCCTCGTGGTATTTCTCGAAGGCGTTGCGCAGTTGCTCGACCTTCTGGGTCGTGTTCGCCCGCGGATCCTGCGCGGCCTGCGCGTGGCGCTCGGCGTCCTTCAACAGGATTTCCAGCAAGCGCGCCTTCACGAACTCGTGGTTGGCCCGCGCCTTTTCGTCGCCCGGGTTTTCCTTCAGCAGGTCGTGGTAATTCTCGAGCGCCTGCTTCCAGTGCGAGATGGTCTCGTCGAGGTTGCCGGCGCGCGCGGCGTCGCCAAGGCGGTATTCCGCGTTGCCTTTCTGGAACCGCGACAACCGCGCGATCTTTCGCCCGCCGCCGGTTTCCGCGCGGTCAAACGACACCAGGGAATCGCCGAACAGCCCGGCGGCGTACGCGGCGACACCGCGGTTGTAGAGAAGGCGCGCGTTGTCGGGATCGCGCTCGAGCGCGCCGTCGATGCGGCGCAACGCCTCGTTGGGATCGCCGTTCGAGACCAGCGGTTGCAACTCGGCCACGTCGAGCGGCCGCTCCGGAATGCCGGGCGCGGCGAGGGCACCCATCGCGGCTGCGGCAAACAGGACGAGTGCGACGGGCGTTTTCATGTTCGTGTGGACGGTGCGAACCGCGAACCGATGGCGGAGGGGCCGGCCGGGCGACGGGCGCGCTCGGCCGCCAGCAGTATTCTCGCGACGATCGCGAGCGCCGCAAGCCCGAGGGGAATTTGGTAGGCCTCGCGGTAGTTCTGGAGATCCTCCCGCGCGGCGGCCTCGCCGAGCGGTTTCAGGAAGTCGGCGCGCAACCGGTCGAAACCCTCGCCGCGTTCGCCCAGCCGGTAGTAGCGACCGCCCGTCGCGGCCGCCAGACGCTGGAGATTGCCCTCGTCGAGACGACTGGTGACTTCCTGTCCGAAGGTGTTTTTGGCGCCGCCCCCGTTGGGATTCCAACGGTTCATCGGGACCTTCCCGCCGGCCGTGGTGCCGACGCCGATCGCGCACACCTTGACTCCCTCGCGCGCCCAGCGACGGGCCGTCGGCAACAGGTTCCCCTCGAGGTCCTCGCCGTCCGTCACGAGGATCACCACGCGCACCGGCACGTTGTTGCTCGCGAAATAACGGCCGGAACGCTCGATCGCCGAACCCAGCGACGACCCGGCGTCGTTCATCAGTTCCGGGTCCAGGTACCGCAGCGTCGTGCGCACGGCGTTCATGTCGAAACTGAGCGGCGCGTTCAGGTAGGCGACGCCCGAGAACGAGATGAGACCGACACGATCGTTGCCGGCGTTCGCAAGGAACCGGTCGAGCGCGTTGGTCGCGCGGAACCACCGGTTGGGTTTCATGTCCGCCGTCAGCATCGAGCGCGACGCGTCCAGCGCGACGATGTAGGGAACGCCGGTCAGTTCGGATTTCTCGTCGCGGCGGAACCACAGCGGCCGCGCGAGCGCGAGGAAGAGTCCCGCGACGGCGACCAGCAGCAGCGCGGCATCGAACAGGGCGTGTTTCGGCGAGGCGCCCGTCTCCGCCCAAGGACGCCGCGCCGCGCCCGCGAACCTCGCGGCGAGGACAGTGCGCCGGCTTCGCGCCCACAGGACCAGCAACCCGACAAAGAGCACCGCCACCGGCGTGGCGTACAAGATCCACGGATGCCCAAACTTCATGGCGAACGCCTCCGGAATCCCTCGGTCGCGGCCCAACCGCCGAGCAACGCGACGATCGCCGCGGCAACCAGCCACGGGTGGAGCTCGCGCCAAGCCACGTAGCGCTTCTGGATCAGCTCGCGCTTCTCGAGTTGGTCGATGAGATCGAAGATTCCCTTGAGGGCCCGGGAATCCGTCGCCTGGAAAAACTGCCCGCCCGTCGCGCGCGAGGCGCGGTTGAGATCGTGGTTTCCCGCCGCGCTCGGCGGCACGACCTCGGGTCCG
>JANYDN010000247.1 GCA_025363585.1 Verrucomicrobiota bacterium | reverse complement strand
CCGCTTTGGCCGTACGGACCGTCCGAATCGTAGGCGAGCGTGGAGAGCAGGCGTGGCGCGGCGTCATGGGGCACCGCCATCGCGACGAGATTGCGCGCGGATGATCCCCACCAAAAGCCGCCCCGGAACGGAAAGCCGACGACCGCGACGTCCGTCATCACGCCGGGCCCCCAGCCAAACCATGGAACCGCATATCCGGGATTCGCCGACTCGGTCCACACCACCACGCCGGGTCCGGTGCGCAACGCCGTGAGTTGCGCGCCCCAATACGTTTTGGGAAGCGGGATCTCGGTCGATCCCACCAGCACCGGCGTGTTCGCGGTGCAATCGATCGTCGACGCGAGCAGGTGTCCGGGGATCGGGATCGCGATCTGGTTCGTGACCGTGACGATGTTCGTTTGGACCAACGGGGGCCGGGGAACCTCGATCTTGGTGATCGAGTAGTTGGTGACTTGAAGGGGTGGCTGGGGAATCTCTTCACGGATCACCCAGACATTGGTGACGATCTTGGGTTGGGTCCCCGGGGGATCGGTCGGGAGCAGCGGATAAACCTGGATGTTCGTGACCCAGTGGTTGGTGACCAGCGGCGGTTGCAGGACGATGCCGATCCATTGGTTGGTGATGAACCCAAGGATCGGCGGGACGGGCGTCGTGACGATGTTCGTCGCGAGTCCGATCTGCGGTTCCCACACCGTGGTGTCCGGCTGGAATTGGACGAGGCGCAACGACGTGCCGTCGAGATCCCAACCCACCAGCGAGAGTCGCGGCAACGCGAGTTTGCCGAGCGCGAGATCGGGGGCTTCCTTCGACGCGACGCGCACCTCGGGCGGCGACGCATCCGTCGCGCTCCACAAATCTTCCTGGGAGAACTCGACCAGGCGATCGCCGGACAACGCGACGCGGTCGACGCGGAATCCCAGCGGGAGATCCGCGGTGACCAACGGATGATCGCGGTCGGAGAAGTCGACGGAGAGAAGGTCGTGCGAGGAGATCGCGAGGATGCGGTTGCCAACGACGGCCGCGCGGCGCGGTTGGGTGGCGTTGCGCACGATGCCGCGGATCGCGAGGCGATCGCCCGCGACATCGATCAATTGGACGGCGCTGATCCACCCGTTGCCCTCTTGTCCCTGCCACGGGACGAGGACGAGGTTTTGGTCGGGGAAGAAGCGGAAGGCCTTTTCGTCGCTGTTGGCCTCGGTCCACGACCAACCGGTGCCGAGCGCGACCTTAGACAGGAGGGCGGGGTGGGTCTCGTCGTGGACGTCGAAGAGCGCGACGGTCGAAGTGCCGCCTTCCATCCCGACCGCGAGCAACCGGTCGCCGGCGATGGGTTCGAGGTAACTGGAGTATCCGGGAATCTGGAGTTCGCCGCGGACGTTCGGCCGGGTCGGATCGGAGAGATCGACGATCCACAGCGGATCGACGCGATGGAAGGTGACGACGTAGGCGCGATCGCCGACGAAGCGGGTTCCGAAGAGCGATTCATTGACGACGAGCCGCAGGTTGCCGAGTGCGGCGGGTACGGCGGGATCGGCGACGCGGAAGGTTTCGAGCCACGCCTCGCTCGGGACGAGCGTCCACGCGCCGTTCCAGATCGGTCCAACGGGCGGTTCCCACCAACCGCCCGCCTGCGAGACGACGGTCAGGACGTCGCCGTTCAGATTGAGTTTGAACTTGTCGGCGACGCGGCCGCGGGAAGGGATCGTGGCGCGGGGAACGATCGATCCGTCCGGCGCGGAGATGTCCAGGATCGCGACGGAATTCGTGCCCGGCGCGTACCAGGATCCGCCGCCCGACACCGCATTCGCGACCATCGGCCCGGTGGTGGCGACGAACAGGAAACGATCGGTCGCCATGATCGCGTTGGGCGCGGCGTCGATGCGATGCGTAGCCGCGACCCGCGCGTGGGCGGGATCGGCGAGATCGAGCGAGGTCACCACCGTGTCCTGGTGCCAGACCTGCGGGGTCCGCGTGATGCCGTCGGACCCGACGACGGGGTCGCCGTCCACGTAGACCGATTCCGACGCGGCGAGGTAAAGGGCGGTGCCGACCAACCGGCTTTCCGCGATTTGCCCGGGCACGGAAACCTGGGCCGCGAGCGAGGCTTGGCCGGCATCCACGCGGACGACGTAAACCGTGCTGCCGCCGTTGGAACACGCATCGGTCGCCAACAACGCGACCCACGTGGAGGCATCGCCGTCCGGGGCCGGGAGCACGTACATCTGCTCTCCCCGCGCGGCGAGCGTGAGCGTGGAGCGGAGCACCGGATGATCGGGATCGGAGGCGTCGATGACCTGGAACCCGCGGTTCGAGTTGAAGTAGTAGACGGTGTTGCCGCGGACCTGCCAGATGTCGGACTCGACGACCAACCGCGTGGAGGCGCCGGACGATCCCGCTCCGTCGGTGGTCGGGAAAACCCCGGTGACATCGAGCGCCCCGCCGGGCCCTCCGGCGAAGACCCCTCCGTTTTGGGAAGCCGCAGTGGCGGGGAAACGGTTGGTGCCCGAGTAGAAGCTCCCGGGAAGCGCGAGCTCCGACGACTCCTCCGTTTGCACCCGCAGCATCTCCATCTCCTTCGATGCCGGCACTCGGAAGACGAGGTCGGCCGCCGTGCCGTCGTGCCATTGGGATCGGCGCGGGACCCAGGTGCCGGAGCCCAGGCGCGGGCGGCTCTCGAGGGTGACGTGCCGGATACCGGCGGGAACGGTGACCTTGACCTCGACGTCGGTGCCGGCGGGAACGACCGACTTGATTCGCGGGGCCGCGGCGACACCGGCGAGGGGCAGCGCGCAAAGGAACAGAAGCGCGAGCCATCCGGCGCGAAAGGGTTTGTGGAACGGATTCATGGCGGACACCGGCGGACGCAGGTTTTCGTGGAGCCCCGAGGCCAAACGAGGCGTTGCGAAACCAACGATCCGACCGGGATGGATTACAACACGATCCCGGCTGTTTTTGAAAGGAGCAATTCGGTGTCGAAGGTCCGCGGGGCGCATCCGGATGCTCCCGCTCGGGAACGCGAGACCCTTTCAAACCATCCCCGGCAACCCATCGAATCTCCCTTCCCAAGCTTTTCGTGTGTTTGGTGGTTTCTATTTCGGAACTTTTTGAACCACGAAATACACGAAACACACGAAAAGTTGGATGGGACATGTTTCTTCCGGGCCGCGACAGGTGGATCCGCTGCGACTCGTTTACAAGCCGTGGTCGCCTCGTGGAGTCTTACTCAGTCACCGCGACTTTTCGTGTGGTTCGTGTGTTTCGTGGTTTCTACTTCGGAACTTTTGAACCACGAACCACGAACCACGAACCACACGAAAAGTTGAGGTGCTCGCCGAGGGGGCGGAATTGATTGCAAGAACGTCAGGGAGTTTCGCCCGGTCCCACTTCGTCGGGTTCGGTGGGTCGATGCCAGCCCCAGACTTTTCCGGGTCAGTCTCCGGATGCGCCCTTGGCCGTGTTGCCCATTTGAAATCCCTCGCGACGGGACCGGCCGGCCGGCATGGTCCGCGCATGCGTTCCATGACCGGCCAAGGCCGGGGCGAGGTTGCCCGGGACGGCGTGCAGGTCGCGGTGGAGATCCGCGGCGTGAACCGTCGCCAGGCCGAATTGGTGGTGTTCCTGCCGCCGGAGTTGGCGTCCCTGGAGAACAAGGTCCGGGACACGGTCGGCAAGTCCGTCTCCCGCGGGCGCTGCGACGTCCGCGTTTCCTGGCAATCCGCCGCCGGGAAAACCCCCGCCCGGATCAACGCCGCCATGGCGCGCGCCTATGCCGCGGAATTCGCCGCGTTGTCCGCGAGCCTCGGGCGGGCCGAGGTGGCGTCGCTCGACCTTTTGGCGCGCCTGCCCGGCGTGGTCCAGTCGACGGACGAGGCCACCGATTCCGATGCCCAATGGCCGGCGTTGGAAGCGGCGTTGGCCGGCGCGTTGAAAACCTTCGACCAGACGCGCCGTCGCGAGGGCGAGGCGCTGGAACGCGACCTCGCGGAACGCATCGACGCGCTGCGCGCCGCGGTCACGCGGGTGCGGGCGCGGTCGCCCGAAGTGCTGGCGCGTTACCGGGAGGCCCTCGTGCAGCGGATCCGCGCCGCGGGCATCGAGGGCGCCCGGGCGGACGACGACCGCGTCGCCAAGGAGATCGTCCTCTTCGCGGACCGTTCGGACATCGCCGAGGAAACCGCGCGGCTGGAGAGCCATTTCGTGCAATGGGAAGATTGCCGCAAGGCCACGGACGCGGTGGGACGGAAACTGGACTTCCTCGCGCAGGAGATGAACCGCGAGATCAACACGATCGGGTCGAAGGCCAACGACGCGGCGATCTCGGCGGACGTGGTGGCGTTGAAGACGGAGCTCGAGCGGTTCCGCGAACAGGCACAGAACATCGAATGAAACCGGGCACGGGAGTGTTGTTGCTGGTGTCGGCGCCGTCGGGTGGAGGCAAGACGACGGTCTGCGCGGGTTTGCTGGAGGCCAACCCGGCACTGCGTCGCGTGGTGACCTGCACGACGCGCCGGCCGCGCGCGGGCGAGACGGATGGCGTCGACTACCATTTCCTGTCGCCCGAACGCTTCGAGGCCGAGGTGGCGTCCGGTGGTTTCCTCGAGCACGCGACCGTGTACGGCAACCGGTACGGGACGCTGCGGGGATCGGTGCTCGCCGAGTTGCGGGCCGGCCGCGACGTGCTGCTCAACATCGACGTGCAGGGCGCGGAATCGATCCGGCGCGCGGCGGCGTCGGACGCCGAGTTGCGCGCGGCGTTGGCGACCTTGTTCCTGACGCCGCCGAGCCTGTGCGAGCTCGAGGCGCGGCTGCGCGGCAGGGGATCCGAGGCGGAGGACGTGCTGCAACGGCGTCTCGAGGCCGCGGCGCGCGAGGTCGCGGCGGCCGATCATTTCGATTACCTGTTGGTGAGCGGGACGCGCGCCGACGATCTCCGGCGCGCCCAGGCGGTGTACGATGCGGAGAAGATCCGGCGGCACCGAGTGCGCTTCGAGTTCGGCGAGTGAAAGGCGAGCATGGAAAAAACACCCAACGTGGTCCTCGGCGTGACCGGAAGCATCGCGGCGCACCGCGCGGTGGATCTTGCCAGCCTGCTGGTGAAGGGCGGATGCGCGGTCCGGGTGGTGATGACGGCGGACGCGTGCCGGTTCGTGACGCCGCTCCCGTTCAAGGTGCTTTCGCGGAACCCGGTGATCACCGATCACTACGACGAGGACGAGGGCTGGAAGCCGTCGCACATCGCGGTCGCGGACGCGGCGGACCTGATGGTGGTGGCGCCGGCGTCGGCGCACACGCTGGCGCGCCTCGCGCACGGGATGGCGGACGACGCGCTGGCGTGCGTGGCATTGGCGCTGAATCCCGCGACGCCGTTGCTGCTCGCGCCGGCGATGAACGGCAAGATGTGGAACCATCCCGCGACCCAGGCGAACGTCGCGACGCTGCGCCAGCGCGGCGCGGAATTCCTCGGCCCCGACGAGGGCCTGTTGTCGTGCGGCTACGAGGGCGTCGGCCGGCTCTGGCCGGTCGAACGGATCGCGGCCCGGGTGCTGGAGGCGGCGCGGGCCGGCCGGCATGGACCCAGCTAGCAGCGCTCGCATGTTCAAGCGGCTCAGGCAGGGATTGAAGCGCCTTCTCGGGAAGGGAGGCGAGGGCGCGAAGCCCCTGCAGGTGGACGACGGCGTCTTCCTGCAGCGGATCCGTTTCGTCGAACGCGGCGTCGCGGTGCCGGCAAAGGCGATCCTGCTCGTGGTGCTGCTTTACCTGCTCTTCGTCTCGCATTGGTTCGTCAACCTCACGATGCCGCAGGAAGAGGCGTGGAACATCCTGCGGACCTTTTTCCTCGTCTACTTCGCGGTCAACCTCGGCGCGTCGATCCTTTTCTGGGGAATGGACCAAGTCGGCGTGCGGGTCCTCCAGCGCGTGGTGTACAGCCTCGCGATCCTCGACGCGGTCGCGCTCGCGGCGTTGACGCTCGCGACCGGTGGATACGACAGCATCCTCTACTGGGTCTTCCTGGGATTGATCATCCGCAACGCGGCGGTGGTCCCGTACGCCGAGGTGCAGATCATGGTGAACCTGCTGGCCTGCTCGTTCTACGTCGCGGCGGGCGCGCTCGAGCGCGTGCTCAAGACCACGGACATGGAGCTCATCGAGGGCATCGGCCGCGGCGCGGTGGGCGAGAATTCCGCCGAGATGGGCCGGGAACCCGCGGAACAATTGATCCTGCGGTTGATGCTGCTGCTCTTGATGACCGCATGTTGCTACGGCCTGCAGGTGTTGCTGGACCGGCGTCGTCGCGAGGAAATCGAGGCGCAGGAGTTCGAGTTGAAACAACACCAGCTCGAGGCGGCCGGGCGCCTGGCCGCGGAGATCGCGCACCAGTTGAAGAACCCGCTCGGGATCATCAACAACGTGGCGTACTCGGTGCAGCGCGCGGTGCGGGACAACGCGGCCGTCGCCCAGCAGGTCGCGATCATCCGCGAGGAGGTCGCGCGTTCCGACCGGATCCTGACGGAGCTGATGGGCTACGCGCAGCTCGCGGAGGGCAAGGTGGAGCGGGTGCAGGTGCCGGAGGAACTGGACCGCGCGGTCGAGGCGGCGTTTCCCCCGGGCATTGCCCCCGGGATCAGGGTGCGTCGCGACTACGGGCCCGCGATACCGGCGTTGCTGGGCCAGCGCGGGCATTTCGCCGAGATTTTCACCAACCTCCTTACCAACGCCCGCGAGGCGCTCGGCGGCACGGGCGAGGTGACCGTGTCGGCCCGCGCGACGCCCGAGTACGAGGTCGAGATCCGGGTGTCGGACAACGGCCCGGGGATCCCGGCGGGGACGATTCCCCGGCTCTTTGAGGCGTACTTCACGACCAAGGAGAAGGGGACGGGACTCGGGCTGGCGATCGTGCGCCACAACGCGGAAATGTACGGCGGCAACGTGCGCGTGGAGTCGACCCTTGGAAAGGGCGCGGCCTTCGTCGTAACGTTGCCGGCCCGGTCGGTCATGAGAATGCGTCGATGAAACTTCCCCCCCTGCTCGTCGTGGACGACGAGAAAAACATGCGGCTCTCGCTCGAGACGGTCCTTCGCGCGGAGGGCTACGACGTGCGGCTCGCGGATTCCGCCGAGGCGGCGCTCAAACTCCTGGCGGCCGAGGAGGTGTTCATGGTGATCACCGACGCCCGGCTGGGCGGGATGAGCGGATACGAGTTCCTGCGCGAGGCGGCGCGGAAACGCCCGGGATTGCCGCTGTTGATGATCACGGCGTTCGCGACGCCGAAACTCGCGGTCGAGGCGATCAAGGCGGGGGCGATCGACTACCTGGCGAAGCCCTTCGAACCCGACGAGCTCCTGCACGCGGTGGCGCGGTGCGCGGAACGCCACCAGTTGATCGCGGAGAACGCCGCGTTGAAGGCGCGCGCCGGCGAACCCTACCGCGTCGACCATCTGATCGGCGACAGCCCGAAGGTCCGCGAGCTGCGGCAGTTGATCGAGACCGTGGCGCCGACGGACGCGACGGTGCTGATCCTCGGCGAGAGCGGCACCGGCAAGGAATTGATCGCGGGCGCGATCCACACCCTGAGCAAGCGGGCCGGGATGAATTACGTGCGGATCAACTGCGCGGCGATCCCCGAGACGCTCCTCGAGAGCGAGTTGTTCGGGCACGAGAAAGGCGCGTTCACCGGCGCGCACCGGACCAAGCGCGGCTACGTGGAGGAAGCGGACGGGGGGACGATCTTCCTCGACGAGATCGGCGACATGAGCCGGCCGTTGCAGGCGAAGCTGCTGCGGTTCCTCGAGGACGGCACCTTCACGCGGGTCGGCGGCACCCAGGAATTGCAGGTCAACGTGCGGCTGATCGCGGCGACGAACCGCAACATCGTCGAGGCGATCCAGAAGGGCGAATTCCGCGAGGACCTGTTCCACCGGCTCAACGTGATGCAATTCCGGCCGCCGCCGCTGCGCGACCGCGCGTCCGACATCCTCATGCTGGCCGGGCATTTCCTCCGCGCGTTCTCGGTCCGGCTGGGCAAGCCGATCCGCTCGATCTCGGAGCCGGCGCGCGCGGCGCTGCTGGCGCATTCGTGGCCGGGCAACGTGCGCGAGCTCCGCAACGTGATCGAGCGGGCCGTGATCCTGGAACCGTCGCCCGAGGTCCAGGCCCACAGCCTTCCCGATTTCGAGGTCGAGAGCCGCCTCCGCGCGGGTCCCGCGAACCCGTCGTCGTCCACGGGCGGCGGGCCGATGTCGCTTTCGGACGCGTTGATGCGGTACGAGCGGGAGTTGATCCAGATGGCGTTGCAGCAAAACGCCGGAAACCTCGGCAAGGCGGCGGCGCAACTCGACCTGACCCGGCACGCGTTGCGGTACCGCATGAGCCGCTTCAATCTGGACGGAGGGGCCGTTGACGACGAGGGCGAGGCGCCGGCACCCTCGGGCAGCCGATGAACCTGCTTCCCCCCCTTGCCGCCACCATCCCGGATCTTTCCGAGATGGCGAAGACGGGCGCATCGGGCCAGAGCGCCATGGGCAACCTGGCGGTGCTGGTGATCGTGCTGCTGGTGATCGCGCTGGGATTCGTGATCTGGGCCATGTTCCTGCGGAAGCCACAAGGACGACGCGAACGCGGGATGCTCCAGGACGCGCCGGTGAAGGAACCGCATGCCGAAGGCCCGGGCCGCCGCCGCCGCCGGCGCACCCATCGTGGCAAAAACCCGACGCTTGCGGAAACCGGGGGCTTGCCGCCCGCCCGCGACGACGAGTCGTCGGGAACCACGCCGTGAACCCGCCGGTCAGCGCGCAGATCACCGAACGCAGCGGGTCCAACCTCGCGCTGGCGTTCGTGCTCCTTCCTCCCCGCAAACGCGCGGCCATGGCGGCGCTGTATGCATTTTGCCGCGAGGTCGACGACATCGCGGACGAGGAGTCGGTGCCTCCCTCCCAACGCGCCGAAACGCTCGCGCGCTGGCGCGAGGAGGCGCGCGTTGCCTGCGCCGGTGGCCGGCCGACGCTTCCCGTGGTCGTCGAACTCCAGCCGTTCGCGCGCGAATTCGCCCTGCCGTTCGAATTGTTCGACCAGTTGATCCAGGGCGTGGAGATGGACCTGCGCCCGACGCGATATCCCGACTTCCAAGCCCTCGAGGTCTATTGCTACCATGTCGCATCGGTGGTTGGACTCCTGAGCATCCAGATTTTCGGTTTCGTCGATCCGGCCTGCCGGAGGTATGCGGACGCATTGGGCAAGGCACTGCAATTGACCAACATTCTCCGCGACGTCGGCGAGGACGCCCGCCGGGGCCGGATCTATCTTCCCGAATCCGAAATGCGGCGCCATGGCGTGACCGCGGACGAGATCGTCGGGGGACGGGATTCCGACCGCTTCCGCTCGCTTGCCAAAGCCGTCGCCGAACGTGCCCGCGGGCACTACGCCGCGGCCCGCGCCTCGCTCCCGCGCGTCGACCTCCGCTCGATGGTCGCCGCCGAGATGATGGGTGCCGTCTATTGGCGCCTGCTTCGCGAGCTCGAGTCGCGCGATTTCCCCGTGCTCGGTCCCGAACGGGTGCGCCTCGGTTCCGCGCGCAAACTCGTGCTGCTTCTCGGCGCGTGGCTTCGGATCAAAACCGGTCTTCCCGTTTCCACCTATGGGAAGTGACGCCCCGATCCGCCTCATCGTGAACGGCGACGACTTCGGTCGCGCGAACGGCAACAACCGGGCGATCATCCGTGCGCACCGCGAGGGCATCCTGACCTCGGCGAGCCTGATGGTGAACGAGCACGCGGCCGATGCCGCCGTGGAATTGGCCCGCGAGAACCCAAAGTTGGGCGTCGGCCTCCACGTGGTGCTGGTGTGCGGCCGGTCCGCGTTGAAGCCCTCCGAGACCGTGGGGTTGGTGGACCAGCGCTTCGAGTTCGGGCGGAACGCGACGACGACGGGGATGCGGTATTTTTTCAACTCCAAGCTCCGTCCCTCGCTCCGGCAGGAGATCGACGCGCAGTTCCGGGAGTTCCGCCTCACGAAATTGCCGCTCGACCACGTCAACGGGCACCTGAATTTCCACCTGCATCCGACGATTTTCCGGATCCTGAAACGGCACGCGGGCGACTGGGGGATCGGCGCGATGCGGTTGACGCGCGAGCCACTGGGGCTCGGCCTGCGGTTGTCATACGGGCGTTATTTCTACCGGTTCAGCCACGCCTTCATTTTCTCGTGGTTGAGCCGCAAGGCCCAGCCGTCGCTGTTGCGACGCCGCATCCGCCACGCGGATTGCGTGTTCGGCATGCTCGAGAGCGGGCGGATCACGGAGTCCTATCTGCTGCGGTTGCTGGAGACGATCGGCCCCGGGACCTACGAGTTGTACGCGCATCCCGACGAGGACTCGCACGCGCACGAGACCGAGGCGTTGTGCAGCCCGAAGGTTCGGGAGTTGGTCCGGCAACGCGGGATACAGCTGGTGAGGTATTCGGATCTGATCCCCAAATGATGACGCGCATGTTGATCGTCCTGCTGGTCGGCCTCCTTCTGGAAGCCGTCGGCGTCGTGCTCATCAGCCGGGGACAAAAGGAGCTCAAGGCCGAGGCGCGTTTCGAGGTGAAGGCCATGGTGCGCCTCGTCGCCGAGGCCGCGACGAACCGCAACATCCTCGCCGGCGTCGGCCTCGAGGCGGGTTTTTTCTTCTGCCTCCTGTTCCTGCTTTCGCGCGCGGACGTGAGTTTCATCTGGCCGTTGACCGCGATGGGTTTCGTGGTGACGACGTTGTCCGCGAAATTCCTGCTGAAGGAGGACGTGTCGCCGCTCCGTTGGTTCGGCGTGTTCCTCATCGTCCTCGGCGCCGGAGTCATCGTCTACACGGAGAAAGCCCGCGCGCCGAAGGATCCGGTGGAGGCCAAGCCGAGCGAGACGCCGCGGGTGTCCTGACCACGCTGCAGACGCGCGGCAGCGAATGGTTCCCGCGCGAAGCGTCCCGCCGTCGCGGGAAGTGAGGTGGGAAGAGGAGCGTTGGCGACGCCACACCGCCGTGAGGCAGGGAGCAAGGGGAGTGCGGAAAGCGGCGTGGCGCCCCGCATGCGCGCATGCGCGTCAACCCAAGGTGGTCCCGCTTGTAGGCCGCGTGCCCCCACGCGGCGTTCCACCCCGGGGATTGCGCGCGATGGTTGTCTGTTGCCGGTTCACGGCGCCGGGTCGGGGGACCCGGCCTGCAAGTGGTTGGCCGAGCAA
>JANYDN010000234.1 GCA_025363585.1 Verrucomicrobiota bacterium | reverse complement strand
GCGTTGCTCGCGATGCTCGCGACCGGCAACGAGCTGTCGGTGGTTTCCTTCGTCGGGATCGTGTTGCTGATGGGGATCGTGAAGAAGAACGCGATCATGATGGTGGACTTCGCGATCGATGCCGAGCGACGCGACGGGTTGGCGCCGACCGAGGCGATCCGGCAGGCGTGCGTCGTGCGGTTCCGGCCGATCCTGATGACGACGATGGCGTCCTTGCTGGGCGCGGTGCCGCTGGCGATCGGATTCGGCGCGGGCTCGGAATTGCGCCGGCCGCTGGGCATCGCGGTGGTCGGCGGACTCGTGGCATCGCAGGCGCTCACGCTGTTCACGACGCCGGTCGTTTACCTGTCGATCGAGCGCGCGCGGCTGGCGATGCGCCGGTTCCGGCTGGCGCATTTTGGAACGCGGCCCGGTGTGGGCGGGGAGGCATTGCCATGAACGTGCGGGCCCATCGAAATCGAATTCGCGTCCGGTCGTTCGTCTCCCTGGCGACGGCGGCGTTGGTGACTTGGAGTGGCTGTTCCGTCGGGCCCGACTACAGGCGTCCCGCGCTCGTCGCTTCCGGGGCCGCGCCCGACGCGTTCGCGCGGGCGGACACCACCAACGCGGTCGGCTGGAAAATATCCGAGCCCGGGAAAGGACTTCCGCGCGAAGGTTGGTGGCGGTTCTTCGACGACGCCGGACTGGAGTGGGCGGAGCGCGCCGCGACGACGAACAACCAGCGGATCGCGGGAGCGATGGCGTCGCTGGACCAGGCGCGCGCGGCACGGCGCGTCGTGGCGGCGGACGCGTGGCCGCAGGTGAACGGCACCACGTCCGCGACCCGCGAGCGCACGAGTGCGAGCACGTCGCCCACGAGCGCCACCGCGGGCAAGAGCAAGACCTTCGATGTTTTCGCGCTCGGTGCCGACGCCTCGTGGGAACTCGATCTCTGGGGAAGGGTGCGCCGCGAGAAGGAAAACGCGCGCGCCAACGAGGAGGCGGCACGGGCGGATCTCGACGCGCTGCGGTTGTCGGTGCAGGCGGAGGTGGCGTTGGATTATTTCGGGCTGCGTTCGCTTGAGTCGCAGCGCGACGTCGTGGCGCGCACGCTGGAGGGATTCTCGAAGGCGCTGGAATTGACGCGCAACCGCCGTCGCGCTGGGGTCGCCACGGAACTGGACGAGCAGCAGGCGACGACCGAGTTGCGCGCGGCCGAGGCGCAGTTGCCGGCGCTCGAGTTGCAGCACGCGCAGTTGTCCGACGCGCTCGCGGTTCTCTGCGGCGTTCCGGCCCCCGCGTTCCGGTTGCCCGCGCGGGGTCCCTCGATGGCGTCGGATCCGGTGGTTCCCGTCTCCGTGCCGAGCGAATGGCTCGAGGGCCGGCCCGACATCGCCGCCGCGGAGCGCCGGATGGCGGCGGCCAACGCGTCGGTGGGCGTCGCGCGCGCCGCGTACTACCCGCGCATCGTGCTGGCCGCGTCGGGTGGTTTCCAATCCGTCGACGCCGCGACCTGGCTGGACTGGCCCAGCCACGTCTGGGCCATCGGGCCCTCGTTGCAGGTCCCGCTGTTCAACGCCGGCAAGACGCGGGCGCAGGAGGCGTCGGCGCGCGCGGTCTTCGATGCGAACGTGGCGTCGTACCGGCAGGCCGTGTTGGTCGCGTTCCAGGAAGTCGCCGACCAACTGGCGGCGATGCGGCTTCTCGACCTTCAGTTGGCGGCGGAACAGGAGGCGCTGGTTTCCGCGCGACGCGCGTCGGAGATCGCGACGACGCGCTACAAGGCGGGCGTCGAGCAGTACCTCGATGTCATCACCGCGCAGGAATCCGTGCTCACCCACGAACTCACCGTGATCCGTCTCCGGGGCGCGCGCCACGCGGCGACGGTTTCCCTCGCCAAAGCCATCGGGGGCGGATGGCACGGGGCCGCCACATCGGGGAATCCCCGATGAATTACCGGCGCCGGACCGACGCCTAAACGAGAGCAAGGATATCGATGAAAACCATGATGCGGTTGCAGGGTTGGCTTCTGCTGGTGGCATTGGCCGTGTCGGCGACGCGGTTGCGCGCGGAGAATGGCGCGGCCGTCGCCGAGATCGCGAAACTGCGCGATTCCGGCCTCTCCGACGACACGATCGTCGGCTTCGTGCGCAGCAGGGACACGAACTACGAGCTGTCGGCGGACGACATGCTGGGACTGATGAAACGCGGCTTCAGCCAGAATGTTCTGTCCGCGATGCTGGCGAGCGGGAAGAACGGCGCGGTCCCGTCGAGCATCACTTATCCCGGTTCGCCCATTCCTCCTTCGCCGACTTTCAACCCGCCGGGCGCGCCTCCTCCTCCGACCTACACCCAACCGAGCGCGCCCCCGCCGGTCTATGGTTCTCCCTCCACGCCGCCACAGGGCATCGGCGCCGACGCGGCGTACTTCTACCAGGAACTCAGTCCGTATGGACGCTGGCTGCTCGCGGAGGACGGGCGTTGGTATTGGCAACCCACCGTGGCGACGACCACCCCCGGGTGGCGTCCGTATGCCGACGAGGGCAACTGGGTGTACACGGACGGCGGATGGTATTGGTCGTCGACGTACCCGTGGGGTTGGGCGGCCTTCCATCATGGCCGTTGGGAGATGCACCCACACCTCGGCTGGATCTGGTTGCCCGACCGCGTCTGGGGTCCGGCGTGGGTGGCTTGGCGCGGCGACGGCGAGTACTGCGGTTGGGCCCCGTTGCCGCCCGGAGCGGTGTTCGACGTGTCGGTCGGACGCTTCCTCTATCACGGCCGCCGCGTGGAGATGGATTTCGGATTCGGTCTCGACTGGATGCACTTCAACTTCGTCCGCGTGAGCGAACTCGGCGGGCCCATGCATTGGCACCCGCGTGGCGAGGCGGAGGTTCGCGCGATCTACGGTCGGTCGCGAATCGT
>JANYDN010000226.1 GCA_025363585.1 Verrucomicrobiota bacterium | reverse complement strand
GTGGTGCGTTCACCCAGCGGTTCCTGCCGCACCTCGATCGATTTGCCGGCGGGGTTCGCCACCGGATTCCTGCGGAGGTCTTCCCGCCACACCTCGGCCTCGACGGTTTGTCCCGCGACGTAGGCCAGCGGCGCCGGCGGCGTCGTGTCGAGTTGTTTGACGAGGTCTTGGATCCAGGCCGGGAATATCCGTTGGCGCGGAAGGTTTCCCGAGAATTCGCCGACCGGGAAATTCATCAACACCAGCGTGCCAAGACCGAGTTCCGACGTCGCCATCGCCGGCGTCTCGTCCGCGAACCGCAGCAGCACCTTGCCCACGCCGGTCGCGCTCGCCGCATGGAAATCGTAGAACTCGAGGAGCCCGAGATCCTGCCGCAGCGGCCCGCGGAAGAGCCGCAGCATCCGCGCCTTGAACTCGCCCGTCGCGATGTGCTGCGCGCCGTTGCCCACGTTTTCCGCGTGCCGCAACGCCCCGGGTTTCAGCGGCAGCAGCGGCTCGCCGGCCGCGCGTTCGAGGCGCGCGAGGTTCTCCGCATCGTCGTCGCCGTCGAGAAACCACACGATGTTCCCGCCGCGCCGCAGGAACCGCGCGAGCAACCGCGCGCTCTCGTCGTCGATCGGCCCGCTCCGCGTCACGAAGAGTTTCCGCGACGCCGCGAGCGATCCCTCGTCGAGCCGCGCGGTCGCCACGTGCCGCGGCAACAACGAGCCGGCCTGTTCGGGAAACGGGTTCAACGCCGCGTGGAGGAAACGCACCGGATCCTTCCGCGGGTCGTCGTCGGCCGACATCGTCGCGATCTCCTCCTTCTCGAGCACCGGCAGGACGAGCATGAACCGGTCGTCGGCGGGGAGATCGTCCGCCGGCAGGCGCGCCTCGCACACGTGGAGACCAGGCGACGTCGCGGGCACCGGGACGGTCACGCGGCCGGACGACCACGGCGCGACGTCGACCTCGCGCTGGAATTCGACGCGGCCGTCGATGCGCACCGAAAGCGTCTCGCGGAGCGGCGCCGGGGAGAAGTTGCCGACGGTGAACTCGATCGGGACGGTGTCGCCCGCGATCACGCCCGACTGCGGGAGCTCCGCGCCGAGGATGGCGTGGTTGGCGGCGGACTCGTCGCCGACGTCGACGAAGAAGAGCCGGGCGCGATGGACGACCGGTTCGAAATCGACGTTGGCCCAGTTCTTCCGCTGGAAATCCGAGAGGTAGTAAACCTCGGTTTTCGCGGGGCCGGGATCGACGAAACGTCCGGCGGCGATGTTGGCGCGGGAGAAATCGGCGCGGCCGATGCCGGCGGGAATCGCGGCGACGAAGCGGCGCGCCTCGGCCACGTCGCGCGAAAACGCGGCGAAGCAGGCGTTGGGCGATTGGCCGGCGGCGATGACGTTGACCTCGTCCGCGGCGCCGAGCAGGCCGAGGAGTTTCTCGGCCTCGACGCGCGCGCGGGAGCGTCCCGAGAGCCCGGCGTGGCGGTACTCCATGCTGAGCGAGGCGTCGACGACGAGGAGCACGCGGCGACCGGTCGCCTTCGGTCCCGCGTTGCCGAATTGGTCGGCGACGGGCTTCAGGAAAACGAACAGCAGGAGCAGCACGAACAACGTGCGGAGAACCGTGAGAATGCGGTGGCGCCAACGATGGATCCGCGAACGTTCCGCGGCGGTTTTGCGGAGATGCTCGACCGACGAGAACAGGAACCGCTGCGGAAAGCGTTTGTTGAGCAGGTGGATGACCAATGGCAGCGCGAGGAGCGGCGCGAGCGCGACGAGCAATCCGGAATTGAGGAACGTCATGCGCGGCCTCCCCGGTGCGCCAGGTACGCCTCGAGCGCGTCGGTGTACGGCGCGTCCGTCCGTACCAATTGGTGCGTGATGCGCCGCGCCTCGGCCTCGCGCGCGAGCCCGCGGATCGTTTCCTCGACGCGCCGGCGGAAGGCGGGGCGCAGTTCCTCGGCGTCGACCTCGACTTCCTCCGAGGTCTCGAGATCGACGAACTTCGCGACCGCGCGTTCGGGAAGGTCGAGTTCGTCGGGATCGATGACGTGCAGGAGCAGGATGCGGAACCCGCGGTGCAGGAATTGGCTCAACGCATCCATGAGCGGCCCGACCGGCGTGAGGAAATCCGACACGACGACGATGCTGCCGCGGCGCTTGAACACGGCGGCCGCTTCACGCAGCGATTCCTCGATCCCGGTGGATTGGCTCGGCCGCACGCCCTCGAGTTCGCGCACGAGTTGGAAGAGATGGCGCCGGGTGCCGCCCGGCGGTTGGTACGATTTGAGTCCGTCCGCGAACAACCCGAGCGCCGCCTTGTCGCCCTGTCGCAGCATCAGGTACGCGATCGCCGCCGCGATCCGCGCAGCGACCAGATACTTCGCGGGACGCTTCGGACCCGCGTACCGCATCGACGCGCTCGTATCCACCAACAGGTACGCCACCATGTCGGTCTCGTCCTCGTACCGCCGGATGAACAGCCGGCGCGAACGCCCGTACGCGCGCCAATCGATCCGGTCGATCGGATCGCCCGCGACATAGTCGCGGTAATCGCGGAACTCCGCGGAGGCGCCGGGATACGGCGAGCGGTGACGTCCCGAGAAGAATCCCTCGACGGTGGTCTTCGCGAACAACAGCAGATCCTTGAAACGGTCGAGATCGTCGGGAACCAGGATCGAGCTCGCCGTTGGGCGGGCATTCGCGGTGCCTGGTAGAGCGGGCGGGACACCGCGGGGCGACGGGGGCCGGTTCGCGGTCCGGTTCCCCGCGAGCAAACGCGTCGGCAACGGCGGCGGCATCGGGCCGGCGTAGTGCGGGCGTTCGGGCGTTCGGGAATCTTCCATGGCGCCTCCCGGCATTCCGACGCGTCAGTACGAGCGCTCGGGAACGCCGGCGAGCAGGGCGTCGACGACGTCGGACGATTTCTTCCCGGCGCCCGTGGCCCGGTAGTTGGTGATGACGCGGTGGTGGAGGACGGCGGCCGCGACGGCGCGGACGTCCGCCGTTTCGGGCGTGACGCGCCCGTCGAGCAACGCGACCGCCTTGGCGCCGAGCACGAGGTATTGCGACGCGCGCGGACCCGCGCCCCATTCCACGAACTCGCGGCTGATCTCCGGGGCGTCGGCCGACTTCGGCCGGGTCGCCGTGGCGAGCGCGACGGCGTAATCAACGACGTGGTCGGAAACCGGCGCGGCCAGAACGAAGTCCTGCACCGCGAGGATCTCCTCGCGCGACGCGACGGGAGACAGCCGGGCGGGGGCGCGCAGCGTGGTGCGTCGCACGACCTCGATCTCCTCGGCCTTCGACGGGTAGTCGAGCGTGAGCGCGAACATGAACCGGTCGAGCTGGGCCTCGGGCAACGGATAGGTGCCTTCCTGCTCGATCGGATTCTGCGTGGCGATGACGAGGAAAGGATCCGGCAGCGCGCGGGTCTCGCGTCCGACGGTGACGCGTCTCTCTTGCATGGCCTCGAGCAGCGCGGACTGCGTCTTGGGCGGGGTGCGGTTGATTTCGTCGGCGAGCAGGAGGTTCGAGAAGATCGGGCCGGCCTGGTACTCGAACTCGAGCCGGCGGTCTTTTTCCTGGAGCAACTCGGAACCGATGATGTCGCCCGGCATGAGGTCGGGCGTGAACTGCACGCGGCGGAACTCGAGCCGGAGACACTCGGCGAGGGATTTGACGAGGAGTGTTTTTGCGAGGCCGGGAACGCCAACCAACAGGCAATGGCCGCGGGCAAAAAGGCTGGCGAGCAGCAGTGTGACGATGCGGTCCTGTCCGACGATGACCTTCGCGAGTTCCGTGCGGATGGCTCCGTGGATGCGGGCCACGTCCCCGGGGGTGATGTCGTTCATGCGGGCTCGGTGTGTATCGTTCGGACGGCGCCGCCCGGCCAGCGGAATTTCGTGGCGTCCAATGTAGCGCCGGAGTTTCAAGTTTCAGGTTTCAAGTTTTCAGTTTGAAGAGCCGATGTCCCTCCCTGCCTGCGGTAATCGCGGCTAGGAGCCGGAATGGCGTAGAGCGGGCGTCCCCGCCTGCGCAAACCGAGCCGTCCCCGGCTCGGCGTGAGGCAAGATGTAGCGCGGGCGTCCCCGCCTGCGGTAGTCGCGGGCGTCTCGCCTGCGTCTGGTCGGAACTCGCGACCAGCCCATCGCGGGCGGGGACGCCCGCGGATTGCGCAGCCGAGGACGGCCGCTCTACGTCCGGCCGCTCCACGCCGCGCTCGACCCCCGCCTCCGCCGCGGCGATAGTCGGCCCGTGAATTTTCCGATCACGGAACTCACCGACGCCCTGATGGTGAGTTACCGCCGCCACGGCGGGATCAACCATCTCGACGGTTCCAACCTGCCGTCGCGCGGCGCGGTCATCGAGCTGGCGGCGGACCTGCTCAAGCTCCTGTTCCCTGGTTTCTTCGACGACAAGGTCGTGCATTCGTCGGAACTCAAGGCGGAGACGGCGCTGTTGATCGACGCCATCGCGGGCCGTCTCGAGGACGAGATTCGCAAGAGCCTCGACTGTTCCGCGTGCCCGAAGCCGGAGGCCGGCAGCCCGAGGCAATCGGCGCATGCGATGACCAACGCGTTCCTACGGCGCTTGCCCGCGGTGCGCGAGTTGTTGCAGACGGACGTCGACGCGGCGTTCCAGGGGGATCCCGCGGCGCGCAGCCGGGAAGAGATCATCACGGCATACCCGTTCATCGAGGCGATCGCGGTGCAGCGGTTGGCGCACGAACTCCACGAGAGCGGCGTTCCGTTGGTGCCGCGCATGATGACCGAGTGGGCGCACAGCCGGACGGGGATCGACATCCATCCGGGCGCACAAATCGGGACCCATTTCTTTATCGACCACGGCACGGCGACGGTGATCGGGGAAACGTGCGTGATCGGGAACCACGTGAAGGTGTTCCACGGCGTGACGCTCGGGGCGAAGAGCACGAGCGGCGGGCAATCGATGCGCGGGACGAAGCGGCACCCGACCATCGAGGACCACGTCACCATCTACTCGGGCGCGGTGATCCTCGGCGGCGACACGGTGATCGGGGCGCGGAGCACGCTCGGCGGAAACGTGTTCCTCCTGCAGAGCGTGCCGGCCGACTCGTTGGTGGTCCTGGAGGAATTCAAGGTGAAGATCATGTCGAAGCGCGACCGCGCGCAGACGCAGGACTTCCAGATCTAAGCTGGGTCCATGCAGACGCAAAAGAGGACTGTCCGCAGATGACGCGGATTTCGCAGATGTAGGTCGGCACCGGCCCACAACACTCCGACGGTTTGAGACATGCCTCACCCAACGTGCATCTGCGAAATCTGCGTCATCTGCGGAAAATGCTTTCTCGGCGGTTCATTGTGGCAAAGCACTCCGTCAGAGGGGAGCGGGCCTTGGCGTGAAATAATTCTCCTGCCGCGACCGAATGGGTCCGGCTAAGAACTTGCCCACGATGCCCGACGAATGGATCCCGAGGCCGGCGCGGATGTCCGACGCCGGCGTGATCGCCGAATACAACCGCGCGTTGGCGCGCGAGACCGAGGGACGCGAACTCGATCCCGCGAAGATCGGACCGGGAGTGCGCGCCGTGTTGGGCGACGCCGCGAAGGGCCGCTACTACGTCGTGGAATCCGCCGGGGAAGTGGTGGGTCAACTGATGCTGACGTTCGAGTGGAGCGATTGGCGGAACGGGATGTTCTGGTGGATCCAGAGCGTGTACGTGCGCGCCGATCACCGTGGCCGCGGAGTTTTCGCGGCCCTATACCGACACGTCGAAGCCGAAGCGCGCGCGACTCCCGGTGTATGCGGCCTGCGCCTATACATGGAGCACGAGAACGCGCGGGCGCGCTCTGCCTACGTCAAACTCGGGATGCGTTCCCCGGGCTACGAGGTCTTCGAAGTCGACTTCACGGGGTGACCACTTTTGAAGGTTCCGATCCCATGCCTCCTCAATCGGAAGAAAACGGGTTGCGGAAGGGGAATTATTTTCACGCCAAGGGGGACCAAGACCAACCAAGGGGCAAAGAGGGCGGATGGAATCCAATCAACGGATGCCATTGTCGGGTGAAATAGGGCCACCCGTTCTTCCGCACTTTGGACAGACGTCGCGCGGCCTTGGATGGCCTTGGTCCCCCTTGGCGTGAGATGATTTCTCGGCCACGCCGGCATGCCCCCGCTTCACACAAACAACTCCGCACTCACCCGGAAATGGGCGGCAAGCTTCCGCACATGGGCGAGGGTCAGATTACGATCCCCTCGCAGGATCATCGCCCCGAGATTCCGGCTTCCTCCCAAAAGCCGCGACAGATCCGCCGCGGACATTCCCGCCTCTTCCAACAGATGCTTCAGACGGGCTTTCACGCTCGGCTTCGGCAAGGGCGGGCGATCCCGGTCATGCTCCTCCAGCAGGGAACAAAGGAGGTCGAAATAGTCCCGCTGATCGAGAGTGAAATCGTCCTCATGGAGCGCCATCGCGTCCGTGATCTCGGCGACGTTCGCGTATCCGATGGCATCATGAACGGGACGGGGCATCAGGACGCGGCAAAGGCCGGCATAGTCCCGGGGCAACTCCGCGAATCGAACCACTGTCTTCGTTTTCACAATTCGTCCTTCCAGTCGTCTTTTTCAAGTCCCAAAGGAGCTTGCGTCCGCAGAAGGCAAGTGCGGGCAAAGGCGCCCTGCGATTGCTTTCGGAACGTCGATGTCTCGTCAAACGCGCAGGAGTGTTCTTGTTGCGCAGAGTCTGCATTCGTCAGTGCTTGCTTAGGTATTGTCAGTCCAGCATTCGTCGCCGATTTACAAATGCTCGATCCGGATTGTTCCCCATTTGACCTTTAGATATTCCGCGACCAAACGCCGATGGCAATGGTGCGGCTTGTCCTCGCTACATAGCAGGCAACTTTCATCTAGGGACTCCGGCAACACGGACTTTTCGATTTGCCGGGATTCTATCAGCCGCAAAAACTTCTCTTGGTAAACATTCCAGTCACCTTTGTTCTTTTTGAACTCATCAAGCATGTCTTGTGTAGGCGCTAGGCTGGGCACGTGCGCGTATTCGATGCCCAACACGACCTTCAGGAAATACTGCAAGTCGTCACGCTTGCTGAAGCCGGCGAGTTGAGAAGCGTTATTCAGTCGCACGTCCACCACGCGTTTCACTCCGGAACTGCGCAGGCGCGTAAAGAAATCCTCCGCCGACTTCTGAGTGAAGCCGATCGTGCAAATTCTCATTGTGTCTCCTTTGGTTGAAATTCCTCCTCGGTTTCTCCGCCATGTATTCTGAAGGCGATTCTGGAGCCCTGCCACTCGTATGCCTGCTCAATCTGTTGAGAGCGCGTTGCGAACAAGGATGGCTGCCCCAAGCCGGCCAACTTTAGCAAGCGCTCTTCGGCCACTTCGTGAGTTTCAAGGCTTCCATCGGCATGAATATGTTCGATGGCGAATCCCTGTCCCCGCAGATGGCGGCATACAAGAATCGTCCGATGACACGTCAATGGGTCTTTCTCCGAACAGAGTAGCGCTACCCGGTATCTGGACAATCCCATGAGCACTCTTCCCAAGCCCATTGAGAACGCCTCAGTCTTCGCTACTAGATCGTAGCGTGCCTGGCCTTCCACATAGCAAAACCGCTCCTCTCTGCGGGCGCCTAGTTCGCGACCCAGGAATACATAACGAATTCCTTTTTCCTTCAGGGCCTTCTCCAGGATCGGCTGGTTAAAATGGGGAAAGCGCCCACTGAAAGGTCGCGACCGCACGTCTGCCACAGCTCCGATTGCGTGTTGCTGCAACAGAGCTACGAGCGTGCCCAGTTCATGGCTGGAATGGCCAATGGTGAAAAGATTGTTCACGTAACGACTGGCTTGATGATGGCAGCCGCCATCTTGTAGTGATAGCGCGGTGGATTGCCGTTGGGACTGTAGGCCGGCGTCAGACTAACCGTCACATGAGTTCCGCTGGGTAGCGTAAAGAACTGTTTTCCATCGCCAAGTGCGGGAAACCTTGTTGCGTAGTCGGTGTCGAACGCCAAGTCGCTGATGCGAAATTCATGTATCATTCCTCTGTAAGGTAATAGGAGGTTCTTATAGCGGACCTTCTCAACACTCCCGGAGGACTTGTTACGACTGCCTACTTCGGCTTGCAGGGGTCCAATTGGCGCAACTAGATATAGCGATGCGAACCCGGGCCCTTTCAGAAGCGACTCCTCCACTTTGACCCATCCACGTCCGCTGGTGTCCCATAGAGTTGCAGGCGCGTCGGCCATTTCCGCTACGCGATTGCTTGGGCACATCCCTAGACTTCGCCATGATCGCGCGCCGGCGATTTGCCAGTTTTCTGGCTGGTCGGGTAAACTCGCCGCATGTGAGAATGGAATCTCCAGAATCTCCAAGATGGCCGGCAATGCGTCGCGTCTCAAAGCTTGCTTCATTTCATGTTCGGTCACCTGTCCGCCTTCCGATCTCCCAACTTCGGACAACTGTCCGCCGGAAATTGGACGAACCCAGGCGCCGAAGCTCTCGATTTGATTGCCTGCCATCCGGACCTCTTTTCCGGCAAGGCAACGGCCTCCTTTCTTCGTGGAGTTCGCAAGGACGACAATGGTCTTAATTGTCACTGGCGAATATCATCACTCCGCCACAAGAAAACAAGGCCTTCCATACCGAAGGGGCAATTGACATTGTGGTGATCCGGTGGTTCGGCGTTCGCTTGGGTGAGTTCGTGTGACAACTTCAAGTTTGTCTGGCTGGTGACGCGTCTTCGGATGGTTCGTAGGCCGAGATGCCGAAACAATGCAGTGCCGGCTCGACCTACGGGGTGGGGAATTCGACACCAGCGCCCCGTTCGTGCGGGTCTTCCAGACGGGAACCATAGTGAAGACGAAACGGCCGGGCGTTAGCCCGGCCGTGGCGCGAACAATGATGACGCCGTCCGTTACTTCGGCAGCAAGTCCGACACGAGCGACTTCTCTTCCTTCAGCTCGTTCTCGGTGCCGGTGATCTTCGAACGGCTGAATTCGCCGACGGGCACGTTCTGGATGAGCTCGTGTTTCTGGCCGTCGCTCCGCATCGGGAAGCTGAAGATCAATCCTTTCTCGATGCCGTAGCTGCCGTCGGAATGCACGGCGACGGAGAAGCAGTCGTCGGGGTGCGTCGGCGTGGTCAGCGCGCGGACGGTGTCCACCACGGCGTTGGCGGCGGACGCGGCCGAGCTCAACCCGCGGGCCTCGATGATCGCGGCGCCGCGCTTCTGGACGGTCGGGATGAAGGTGTCCTTGAACCACGCGTCGTCGTTGATGACCGCGGGCGCGGGACGTCCGCCGATGCGTGCGTTGGGGAAATCGGGATACATCGTGGAACTGTGGTTGCCCCAGATGGCGATGTTGCTGACCTGGTTCACCGCGACGCCGGCCTTCTTGGCGAGCTGCGTCTTGGCGCGGTTCTGGTCGAGCATCGTCATGGCGAACCAGCGGTCGCGCCCGATGTCCGGCGCGGCGTTCATGGCGATGAGGCAATTCGTGTTGCAGGGATTGCCGACGACCAAGGTGCGGATGTCGGACGCGGCGTTGCGCTGGATGGCGTTGCCCTGGCCCGTGAAGATGCGGCCGTTGATGCCGAGGAGGTCCTTGCGTTCCATGCCGGCCTTGCGCGGAACGGAGCCGACGAGCAAAGCCCAGTTCACGCCGCGGAAACCCTCGTCGAGACTGGACGTGGGGACGACGTCCTGGAGCAGCGGGAACGCGCAGTCGTCGAGTTCCATGACCACGCCGTTGAGCGCCTTCAGGGCGGGCTCGATCTCGATGAGATGGAGGATGACGGGCTGGGTCGGTCCGAACATCGAGCCGGAGGCGATGCGGAAGAGGAGGGAGTAGCCGATCTGGCCGGCGGCCCCGGTGATGGCGACACGGATGGGAGCGTTCATTTTTGCGATGGCGATTCCGAAAGGCCGATTTAGACGGGCCGGGCCGGGTCGGGCAAGAGCGCCATTGGTGGGATGCGGAGCGGGGGCGCATCCGGACACTGACCCCGAAAAGTCCGGGGCTGCCATCGATCAAACGAAACCGACGAAGTGGGACCGGGCGAAACTCCCTGACGTTGTTGCAATCAATTCCGAACGCACCCCGGCGGGCCCCTCAACTTTTCGTGTGGTTCGTGTATTTCGTGGATGCCAATTCCACGGACCTGCTCGGCTTGCATCAAGTTGGGTGGGTGAACCACGAAATACACGAAACACACGAAAAGCTCCGGAAAGGAGATTTGGTGGGTTGCCGGGGATGCATTGAAAGGGTCTCGCGTTTCCGGGCGGGCGCATCCGAAAAACCGCTCCCCGAAAATGCCGGCCCCTCCAACGAACAAACCGAAATCGGTTTTGAAAGACCGCGCGAAACACCCCGGATTCACTGGCGCGGTAACCGTTCACCCACAACCCAGCGCAAGGGCGCCTTCTTCTCGGGGGCAGTGTCAAGATCCGCCCTGCGGTCGTGAGACTCATGCTTCAAACTTGAATCTTGAATCTTGAAACTCATCCGCCTCGCGGCTTTCCGTTTGACCCGCCCTCGTCGCCTTGCGACAACCATTCCGCCGATCTGACCCTCGGCACGTTCGTCCACCCCGTTTCCAGAGCGCCGGTATTTCGTCCGCAAATCGTACCGTAGTACCCAGGCGGTGACCCTCCCGTCCCGCCCTTTGTCCCCGATCCGGCGCCATGCGGGGATGCGCGTCCCCGACCGACGCCATGTCACGCCTCCCTGGAATGCACCGCTTCATCCAGATACTGGTCCTGTTGCTGTCCTGGTCCCTCGCGCTTGCCGCGCGGGCCCTGGGTACCGGCACGGGCAACGATTCGATCCCGGGTTATACCGGGATTCTCGTGAAGTCCGGCGGCTTGCTTCCCGGCATCCCCGCGCGGGGCGACTACTTCGTCAACAACCCGTCCCCGACCAAGTCTCTCTCGGGTACCTATAGGGTCGGGTTCAAACTCGTGAACGCCTTGGGAACCGCCGCGTCCGCCGAGGTTTTCTCCCCCGCGTTCGCGGTCTCGCTCCTGCCCCACACCTCCACCCAAGGGACGAAATCCGTGGTCCTCGCGCCCCCGTTGCTGACCGAAGGCGCCCCGTACCGCGTCTCCGTCCAATTATATCTGGCGGGCGCCGCTCCCGGTAGTTGGACCCCCGCCGGCCCCGCGAGCACCGGTTCCGAATACCGGTTTTCATTCGTGGCCGACAACGACGACAGCGGCGTGCGCGCCCAGATGAACGGCCTCGCGGTGACCCGCGCCTACGCCATCGACACCGCGCCCGCCAGCGATTCCTTCCAATTGGCGTTCGAAGGGGTCATCGGTCGCCGCGACCAACCGTTGCAACCCGTCGCCGCCGGGAATGCCACCGCGTTCGTGGACGTCACCCTCGTGGGCGACCGCACCGGACCCATCGCGTTGAAGGGCGCGCGCACGGGCATCGCGGGCGCCCTCGACAACCACGGGGCGGGTGGCGCGCCCGTGGGCGTGTTGCTCGACCGCACGCTCGACGTCCGCCCCGACGTGCAGATGGATCCAACCGATACCTATACCTTGGCGGTCACGCTTTCGCATGCCGGTCCCGGCGGAATCGAGACCGTGGATGGCACCGTGACGATGCCCGGGCAGCGGTTCCTGCATTTCAACGGGACGTTGCTCTTCGGAACGGTCGCGACCGTCGTCACCGAGATCTACAACGATCCCGATTTCGAAGGCACGGTGGCCGGCGTCGGCGAGCACACGGCCCTGGGAATCGAGGGCGATGGCGCGTTCCTCGTCGCCAATCCCGCGTATAAGTTAACCACCGGACAGAACTTCCTCGTGCTCCTTGGAATCGATGGCACGGCGAGTTCCGGCGACGGTGCCGACATCTCCGTCCCCGCGGGAACGGTGTCGACCGTTGCCGGCGTTTCGTTCGTTCCATCCGGCGTCACCCTGAACCCCGCGGGATTCCACGCGGCCGGCGGCACGGTCCGTTTCCCGGCCGGCTTCGGCGTCGTCGAGGACCCCGACGTCCGGCGCCTTCGGGCGGAATTCCCCGTGGGCGCCGTGGAACTCGGCCCGTCGCTCGAACCCACGGGAATCCTCCGGTTGCTGCCGGACGCCTACAACAAGGCGCACCTATACGCCGTGCACGAGGACCTGCCCGAGGTCTTCGAGGCGTCGTCGGTCACCTGGGACACCGCCGCCGGGACCTTCGCGGTGCACCGGACCGGGACGAGCCACGTGCGCGCGGCGGAGACGGCGGCATTGGATGCGCTGCCGCTCACCGTCGAAACGTTGGTCGCGAAGATCCGACCTTCCAACGACGGATACCTAATGGCTCCCGCGTCCGGCCCCGGGCCGGACGTGGTCGTGCGCGCGGACGCGCAGGGACGGGCAATCCTCGACGATGCGACGATCGATCTCCCCGCATCGGGTTATACCGCGCATTTCCCGGCAAACGTGGTCGTGGCGTGGACACAACCCGGCAAACTGGTGGTGAAGGGCGGCGCCATCGACACGGAATCGAGCCTGCTTCCGGGCGCGTCGCCGGCGGCCTTCTCGACCCAACCGGGCGCGCCGCTTTTGGTGTTGGCGGGCGGGACCGAGACGTTCGTGTTCTCGCCGACCAACGGAGCCTGGCGGCTCACCGCGGACGGCGGGTTGCGGGCCGAGGGAGCGGTCGCGCCGGGCACGGTGCACTGGGGCGCCCGGGACGCGTCGACCTTCGTGCAGACCGCGGGCGACTTCGGGACTTGGTCGGCATTGATTCCGGGCACGGCTTTGAGGGGAGCGTCGGCAACCAGCGCGCCGGACCAGCGGCCGGGCGAGCTGCTGATGACGGGCCGGGGCAGGCCGGGAGACCCGGCTTATATCGAGCAACCCTACACGCCGGGATACGCGTCGGGCCTGGCGGATTACCCGGGATTGAACGCGCGGGCCGGGGCGACAGGAGAACAGAAGGCCACCAGCCTGTTGGGCGACGGCACGCTGGGGCCGTACCCGCTTTCGTCCGCCACCAAGTATTATATAAGGACGGCCGGCGCGAGCGGCGTGCACATTGGCGACCGGGCATTCTTCGCCAAGCCCGGCGTGCCGTTCTCGATGTACGGCTTCGCTCTGACCCTGGACGATTTCCAGTTGGCATGCCGCGACAACGTCATGGTGGATTCGATGATCTCGGGAACGGTGGATATCCCGGGGGTGCGCGGGAAGCCGGGATTCTCGCAGCCGTTCTCGAAATTGTTCCTGGATCCGCAGGGCGAACCCGGCGACCTCGTGTTGCCGCAGAATGGTTCCCTCGAGCAACCGCTCGCCTATTGGCATTCGCGGTTCCATCCGCTCACGGCGGAATTCGTGTCGAACACGACCCTGCCCAAGAAGGTGGCGCTGGTCTTCGGCGCGGAGGTGCTGCTGCCGGGGATCGTGAAGGATCCGGTGCGGGGCGGCCTTGGCTTTCTCCGCGACGGGACGCTGGCGTCCGCAAAGCTCGGCATCCCCGGTGTCGACTCGCGGATGAAGCCGCCGAAGCAGGTGGTCCTTCACGGGCCGGGTTCGGCGATCGATCCCAAGATCCCGGGCTTCGCCGTGAATCCCATGGGCGATTTCTATTTCAACGACCCAAGCGCCGCGGGCTCGCCGGCCGAGGGTTTCGTGGCCTTCGCGGGCACGATCGATGTCCCGTTCTTCGAGGATCTGCAGGTGCATGTGCTCGCGCGGGCGGACACCGGACGGACATCGATCCGCGCGTGGCCGCCGGGTCCGGACGGGAAGAATTTCTTCACCGACCGCAATTTCGATTCGGGCAACGTGGGTTTCCCGTCGGGCAAGGGCTACGATGCCTATATCGACGAGCGCGAGCCGGCCGGCTTCGAGTATTACGACGAGGCGGACGCGGCGCACCGGAATCGCAACACCAACAACCCGATCGCGCGCAAGAGCTGGCTGGGCTTCGTTGATTTCGCGCTGCCATTGAAATGGGACGCCGCGCGGAGGCGGTTCGTTTCCAGCGTTCCCGAGCAGCGCCAGTTCCTGGTGATGACCTCCGAGCGCGCGGTCCAACAACTGACGCCGTCCGGCGCCGAGATCCGGTTCGGGCTCCAGTTCGACAAGCTCCCGCGACTGAACCTTGCGGCGGCCGTCGTGGACCAAAACGAGGTCGCCAAGGAGTTGGAACAATTCATACCCAATGGCGACAAGCTCGCGGCGGCCGCCGGCGCGTTCGAGAAATTGGCCGGCGGCGACACCGACAAACTCGTCGCGGACGCCGTGGACGCGATCGTCGATGGCTTGGTCGACGACATGCTCGGGGACGCGACCCTTCTCAAGGGCGTCGTCTCCGCCAACGCCGCCGCGGGCCGCATCGGCGTGGCCGGCGGCGCGAACTTCGAGGCGTTGCGCGCGAACCTTAAGAACCGTTTTTCCGGCGTGGCGGGCGCCGCGAAAACCGCGGACTCGATCGCGGGCAAGATCGGCGACGCGCTGGACGTGGTCGGCCAGGGATTGGCGACCGCGGACGTTCTCCTCGCGAAGAACGCCGACGGGAAGCGCGGCGCGTTCATCGACGACGCGTTGAAGTTGGCGAAGTCGGTGGGGTTGCCCGACGAGGATATAAAACCCGTCACCGACCAAATCACGTCGGAGATCAACGGACCACTGGCGCCCACCCTCGACGCCATCGCCGACTCGCTCTCGGAGGTGCACGACCTTTCCACCGCCGCACGCAGCCTCGTGACGGACGCGCGGACACTGACGCAAGGCACGCTCGCGGCCGCGAAGGTGGCGGACCAACTGCCGGGCAAGGTCCTCGACGCGCTCAGGCATTATTTCGAGGTGGCCAACGATCCGACGGGCACGCTTTTGGCGGAGCTGGGTCCGGAGGCGTTGAGGATGGAATTGAAGAAGGTCGCGCGCGACGCGGTCGGCGAATCCGACTTCGTCGCCCAACTCCAACAGACGGTGCGCGACCTCGCGGAACCGCTGCGCGACGAGTTCGGGGGCGTCAACGAACGGATCTTCGGCGCGTTGAACGACATCGTTCGTTCGGCGATGGAGGAGTTGAGCAACCAGGTGATCGACCATCTCAACGACGACATCGGCCGCGCGAACCGCTCCTACGGCGCGTTCAGCAAGACCCTCCAGTTGCAGCGCGTCGAGGGCAGCGCCCGGATCGTCGGCGACTCCCTCGACAGCGCGCACGTCAACGCGACCCTGGGATTATATATACCGGACAAGGTGGCGCTCGCGGGTTCCATCGACTTCAAGCATCTGCGCGGGGAACAGGCCGTGCCCCCGTGCGTCGCGGGCAGCGCGGACGGGCGGATGCAGATCACGGTGTCCGCGAGCGGCGACGCCAGCATCGGCGGCGGGAAATCGGGACACGCGGAGGTCCATGGCCAATACACCATGGACGCGAAGGGCAATCCGCTGGCCCTTTCCGGCGGGTTGTCGCTCAAGGCCGATCTCCACGTCGATATCGTGTCGCTTCGCAACGCCGATTTGGAGTTCGCGTTCGGTCCCGGCGACAATTATGTCCGCGGCGAGGGCGCCGGCAGCATCCTGCTCTTCGACGTCAAGACCCGCGCGTTCTTCGGGCGGACCTGCGATCCCGGGCTCGTCGATTGGATCGACCCGCAGATCAAGGAGCTGTTCGACGTGCTCGGCCGGCCGAAGGTCGACGGGGCGAATCCGTTGGTCGGATATTACATGATGGCCGACGGCGACGTGATCCTGAACCGGATCCTGGAAATTCCGGATTCCGTGGTGTTGCTCAAGGCGAGCGGAGGGCAGGGGAACTTCATTTTCACGGACCCGGGTTTCACGGCGATCGTGCCCGGGATGCACTGGCGCATGGGGCTCTCGGTCGGGCTGGGACCGCTCACGGCCGGCGCGGAGTTCGTCGCGCTCGGCGGGCTCGACCCGATCCCGCTGTCGTTGGACGACGACAAGTTGCCGAAGGTGCTGGCGAGTTTCCTGCTGGATCCCACGCACAGCGTGCACGGGGCGGTCAACGGCCGGTTCACGCCCGAGTTCGGCGTCGGCCCGGCGTCGTTCAAGAAGGACTTCGATTTCACCGCGTCGGGGAATTATACCGCGCCACCCACCGTGCCGCCGCCGGGATTCTTCCTGGTCAAGAAACTAAGGTTCTGACCCATGAAGCGTCTTTCTCCAATTCCTTCGGGACGTGGCCGCCGCAGTGATGCGGCGGACGTTTGGGTTTCGTTCAGCCGCGGTCCTCGCCTTCTCGCGACGTTGGCAGTGCTGTGGATCCTCGCTTGCGGTAGCTGGCGGGCGACTCGTGCCGCCGAGGTGTTGCCCCCGCTCCTGACCACGACGGCGACGACGACCTTGGATTCGGGCGGGCGCCCTTGGACTTATATTGTCCTCGAGCAAAACCGGCCGGGGTTGATCGCGGCGCATCGATTCGCTGTGTATGCCAAGACCGCGGGTGGGGCATTCTCCGCACGCGGGGTCGTGGCGCCGGCGACGGACGCGACGGCGATCGGCGTGCTGCTGGGACGCGGCGCGAGCATCGGCGACAACCTGCCGGCGCTCGAGTCGCAGTTGGTCGCGCTGCACGCGTTGCTGGTGACGCCGGCGGGACAATCGCCCGGAACCAATGCCCCGGCGATGTCGCTCGCCCAGCGCGTCGCCGCCCTCCAGAACCGAGCCGCGGGCGACACCTCGCTGGGGGCGTTGCTCGACTTATATGGCTTGGCGCATCCCGCGCTGCGGTTGGTGCGCGGGACCGCGTGGGCGGGACGGCTCGACGTGCCGGTGGGAACGGAGGCCACGATCGAGATCCGCGAGACGGACGCGGCGGGCACGGACGTTGCGGTGGTCGGCCGCGGAATATTCCATGCGGGGCAACCGGACCGCTTGCCCGCTCCGGGCCCGCTGGCGGCACTTCCCGATGCCTCGGCGCTGGGCGACCTCGCCGTGCGGTTGCGATGGGCGACGCCCGACGCGTTGCGCCGCGCCGGCACGCTGCACCACGGCGACGTCGCGTGGCGGGTCTCCAAGGCGCTGGCCGAGTCGAGGGGCTTCGACAAGACACCGCCGGCGGCATCCGTGCTGGACGGACTGGCGTTGTCCGCGCCGGGCGAAGTCCGTCGCCTTGCAGGACCCATCTTCCCGGCGAAATGGTTCGACGCATCCACTGTCTCCGATTTCACGGCCGACCGGACCAATGTCTATCTAACCGACGACAACGGCCGTCATGGAATCGCGGGAGTGCCCTTCGACGAGGGCTCGTCCCAATACTATTTCGTCGCGGCGGCCGACCCATTGGGACGGCCGGGCGATGTGTCCGGCGGATTGTTGGCCACGGTCTGTCGTCATATTCCTCCCGCCATGCCCTCGGGTCTGAAGGTCGCGGTGCGTTCGGATCCGACCCATCACAGTCATTGGGAAATATCTTGGGCGGCGAACACGTCGGGCATCGGGACGCCGACGACGCGGTATGAATTATATCGCGGCACCGACTTCGCCCTCCTGACGTCGGCGCAACGGGGCGGGGTGGATCTCGAGGCCAATCCGATCCCGCCGGGAGATCCGCTCCGGATCCAGAAGGTCGCGGTGATCGACGATCCCGGGGGTGTTCCGGGCCAGACGCTGCGGTTCGTGCTGCCCGGCGACGATGCCTTCGGCAAGACGTGGTGGTTCGCGGTGCGCGCGGTCCACGCGGGTCCGCCGGATTGCGGCGACCTATATTCGGCGCTGAGCCCGCCGCAGGTCGGCACGCTGCACGACACGACGGCGGCGGTCACCCCGGACGCGTCGCTCCAACCACCGCCGATCACCGACTGTCTGCGAGTCGCCTGCATCGTGGACAAGAACGCGGCGACGGAGACGTCGGCGGATCCGTTGGATCCGGCCGTCGCGCATTACATCGCGCGGTGCAGGCGCGAGCCGGGGATTGGCGCCGTGCATTTCCGGGTGACGGACCTCAACGGCAACGGGGTGGTGGTGCCGGAGACGATCGTGGTGTTTCCGCAGGACTCGGACACCGTGGATTTGGATTGGACGCTCCCGTTGTCCAAGATCGGCGATTCGCTGAAGGTGGAGTGCCAGGCGGAGGCGTTCGGACGCTATGCGAGCGATTGGATCCCGAGTGTCGCGTCCGGCGTCGATCCTTCCGGGAATTCCCTAATGGCCCATGCGTTCCACGCCGGCGCCGCACCGCAGTCGGAAATCGCCGCTTTGGCCGTCGGCAATCCGCTGTTCGCGAGCGTGAAGGGTGGGTGTCCCAACACCTGGCCGGCCGATACCCATCTGGTGCTTTCGCCCGCGACGGGACGGATCCTGCATCCGCGCTTCACCCTGCCGCTCGGGCCGAACTCGAAACAGTTCCGGCTCTACCGGAGGATCGAGGACGGTCCGATGACCTTGGTGGCGCAGGGGCTCCGGGATTATACCGGGCCGGGCTCGGCGGTTTCGGCCGAGGACCAGGCACCGCCGGTCTCCAACGGTCGCGTCCACTATTTCTCGCAGTTGCTCGACGAGAACGGGGTGCCGGGAATCATGCGGCATCTCGCGAATCTAAGGTTCACCGGGGACAAGCCGCCGGTGCCGGTATTGGCGACGCCCGTGGCCACGGATTTCGGCGGGACGCTGGCGGCACCGACGGTGACCCTGAACTGGGTGGCGCCGCCGGAGCACGCCGAGCGCTTCGAGGTTTACTTTGCCACCGAGCAACACGAGGGCATCCATGACCCGCACATCCAGGCGTTGGTCGCTCATTTGACACCCAAGGTCGCGACCGTCTCGACGAGATGGAGCGTGCAGAGCCGGGTGTCCGCGCTCGCCAAATACCTGACGGGGTTGGCCGACGGTTTCACGACCGGACGCGTGGGCGGCGAGCTTGGACCCGGGCCGCGGTTCAGTGTCGCGATGAAGGTCGATCCGTCATTGAGGTATAAGGTATGGATCCGAGCGCTCGGGCCGGGCGGCGAGCCGGGCGACCCGAGCAAGTTCGTGGAGTTCCAATGGCAACCGCCCGCGTCACCGCCTGCAAACATCGCCTGGCCCGCGCGGCCGTTGCCTCCCGTCGCCGCCTTCAATCCCGGGATCCAAGCGATCGATTTCGCCGACGTGCCGGCCTCGCGTTTGATCTGGGCCCGCCGCTCCATCGGGATCACCTCGATCGCGACGCCCTCGGTCGGCGTGGACGCCACGCCGGTGGGCATCCGGGTGGGATCGCTGGCCATCGACACGGACCAGACCAGCAAGGGATTCGACAACGTGGCGCCACTCGCCCCGGTATTCGTCGCGCCGCCGGGGACGGCGACGCATGGCGCGGCCGACCCGAACCAACAACTCTTCAAGCGGGCCGGCGATTCGAAGCAGATGCTGTTGCCCTGCGTGTTGTATCGAACCCAAGTCGCGAACGATCGGTTCCCGAACGTCGGCGGCGACGTGGTGCAATGCTCGCCGTTGGTGCGGAGCGTCGCGTGGGTCGCGGGCCGCGTGAACGGGGTGGCGGTCGCGGCGAAGCTCGTGGACCCGTTGTTCCGATGGATCGGGCCCGACTATCCGACGGTGCCGACGCTCGACTTATATCTGGTGGACACGCAGCCCGTGGTCCGGGGGGCACGCTATAGGTATTGGCTGGTGCGTTTCTCCGACCTGGGCGAGCCGATCCAAACCATCCCGTGCGGGGAAGTAACGGTGAAGACTCCATGAAGACCCGGGATATCCATGGCGATCGTGGGGCGCGATGTAGGGCGGCCGTCCCGGCTGCACAGTCAGCGGTCGTCCCGCCCGCGTTCCTCGGATCCAATGCCGAGCCGGGGACGGCTCCGTTTGCGCAGGCGGGACGCCTGCTCTACGCCCGCGCGAAGCGCCGCGTGCGGGTGGCCATGGCCATCGCTTTGGGAGTGCTTCTTCCTGGACGCGCCTTCGCCATCGACCCGTCGGTCCATGTCACGGCGTCTACGCGCGTCCGGGACATCGAGTTGACGCCGATCGACCTCGGCCAAAGCGGCGATCAAATGGCCACGGGCAAGGCGGCGGTGTCGGTCCCAATCTCGGTGAACCTGAGCGACGCCTACGGTCCCGGCACCGCGACGGCGCAAGCCACCGGGCAGGCCGGTTTCCTCCGATGCCGGACGACCGCGGCTTATCCTTATGTAATCCGGGACTTCACCCATGGCGGCGGTTCGTCGGCCGAGACGTCGATCGAGGTCTATGACTATGTGACGGTCACGTCTCCCACGTTGCCGGCGGGAACCGTGGTCGCGATCGCGTTCACGATGAAGTTCCGCGGCGTGAACTCGGCGACCAGCGCGCAACAGGCGCGGCCGGGCATCGTCACCGAGTTCCATGCGTTCCTCCGGTGCACGTCGTCGGTGGACGACCAGTTGCAAAGCATGACCAATCCGAATCCGAACCAGCGGGACCTCGGGTTTTCCGTCAATGCCAAGGTCGGGGAGACGTTCATGGTGCGCTATGAACTCGATACGCTGACCGGCTTGCAGAGCGATATCCCGGACATCCGCAGCATGGAGACCGACGTTTATACCGGGGACAACATGGCGTGGGTGACGATGTCGCCGATTGATCCGTCCAACGTCGTCCTCATCACCGCGAGTGGCGCCGCTTACAACGGCACGCCACCGGTTCCTCCCGCGCCGGTGGCGGTCGCGCCTTGGGTTTCGGAAACCCCGGCCGAACTGGCCGGTGGGCTCGATGCCGACGGCGATGGACGCGAGGATTTCGTCGTGGTCGACAAGGTATCGGGCATCCGGCGCCTCGGCGTGCAACAGGCGGACGGATCGTTCTCGTGGAGCGAGCCCGCGTCGACTGGGGTCGACGGCGTGACCGGATTGGGCATTGGGCAATTCGCGGACGCGACGAAGGCCGAGGGATTCGCGGTCGCCTCGCCGGCGTGGAACCGTGTGCACGTGTTCGCCGACGCGGCGGGCGGGGCGACGGTTGCGCCGTCGGTGGGTATAGGTCCGAACCTCGTGGTTGGATTCGACTTCTCCGGCGACGCGCGCGACGACCTGGCCATCGGAACCGAATGGGACAAGGGGGAAGACTTCACGCACCTATCCGGATTGGCCACGGGGACGGGGATCCTGTCCCATGTCTATGGCCCGCGCGTGGAGACCGGCACGCTTGCGCGGGGCAACCGGGCGCGGTTCGCGACGGACCGGCCGTGGATGATGGGCGCGTTGCGCGAGACGAACGGCGGCCGGGAATTCGTGACGCGCCCGTTCTTTGGATTCCCGGGTTTCGCGGATGGACCGACCCTGGACGGCTTGGTCGCGGACACGGAGTGGGCGTGGGGACAATTCCGGACGAACGGTGCGGCGAGCTTCGTCTTCTATTCGCCGGGAAGCCCGGACCTATATGTGCCGGGACTCGACGAGCCCGTCGCCTTCCAATACGCGTGGACGGCGGGGACCCTCTATAATCTGGGACGCCCGATCATGCGGGTGCTGGTCGTGCCGAAGAAAGACGGCGCGATGTTGCTGGTGATGTTCGGCGATGGAGGCAACGCGGGGACCTATGACTTCGACGGCGACCATGCGCCCGTTCCGCGTCAGGATATAACCCCGCCGGCCGGGAATGGATTTTCGGTGGGCGGCGCATTGGGCAACGGCGATTTCATCGCGTTGACGGGTTCCGCCGGCGGGGCGGGGGCATCGACGGGTTGGCAACGCTGGGGATTCGACGGGACGAAACACTCGGTGACGGCATCCGGGACGCTCCCCGCGATCAAACCCTCGCAGGGTCGCGCCAACGTGCTGTTGTTCGGCACGGATCCCGATCTTGACCGGGACTCGCCGTTGATCCGCAGCCTGGGCGTCGGGGAATGGAGCGACGCCGCCGTGCCCGTTGGCTCCAGCCTGCACGTGACCCGCGAGCAATATCTGGGACCGACGCTCGGCCTCGGCTCGCCGGGCACGATCGACGTGCCGGTCGTTGCGTCGGGATTGTTTCCGGCCGCGAACCAAAGGGCCAGCGCGTGGAGCATGGCGGTCCTGTCCCCGCCGGCGCCCGCTCCCTTCGCGGAACTCACGTTCTCGCCCGCGCCCGGTACCTATCATGCCGACGCGGGATCGGTGTTGGTCGTCCGGTTCCTATCCGCCATCGACGCGCCGATCCAATACCGGTCCGACCACGCCGCGCGCTGGTCCGTGTACGATCCCTTGAATCCGCCGCGGATCTCCGCGACCACGCGGTTCGAGGCGTTCGTCGACGTGGCATCGCCCGGGCCGATCCGTCCGGCGACTTATATCATCGCCGACGCGCCCGTGATCGCGCCGGGCCCGCGGACCGATGCCGACGGCAACGGCCTTCCGGACGCATGGGAGTCGGCCTTCGGCGTGAAGGATCCCAATGGTGATCCCGACGGCGACGGGTTCACGAACCTCCAGGAATATCTGGGCGGAAGCGACCCGCTTGATGCCGAGTCGAAACCCGGTTCCGACCTGCGCACCGTTGCCATGACGACCCGCCTTCCGGGTTCCGGCGCGCCCGCGGGGACCGTGTGCGAGATCGCGTGGCCCGCGACGGTGGCCGGCGTGGTGTTTGAGTCGTCCGCGGACATCGACGCTCCGGAGCCATGGGAGGTGATCGCCGGCCCGATCGCGACGGTGGGTACCGAACGTGTCTATTACCAACCGGAGTCGGTCGGCCACGAGACCCGGTATTATCGACTCCGCGCCGATCCCTGATTCACCCGTGGCGCCCGCGGTAGCCTCGGGCTTCACCGAACTGGAGGCGAGTGGTGCAGCGAGAGAATGGAAGAATGTCCGATGTACCCACCTTTCGCGTGGTTCGTGGTTGAGCGTTTTGGATTTATTGACCCCGAAATACACGAACCACACGAAAAGTTGACCTTAGAGCCCCTAGTCGGTTTGAACGACGAATCAACCAGACTCACGTCTTCCACATGTGGGCATTGCGGCGCCTCCCTTCGGACTAGCCCGGGAAAACCCAGTGCTTCTCAATCCTCGGTCCGGCTTCCCCGGCTTTTGGTGTATCTCGTGTATTTCGTGGTCAAATACTCGGCACCAACTTCCTCCACGTGTACCCAATTCCACCGACCCCTTTCGTGGTCCCCCCGGGCAATTCGCGACCGGCTCACAAGTCTTGCCAGATGCATTCCCTGTGTTATCCAAAAGGCGGCAACACGCGCATGGCAACCTGGCCACACGAGAAAACACCGCTTTCGGAAGCGCAGAGAAGCACCCAATGAGCAATCCGTCCCCTGACCGCGTTCCCAAGCCGCAGCCTTCCCGTTCCGGTGGCCCACCCCGTCCGCCGAAACGGGCGGGGCGGGGATTGGCGGGCGACTCGCCCGAGCTCCCTTATATAGATATTCCCAACCCTATTGTCCTGAAGGAGCTCGCCGCGGCCATCGGCGTGAAGCCATACATTCTCTGTGCCGACCTGCTGCGGATAGGGCGTTTCGCGGTAACCGGCGAAGAGTTGGAGTTCGGCGCGGCCGCGATGCTTGCAAAGAAGCATGGATTCCAAGCGCGCAAGATCGGCTAACCGGTGGGGAAAATACCCGGCGGCCCGGATCCTTTCGTTGGCTATTCGGGTTATGCACCGTCGAGAACTCACGGGCCGGACCGCACTCGTGACCGATTCCTGCTGTGCGCCGAGTTCGCGAGGCAGGAGAATCGGATCGCCCCGGGCCGGATCATCAACATCACGTCGGGACAGAACCACAACCCGATGCCGGGTCAGATCGCTTATGTGGTCACGAAGGCGGCGTTGGATGCGTTGACGCTCACGCTCGCTTCCGAACTGGCGGAGTCCGGCATCACGGTCAATGCAGTGGATCCCGGTCCCACGGACACGGGTTGGATTTCCGACGAGTTAAGAACACGGATCCTGCGGGAATCGCCGGAGGGGATATCCTCGCCGGAAGCGATCGGTCGGCTTGTGCGACTGCTTGCCGGCGACGATGCGGCCTCGATCACGGGCAGGGTCATCCGGGCACAGGCGTCCGGAACGGCCGCGCTTTTTGACAAGTGATTCCGGGCAACAGACAGAGCCTGTGCGTCGGTGATTGCCCGCTTGCGGATTCGGTGGCGGAAACCAAGCTCACGGTGCTCCAGACCCTGACGAAAGTGCCATCGAACTTATGCCGGACCACGCCTCGGAACTGATCGCCGTCATCGGGTCCGCGCCCGCGGATCTGCTCGACCATTGCCGGGCCGGGAACCTCCCCAAATATCCCGATTCGCGGATCAACTGCCTTCCCTTCGAAGAAGCCAGGAACTACAGCCGGAAGATGCAGGGAATACCCGTGGTCGATCGGCTGGGTCTCTGGGTGCTCGACGATGCGAATGATTCGAATCCGTTCGCCTATATATCCAGAGGTCCCTGCGCCGGCATGGTCATCCATTTCTCGCACGATCCGGAGCCAGAGTTAGCCTTTCCATCGTTGGAACGGTACCTGGCGAGCATGCGCGACGCGGGGACACGAGGCATCGACATTGGTGACATTGCGGTGGAGCGAATGGATGTGGCACTGGACCGGGACATCCGCGAACTGGCCGCGGAAGGCACCGATGACGCAAACTTTCTTATCGTCACTTACCTGCCGGTCACGGCGTCGCTCGAGAGCGAGACGAAAGAGCGTTTGGTGTCCCATAAAGATTTCTTCGTCAGGGAAGCTTTGGCGGGTTTCCTTGCCCAACGATCCGCGGCGGAAGACGTGTCCATCGCGGAACGGTTGGCCAAGGATCGGCATCCGCAGGTTGCCCGGGCGGCAAAGGCAGCGGTGGCGGCAACGAGGAGGAAAAGGCATGGCGGCTGACGGGGCACCTTGAGCCGTCATTAGGGACGCCTGCCGGGCACGGGCGAGCAGGTCGCTCAATCACCCAATGAGAATCCTTACTTCCAGAATCATCAACGTCCCGCGTGAGGTATTGTGGCCGCTGCTGACTCTTTCGAGAATGGATGTGCCCGGTTGGTTCTGTCTCGGACTGCCACGTCCGGTGTCGTGCGAGCTTCCCCGTTCCCCGGGTGGGGTGGGTGCCGAGCGCCGCTGCATTTCGGATCGCGGCACGGTGATCCAGAAGATCACGGACTGGGAGCCTCCCGGGCGGCTCCGGTTCAGGATGGTTTCGACGGACCACGGTTGGGGTCCGTGGGTGGAGTCGTTGGAGGAAGACTTTCGCCTGGAGAAGTGCGGCACGGGAACCCGGATAACGCGAACGACCCACATCCTCGCCAAGGGCTGGTTCCCGCGATTCAAGGAGATCGGATTCTATCTGGGTCTAAAGCGGGTCCACC
>JANYDN010000129.1 GCA_025363585.1 Verrucomicrobiota bacterium | reverse complement strand
TGTCGCCCGCGGACGGCGGACGACTGCGCGTGCGCGATGCATCCGGCCAGGACCGGGTGCTCGGTCGCGCGGACATCCGCAAGGACGAGCGTCAGACCCTTTCGGCGATGCCGGAGGGGCTGTTGTCGAACCTGACCGCGCGGGAAGCGGCGGACATCCTCGCGGCGATCCGCCAGGCCAAATGAACCGGCCGGCGGATCGTCGGGAAACCTGTCGGGGAGGATGGCTTAGTGGGCCTTGAAAGTCCGACTGGGCGAAGCACGGCACGCACCGTGAAAACGGATGCGTCGGCCGGCGGCAATGGGGATCAGGGCTTCGGGGTCAGGCGCAGGACGGCCTCGCGCATTTCCTTGCCGGGTTTGAACTTCACGACGGATCGCGGGGGAATGGGAACGTCGCGTTCCGGGGAGTTTGGATTCCGGCCGATCCGGGCTTTCCGAACCTTCACCTCGAAGACTCCGAAGTTCCGGAGTTCGATGTTTTCGCCCTTTGCAAGGGCCTCGGATATATAGTCGAGCGTCCGTTGGACGACATCGAGAACTTGTTCCTGGATGAGGCCGGTCTCCGATGCTATCCGCACGACAAGGTCACGCTTGGTCATGGTCTGACTGGCTGAGATTAGGGGGGTCGCTCCGGACATCGATAGAATGCCCCTCCCCGACCCCGGTCAAGCCATGACTCCCGGCTTCGTCGTGGGATCCGAGTCAGGACTCCATCGCGTTCAACTCGACCGGCTCGACGCTGACCCCGGCACGCTTCAGCCATTGGACGCCGGCCTCGATCTCTCCCGCCGCCCCGTCGATCTCGAGGCAAACGATCCCGACCTCGTCGTTGACGCTGGCCTGCCGGATGTTGGTGACGAGCGAGAACTTGTGCCCAAGTTCCCAGATCACCGGCGCCTTGATGCGCTGGGGCGGATACGTGAGCCAGAACCGGCGTTGGATCCGGCCCGGGGGTTTCGCGGCCGCCGCTTTGGCAGGCCGAACGGTCGATTTGCGCGTCGCCATGGGAAGGTCTTTCGATCGCCGGGGATCAACCGCCGGCAATGGCCGGGATGACGCTGATCTCGTCGCCGTCCTTCACGGGCGTGTCCGAGTTCTGGAGAAACCGGATGTCCTCCTCGTTCACGTACACGTTGACGAAGCGCCGGACGTTGCCTGCGTCGTCGACGAGGCGTTCCTGGATCCCCGGGAATTGGCCCTGCAAATGGCGGATGACGGATCCAATGGTGCCGGACGGAACACTGACGACCTCGAGGTCGTTGGTGAGCTTTCGGAGCGGAGTCGGAATTCGAACCTGTGCAGGCATGACTTTGAGGCCGGAAGCGTGACACCCCGCTCGCAACGCGCAAGCGCCGCGTTGTGGTGCAACGTTGCGTGGTCGGGAATACAAGATCCTTTCAAAGCATCCCCGACAACCCATCGAATCTCCTTTCCAGAGCTTTTCGTGTGTTTCGTGTGTTTCGTGTGTTTCGTGTGTTTCGTGTGTTTCGTGTGTTTCGTGTGTTTCGTGGTTCATCCACCCAACTTGATGCAAGCCGAGCAGGCCCGTGGAATTTGCATCCACGAAACACACGAAACACACGAAAAGTTGAGGCGCCCGCCGGGGTGCGTTCGGAATTGATTGCAACAACCTCAGGGAGTTTCGCTCGGTCCCACTTCGTCGATTTCGTTTCATCGATGGCAGCCTCGGACTTTTCGGGGGCAGTGTCCGGATGCGCCCCGTTGCGTGGTCGGGGATACATGATCCTTTCAAAGGATCCCCGACACCCATCGGATCTCCTTTCCAGAGCTTTTCGTGTGTTTCGTGTGTTTCGTGGTTCACCTACCCAACTTGATCCAGCCCGTGCAGGTCCGTGGAATTGGCATCCACGAACCACACGAACCACACGAAAAGTTGAGGCGCTTGCCCAGATGCCTTCGGGATTGATTGCTCGCCCGACGTCCACCCCTGGTTGACAGCCTCAATCTTTTCGGGGGCAGTGTCCGGATGCGCCCGCGTTGCGTCCCCCGTCGACACGAACCCTCCGCATTCCGGACCGTCCCGCCGCCAAAAAACTCCTTCCCTGCCCCCGTTCGCTCGCGTTCACTTTCGCCCGCTTTGCCCGCGCCGGCACCGGCCGGCGGACGGCAGGCACGCTTCGTCAACGCATGAAAATCGTCCTCGCTTACTCGGGCGGCCTCGACACCTCGGTGCTGCTCTCCTGGATCAAGGAAACCTACGGCAATGCCGAGATGATCGCCTTCTGCGCCAACATCGGCCAGGAGGATGAGCTCAAGGGCCTCGAGAAAAAGGCCCGCAAAACCGGTGCGTCGAAAATCTTCATCGACGATCTCCAGGAGGAGTTCGCCGCGGATTTCATCTACCCGATGCTCCGTGCCGGCGCGATCTACGAAGGCCAGTATTTCCTCGGCACCTCGATCGCGCGCCCGCTCATCGCCAAGCGCATGGTCGAGATCGCCGTCGCCGAGGGTGCCGATGCCATCGCCCACGGCGCGACCGGCAAGGGCAACGACCAAGTCCGCTTCGAACTCACCGCCGCCGCGCTCGCGCCCGGCCTGCAGATCATCGCGCCGTGGCGCGACGAGCGGTACCGCAAGGATTTCCCCGGCCGCCAGGCCATGATCGATTACTGCGCCGCCAAGGGCATTCCCGTCCAGGCCAGCGCCAAGAAGCCGTACTCGATGGACCGGAACCTCCTCCACATCTCCTACGAGGCCGGCATCCTCGAGGATCCGTGGTATGACTCCTACGACCTCAAGAACCGCGACTATTTTACGACGCTGTCGGTGTTGCCCGAGGACGCGCCGGACAAGCCGGAGTTCGTCACGCTCGATTTCGAACGCGGCGATTGCGTGGCCGTGAACGGGAAGAAACTCCCGCCGCTCCAGGTCATGCGCCTTCTGAACAAGATCGGCGGCAAGCACGGCGTCGGGCGCGTGGACATGGTCGAGAACCGTTTCGTCGGCATGAAGAGCCGCGGCGTGTACGAGACCCCCGGCGGAAGCATCCTGCACTTCGCGCACCGCCAGGTGGAGTCGCTCACCATGGACCGCGAGGTCATGCACATCCGCGACTCGCTGATCCCGAAGTACGCGGAGTTGGTGTACTACGGATTCTGGTTCGCGCCGGAACGCCTCGCGTTGCAGGCCCTCGTCGAGGAATCGCAGCGCAACGTGACCGGCACCGTGCGCGTGAAGCTCTACAAGGGCGGGATCCACGTGGCCGGGCGCAAGAGTCCGTTCAGCCTGTACAACCCGCACATCGCGACGATGGAGGCCGACCCGACCAAGGCCTACAACCAGGACGACGCGACGGGCTTCATCCGGTTGAACGGCCTGCGCCTGCGCGTGAATTCGCAGGTCAACGGCGCGAAGAACCTGTCGAAGGGTCGGTGACGGTCTCTGGGTGGCCGCCGTCGTAAGACGGTGGAACGCACCCGCCACGTCGCGTTCCCTCGCGGGCACGCGGCGATTCCCTTCCGGCAACAACTCCACCGCGCGGGTTCCTCGCCGTTTTCCGTGGATGGAATTCCAACAGAGATGGGAGTCAGTAGCCACAGATTGGAACCCAATTTCACGGATTTGAATCCAGTGATCCGAGGCCGAAAGCCGATAGAGAACCAAAAACACAATCTGTGAAATTGGATTCCAATCTGTGGCTAAAAATGCTTCCTCGGTGTTTTCGTTGGCAGGAATGGCGACAACGATCCATCGGGTGGATGCTCCGGTGCCCGATCCCTCCGGCCACGGAAAGTAGCGAGGAACCACCTCCCTTTCCTCGTGAAAAAATCTTCGGGTCCTGCCCGGTCGA
>JANYDN010000115.1 GCA_025363585.1 Verrucomicrobiota bacterium | reverse complement strand
CCCGACGCATCCCGAGTTGCTCGATTGGCTGGCGGACGAATTCATGCGCGGCGGATGGTCGACGAAGCGACTGCATCGGATGGTCGTCACGAGCGCGGCGTACCGGCGCGCGTCGGTATCCGGCGACGGCGACACGTCCGGGAACGCGTCGTACCGCCGGCAGAATCCGCGGCGACTCTCCGCGGAGCAATTGCGCGACGCGTTGCTCGCGACCGCAGGCACGCTGGTGGAGGTCGAGGGCGGCACGCCGGCGTGGCCCGGATTGCCGGCGGAAATCCTCCGGGCGAACCCCGCGTTCCTCGACGACAACGCGACGCGGACCAAGGGATGGTATCCGTCGCCCGCCGGGCGCCAGGGAGTGCGAAGCGTGTTCCTCGTCCAGAAACGCACGGTCCGCGTGCCGTTCATGGAGACGTTCGATCTTCCCGAGAACTCCACGTCGTGCGCGCGCCGCGCCGAATCCATCGTGGCGCCGCAGGCGTTGTCCCTCCTGAATTCGCCCGAGGCTACGGCGGCGGCGAAGGCGTTCGCGGCGCGGGTGGAGCGCGAGGCGGGAGCGGGATCGACGCGACGGATCGAGACGGCGTTCCGGATCGCGCTCCAGCGTGCGCCCACGAACGAAGAACGACGACGATGCGAGGGTTGGCTCGCGACGCGAACGCTGCCCGAACTGTGCCGCGCCCTGCTGAACCTGAACGAATTCGTCTACGTCGACTGAGTCGAGGCCGCCGGGGTTTTACAGAAGGGAACGAAGAAAACGAAGTGCGTGGCGTTGCTGCAAACTTGAAACGAAACTCCCTCCCCGCCCTGCCGACGCGAACTTGTCGAGGTCCGCGGTCTCACGACCGCCGCCACGTCAAACTCCGTCCCTTCAACCCGACCTTGTCGCGATCCACGGTCTCACGACCGCGGCTACTTCAAACTCCGTCCCTCCAACCCGAACTTGTCGAGGTCCACGGTCTCACGACCGCCGCCACGAAGCCGGCCCGCTTCAAACTTGAATCCTGAAACTTGAAACTCCCCCTTCACTCCCCGAGTTCCAGGATCCGCGCGTACGCCTCGGGCGCGATCGGCATCACGCTGAGGCGCGATTGGCGGATCAACGGGAGGTCCTTCGTGATCGGATCGGATTTCAGCGACTCGAGCTTCACCGGCTTCTTCAACGCCTTCGACGGTTCCAGATCCACCGCGGACCACTCGCCCTCGGTGGCCGTGGGATCGGGATACGCGCCGCGCCGCACGCGCGCGATGCCGACGACTTCCTTGCCCGTGACGCTGTGGTAGAAGAGGACCGTGTCGCCGGGTTTCATGGCGCGCAGATGGATTCGCGCGGCGAAGCTGCGGACGCCGGTCCACGCGGTGCCGCCGTCCTTCGAAAACTTTTCCCACGAATACGATTCGGGTTCCGACTTCACCAACCAGTGCTGCCTCGCCATGGATCGACCCTGTACCGGAACAAGCCGGCTGCCAATCCCGGGACGGCCAACCGATGCCTCCCCGAAAATCACCCGATCGGGCGGTTGAAACCGCCGGGGTCCGCGCCGGATAGTCTCCCCATGCCCGTGCACAGGACGAAACCGTCGCCGTACGCCGTGGGAATGCTCGCCGCGGCGCTCGTCGTGGCCCCGCGATGCGGGGCCGCGGACGACACCGTCCGTTTCAACCGCGACATCCGGCCGCTGCTTTCCGACAAGTGTTTCGCGTGCCACGGCTTCGACGCGAAGAAGCGCAAGGCCGGCCTTCGGCTCGATACCGCCGAGGGAGCGATCGCCCCGGACAAGGACGGCCACGTGGCGATCAAGCCCGGCGACCTGGCCGGCAGCGAACTCTGGCGGCGCATCAACACGACCGAGGCGGACGACGTGATGCCGCCGCCCGACACCCACAAGTCGCTTTCCGACGCGGACAAATCGCTGCTCTCGCGTTGGATCAAACAGGGCGCGAAGTACCAGAAGCATTGGGCGTTCGAAGCGCCGGTGGCGATTGATCCGCCCGCCGTGAAGCCCGGCACGCCGGTTCGGAATGGGATCGATCGCTTCCTCGCCGCGAGTCTGGAGCGCGAGGGGCTCGCGTTTTCGCCGGAGGCCGATCGCCCGACGCTCCTTCGTCGCCTCAGCTTTGATCTCCGCGGTTTGCCCCCGACCCCGGCCGAGGTGGACGCGTTCGTCGCCGACAAATCCGCGGATGCGTTCGAGAAATGCGTGGATCGGTTCATGGGGTCGCCGGCTTACGGCGAGCGGATGGCGCGCGTGTGGCTGGACGTGGCGCGCTACGCGGACACGCACGGCATGCACCTGGACAACGAGCGGCAGATGTGGGCATACCGCGATTGGGTGGTGTCGGCGTTCAACTCGAACCTGCCGTTCGACCGTTTCACGGTGGACCAACTCGCGGGAGACCTGTTGCCGAACCCGACGCTCGCGCAACGGGTGGCGACGGGATTCAACCGTTGCAACGTCACGACGGGCGAGGGCGGGTCGATCGACGCCGAGTTCGTGTTCCGCTACGCGGTGGAGCGGACGGCGACGACGGTGCAGACGTGGATGGGGCTCACGGCGGGTTGCGCGGTGTGCCACGACCACAAGTTCGACCCATTGTCGGCGCGCGAATTCTATTCGCTGTATGCGTTTTTCAACAACTCGGCGGACCCGGCCATGGACGGGAACACCCTGCTGACGGCGCCCGTGGTCCCGCTGCGGACGCCGGAGATCGAGAAGCGTGCCGGCGACCTCGTGGCGCTGGCCGCGGGTGCGGAGGAACGCGTGGCGTTCTACGCCGCGAAGGGCGAGTACGCGGACCCCGCGGACGCGAGCCCGGCGCCCGAGCCGAAGGAAACGACGACGGTCTGGGTCGAGGACGACGCCCCGCCGGGATGGAAGATCACCGCGAGTCCCGGCGCGCCCACGCGCTGGGTGACCGCGTCGGAAGGCCCGGTGGCGAGCGGCAAGCGGGCGTTGTCCCGCGAAGACGGCGGGTTGGCACAGGACGTCCTCGAGACGACCGAGGCGAAATTCGAGGTGCCGCCGAACGGTCGCTTCTTCGCGCGGGTTTACCTCGATCCCGCGAAGACGCCGCGGACGATCATGCTCCAGTACAACACCGGCGAGTGGAACCACCGCGCGGTGTGGGGCGACATCGACGCCATCGAGTGGGGCGCGAAGGGCACGACGCAGCGCGCGCACCGCGGGCCGTTGCCGGAGGTTGGAAAATGGGTGCGTCTCGAATTCGCGGCCGCCGACGTGGGCCTCAAGGCGGGCGACAAAATCTCCGGCATCGCCTTCACGCAATTCGGCGGGCGCGTGGGCTGGGACCAAGCGGGCGTGGCCGGACGCGTCGATCCGGCGAACGACCCGACGTTGTCGCTCGCCGCGTGGAAGCGCCAATACGAGGGCAAGGACGCGGCGGAACTGCCGGCTCCGGTGCGGCGGATCTTCAAGGAAACGTCGGCGACCAACCGAACGCCCGTGGATCTTGCCGCCTTGCGTGGGCATTTCCTGGCGCGGGTGTGCGCGACGACGCGGCCGAAGTTCGCGGACCTCGTGTCCGACGCGGACGCGGCGCGGAAACGGCGCTCGGACTTCGACGGCGCGGTGCCGTCGTCGTTCGTTTGGCACGACATGGAGAAGCCCCGCGACAGCTTCGTGATGTTGCGCGGGGCGTACGACAAACCGGGCGAGAAGGTGACGCGCGGCGTGCCCGCGGCGCTGCCGCCGTTGAAATCGTCCGGGACGCCCACGCGCCTCGACCTCGCGCGGTGGTTGGTTTCGGACGAGCACCCGCTGACCGCGCGCGTCGCCGCGAACCGTTTCTGGCAGCAATTCATCGGCGTCGGGCTCGTGAAGACGCCGGAGGATTTCGGCTCGCAGGGACAACCGCCGAGTCATCCCGAGCTGCTCGACTGGCTGGCCGTCGGGTACCGCACGGGCGGTTGGGACACCAAGGCGTTGGTGCGGCTGATCGTGACGTCGCACGCGTACCGACAGGATTCAAAGGTGACGGCGGAATCGCTTCGCCGCGATCCCGAGAACCGGTGGTTGTCGCGCGGCCCGCGGTTCCGGCTGGATGCGGAGCAGATCCGCGACAACGCGCTCTTCGTCTCGGGATTGCTGGACCTGCGGATGGGCGGCAAGGGCGTGAAGCCGTACCAACCGCCCAACATCTGGGAACCGGTCGGCTTCGTGGGCTCGAACACGCGCGAATACGTGCAGGACCATGGCGCGGCATTGTATCGCCGGAGCCTGTACACGTTCTTCAAGCGCACGGCCCCCGCCCCGTTCCTGTCGGTCTTCGACGCGCCGAACCGCGAGATGTCGTGCTCGCGTCGCGAGCGCAGCAACACGCCGCTGCAGGCGCTCCAACTGCTGAACGACGTGCAGCACTTCGAGGCGGCCCGCGCGCTGGGCGCCCGCATGCTCGCCGAGGGAGGCCCGCGTCCCGAGCAACGCATCGCGTGGGCGTACCGCACGGTCCTGTCGCGCGCGCCCGATCCCCGCGAACTCGAAATCGTGCGGGGCGCGCTCGAGACCCATCTCGCCCGTTACCGCGCCGATGGCGACGCGGCGAAACGCGCCGTGACCAACGGGGAATCGAAACCGCCGGCGGGACGCGATCCCGCCGAACTCGCCGCGTACACCCTCGCGGCGAACCTCCTGCTCAACCTCGACGAGACCGTCACGCGCAACTGAGCCAC
>JANYDN010000181.1 GCA_025363585.1 Verrucomicrobiota bacterium | reverse complement strand
GGTGCTGGACGGCGCGGAAGGTGTCGGCGTGTTCCTTGCCGATGTCGGCCTCGATGCCGCGGATGGCGAGGTTCATGATGGCGAGGCGGCGGGTGGTGGCGTTGCTCTCCTGGCCGTAGATGGAGATGTCGCCGAGCTTGCCGCCGTGGGATTCCACGAACTTCTCCGACTGCACGAACATGCCGCCGGAGCCGCAGGCGGGGTCGTAGATGCGGCCCTTGTACGGGGCGAGCATCTCGACGAGGCAGCGCACGACGCAGGACGGGGTGTAGAACTGGCCGCCGTTCTTGCCCTCGGCGCTGGCAAAGCGGGTCAGGAAATACTCATACACGCGGCCGAGCAGATCGACGGATCGGTGCGATGTAGGCCCGGTGCCCTCACCGGGCAATTCGGTTTCGTCGCGCCGGGTGGGGGCACCCGGCCTACAGGTCAATTCAATGGTGGCGATGAGGTCGATGAGTTCGCCGAGGCGGTGTTTGTCGAGGCCGGGGCGGGCGTAGTCTTTCGGCAGGACGCCCTTGAGGCGCGGGTTGTCGCGCTCGATGGCAACCATGGCGTCGTCCACGGTCTTGCCAATGGTGGGCTGCTTGGCGTTCGCCTGGAGGTGAGACCAGCGGGCATCGGCCGGTACCCAGAAAACGTTCTCCGCCTTGTACTCGTCCGGATCCTCGGCATTGGCTCCGGCGTAGTCGCCCCGGCCGCCAAGGAGCTTGGTGCGGTGCTCCTCAAAGGTGTCCGAGATGTACTTGAGAAAGATCAAGCCGAGGACGACGTGCTTGTACTCCGCCGCGTCCATGTTGTTGCGGAGCTTGTCGGCGGCGAGCCAGAGCTTGGCTTCGAAGCCGAGGTTTGCCGTGGTGTCCGCGTTGGATGAAGTCCTTTTGGCCATTAGTTAGCGATTGATTGTCTGCTCCAGCCTCCGCGACAAGATGCTTGCGGCTAAGATTGCCTCGGGCTGAAACGGGTAGATCTGGGCGCTGGATTCAGTGAATGGGGAAAAGGTGCCCGTCTGCGTCGGCGCACGTCAATCACAGGCAGAGCGGATGCGTCCGCTATTATTACGTGGCTCGCTTAAATCCGGCCCCCCGCGTCCAACCGGCAGCGATCGAGGAGCGGATGGATTCGAGGTCGTGCGTCATGCCGGGTTTCAATGCCCGTCGGGTAATGGCGAGCCATGGAGCGGACTTGAGTTCTCGCCGACCGGCGGTTTTCCAGAGGTTCGAAACCGGAGGCTTTGTCCCTTTCATGAAAGCCAGCTTCCCGTGCTGTCGCGTGTGGTCAAGGAGCGCCTTCGCCGATAGGGCGGTCGTGGCGCGTCGGGATTGCGCGACACGAAGGCTTTGCCCAACCTCTTGTTGCTGGCGGTCGTGGCGAAATGGCAGACGCAGGGGACTTAAAATCCCCTTCCGTAAGGAGTGTGGGTTCGAGTCCCACCGACCGCACCAATTCCGGGGCCGGGGAAGGGTGTTTCACGCCAAGGGGGACCAAGTCGGGCCAATGGGGCGAGCCAAGCCATCTCCTTGGATCGGGAGAGTCACGCGAAGGCGCGAAGGCGCGAAGAATACAAAGGGCAAGGCGCAATTGGCGTCGTCGGGAGGACCCGTCGGAAGTTGAGGACGCGGTTTGGGTTCGGCGCTCGGTCTCTTCGTGTCTTTGCGGCTTCGCGTGAGTCCCGTTTGAGTTTTGGATCGCATTGGAACGGGCCGGGGACGGCCCTGTTTGCGCAGCCGGGGACGGCCGCTCTACGCCGGGCGCAGGCGGGACACCCGCGCTACGTCCTGGTTGCTCGGGCGAGGAAAGCGGGGTGGCGCCATCCGATGGCTTCGCATCCCGCGACTGCGGGACGCTTCGCGCGGGAGCGTTCGCCGCCTTGAAACTTGAAACTGAAAACTTGAAACTCATCCCCGCGATCCCAACGCAGGCGGGGACGCCCGCGCTACGCCATTGCCGCGCTACGCCGTTACCGCTTGGAGGCGAGTTGGGACTTGGTCTCGGCCTGGAGTTCGTCCACCTCGGGACGCACTTCGTTCCGCGTGATGGTGTCCATGCGGTCGATGAAGAGGATGCCCTGGAGATGGTCGTACTCGTGCTGGACGGCGCGCGCCAATAGCCCGCCGGCTTTGAAGTGGTACTGCTCGCCCCTCTCGTTCAACGCGGTGACCTCGACTTCGCCCGGCCGTTCCACCTCGCCGTAGATCTCCGGAAAACTCAGGCATCCCTCGGGGCCGCGCTCGCGCACGCCGACGGCTTTCACGGCGGGGTTCACCAGCACCAACGGCATGAAGGCGTCCACGCTCGCTTCCTGGCCGTCGAGCCACAGGCGCGAGGGACGGTCTTTCACGCCGCGGACGTCGATGACCGCGAGTTGGAGCGCGTGGCCGACTTGTTGCGCCGCGAGCCCCACGCCGTGCGCGTGGTGCATGGTCTCGAACATGTCGACGACGAGGCGCGCGATCTCGGGCGTTACGGACTCGATGCGCGCGCCCTTCTGCCGCAACACGGGCGTTCCGAATTTGACGACGGGCAAGGTCATGGCGTTGCTACCCGGGTCAGGCGGTCGGCCAATCGCGCATCAGCATGGCGAGGTCGGCGACGGACGGGCTGGTCGCGGTGCGCACGTAGTGGCCGCTCGTGGCGACGCCGCACAGCACGGACGCGGCGTTGTCGAAGCCGAGCAGTTTGCCGAGACAGAACCCGCTGTTGAAGTGGTCGCCCGCGCCGGTAGTGATCCGCGGTTGGCGGCACACGGGTCCCTCGACGACATCGGCTTTCCCGCCGGATACCGCGAGCGCGTAGGCGACGGGATGCACGACCAAGGTGTCCACCTTGACCCGCGACTGGATCTCGATCGAAAGCGCCGCGAGCCCCTGCCAATCGCGAGGCGACGCGTCGAGCCCGAGCACGCGCGCGACTTCGTAGGCTTCCTTTTCGTTGAGACCCAGGATGACGTCGAACTTCGACTGGAACCGCCCGATGAGATCGAGGGCGCGGCTGATGTCCGCCGGCAGGCGCTTCTCGGGATCGGCAAGGTCGACGAACAGTTTGCGTCGCTCGCCGAGAAGGCCGGGAACGAGCTCGGACTGGATCGAGGCCCAGATGTCGCTCATGTACGGCAACATCGTCCAGTTGACGAACCCGACGAGGTCGGCGCTCGCGAACTTGGTCGCGAACTTGTCCTTGCCGTAACGCGTGCAGATGTTCGCCCAGTTGACTTCCTTCAGCGTGTAGTGCTTCCCGACCATGATCTTGCCGTCCTCGAACTCGAGGGCGTCGGTCAGTCCGGCACCGCACAGGGACGCGATGTCGGCACGGCGGGAGAAGGAGTCGAAAACGGGATGGATGGCGGGATACCCGAGCGAACCGAGATACGAAACGCGGAGGCCGAAACTCGCGAGGGCATTGCCCATGATCGGGCCGTTGCCGCCGAGCTTGGTCATGATGTTGACGAGCTCGACGTTGGTCGAGTGGCCGGACGCGGCGGAGATGCGCTCGCCGTACGCGCGGATCGTCGTGAGGCGGTCGTAGCGTTCCGCGTCGTGGCGTTTGTCGACGACGTGGAGGATCTCGTCGACAAACCCGTCGAGGCCGACGAACGCGGAGAGTTGCGGGACGCGCGGCGCGGCGCCATCGAGGAGGGCGGCGACGGAGTTGCGGAATTCCTGGGTGTTGAGCATGGGGACGGAAAGGATCGGTCGATCAATCGATGTGGACGCCGACGAGGTCGAGGATGCGGTTGAGTTCGTCGTCGGAGGCGAAACGGATCTCGAGCGCGCCGCGGCCGGACTTGTAACGAAGCGCGACCTTGGCGGCGAAGCGTTCGCGAAGGCGGTTCTCGACGTCGACGACGTGGGGATCGCGCGAGGCCGGGGCGCGATGCGTCGCGGTGGAACCGGCGGGCGGAGGCAGGAGCAACTGCGCGACGAGCTCCTCGGTCTGCCGGACGCTCAGGCCGCGCGCGAGGACCTGCTCGGCGGCGGACGACTGGAGCGCGGTCGAATCAATCCCGAGCAGGACCTTGGCATGGCCGGAGGAGAGGCGTCCGGTGCGGACGGAGTCGAGCACGCCGGGGTGGAGCTTGAGGAGACGGAGGGCGTTGGTGACGGCGACGCGGCTGCGGCCGACGCGTTGGGCGACCTGTTCCTGGGTGAGTTCGAACTGCGCCTGGAGCTGCGAATAGCCGACGGCTTCCTCGACGGGATTGAGGTTCTCGCGCTGGAGATTCTCGATGAGCGCGAGTTCGAGGACCTCGCGGTCGGTGGCGGCGCGCTCGAGAACGGGGACTTCGGAGAGGCCCGCGAGTTTCGACGCGCGCCAGCGGCGTTCGCCGGCGATGAGTTCGAATTTGTCGCCGACGACGCGGACGATGAGCGGTTGGACGATGCCCTGTTCGCGGATGGAATCGGCGAGTTCGCGGAGGGATTCCTCCGTGAAATCCTTCCGGGGTTGCAGCGGGCTGGGGACGATGCGGTCGAGGGCGACGGAGCGCGGTCCGGAGGGTCCGGAAGACGTGGTGGCCGGGGCCGGGGGCACGGGAGCGGGCGAACCGGCGACGTTGGTGGGCGCGGCCGGGGCGGACGGTTTCCCGCCGCCCAGCAACGCACCGAGGCCCCGTCCGAGTGCCGGTTTGGACATGGGGCGGACTCTAGGAATTGCGGCGGCGCCTTTCAAGAAGGGCGAGTTTCGAGTTTCAGGATCCTGGATTTAAGCGGCGTGGATGGGCGTCGAGGTAAGGCCGGAGGACGAGGCCAGCGGGAACGGTTCGGTTGAGGAAGGGGAATATCTCACGCCAAGCCGGACCAAGGGGGGCCAAGTGCATGGGAGGCGACCCGAGGAGCTGATTCCAACCCGGCTTCCTTGCGCCTTGGCCGGGCTTGGTACGGCTTGGCGTGAAATAATTCCTCTGCTGCTACTGCATGCTTCGGGCTTACTGGGCGAGGTCCGCCGTCTCACGACGTCGGCTACACAAGTTAGGTCCACCGTCTCACGACGTCGGCCACGCTGAGGGGGCTATTTCGCTTCGGCGCGTTTGCGGAGGAGGGGTTCGAGGACCACCCAGACGTTGGAGGCGACGAGGTCGTGGCCGGTCGGCGTGGGATGGATTTGGTCGGGTTGGTTGAGTTCCGGGATGCCGCCGACGCCTTCGAGCAGGTGCGGGACGAGGGGCAGTTTGAACTCGCGCGCCACGGACGGAAAAATCCCGGCGAATTTCCCGGTGTATTCGAGGCCCATCGACGGGGGCATCTGCATTCCGGCAAGGACAACGGCGGTCGCGGGCGATTTCTCGCGGGCGTGCTTCACGATCGCCACGAGGTTCGAACGCGTGGCATCGGGCGGGAGCCCGCGGAGGCCATCGTTGCCGCCGAGTTCCACGAGCAGCACGTCGATGGGTTGGCGGAACTGCCAGTCCAACCTCCGGAGTCCGCCGGCGGTGGTGTCCCCCGAGACGCCGGCATTCACGACGTGGAACGGGAGGCGGGCGTCGTCGATGCGCGACTGGAGGCGCGCGGGCCAGGACTCGGCGAGTTCGACGCCGTAGCCGGCGGCGAGGCTGTCGCCCAGGACAACGACGTTGCGCAGGGAGGGCGGAGTGGAGTCGACGGCGTCGAGTCGCGCGGCGAGGGCGACAAGAAGGGTCAACACGACGGCGGGACGCATGGGGCGATCCTCGCGGAGGGACGGGGCAAGGGCAAGACGGCCAGAAGTTTCAAGTTTTCAGTTTCAAGTTTGAAGCGGCCGGAGCGCGGCATCCGCGCGAGGCGTCCCGCCGCCGCGGTGACGCGGTGGATCGGGCAACGTAGCGCGGGCGTCCCCGCCTGCGGTAGTCGCGGGCGTCTCGCCTGCGCGTGGCAGGCAGGGCGGGTTTCCGTTGTCGCTGTTTCAAAGCGGCGTGGCGTCCGACTTCCCGCCGCAGTCCAAAGGCGCTTCGCGCGGGGAACTCCGCAGCGTGGCCGCCGCGGGGACGCCCGCGCTACGACGACACTCAAAGGCGTTTCGCGCGGGGACGCTTCGTCGCCTCGGGAATTGCGCGATGGCGGGGTTCCCGCGTTTCATCGCGGCGTGTCCGCTCCACGCGTCGTCGCCATCGTCACCAATCCCGCCGCTCGCGGCGGCGCCGGACACGAGGCGCGGCTGTCGGCGTTCGAGGCGCGGTTGCGCGCGGGCGGATGCGTCGTGCGTCGCGTCGCGACGCGCGGTCCCGGCGATGCGGGCGCCCGCGCCGCGCAAAACCCCGACGCGGAAACGATCGTGGCGGCGGGCGGCGACGGGACATTCCGCGAGGTCGTCGAGGGCGTGATGTCGATCCCGGGCGCGCGTCCGCGGGTCGGCATTCTTGCGGTTGGCACGGGTAACGACGCGGCCTCGTTGCTTGGGCTCAAGGAAGACGGCGCGGTGGTCGCGGCGATCCTCGGCGGCGGCGCGCGTCCGTTGGACCTCATCGAGGTCGCATTGCGTGAGAACGGCGCCGAACGGGTGCGGCACGCGGTGTTGTTCGCCGCGGTGGGTTTCTCGGGCGAGTTGCTTCGCGCGACCACGCCGCGGGTGAAGCGATGGTTCGGCGCGAGACTTAGCTATCCGGTGGGATTCTTCCGCGCGTTGGCGCGTTACCACTCGGTGCGTCTCCGCGTTAGGACGGCGCGTGGGGAAATCGACGAGCCGCTGGTGGTGGCGTTGATCGCGAACGCGCCGTATGCGGGCGGGGGCATGATGCGCATCGCGCCCGGCGCGGACATGTGCGACGGCCGCGCGGAAGTGAGCTTGATCCGCGGGCTGGGACGCCTGCAGATCGCGGGACAATTCCTGCGTCTCGTGCGCGGCACGCACGTGGACCATCCGCGCGTGGAACATTTCGCCGACGTGTCGATGGACGTCGACGCGGAACCTCCCCAGGCGGTCGCACTCGACGGCGACCTGGTGGGCGAGACCCCGATGCGGGCGCGGTTGGTGAAGGGCGCGGTCCGGGTCGTCTCGTCGAAGTGAGCCAACACGGCCGGATCCGGGGCCACATTTACCACGGAGCACACGGACCACACGGAAGCGCGTCATGCCGGCTGCTTCTCTTCAGTGTGCATCGTGGTCAAAATGCGAACTGCATTCCGCGGATCGAGCGGACACCACGGAAGGCGTACGCGGTTATATACCACGGAAATCACTGAAATCACGGAACAGGAAAGCCAGTGTTTGCCTTCCGTGATTTCAGTGATTTCCGTGGTAAAAATTTGGACCCAAAGCATCAGCATCCAGCCCGTGGTCCTGAGTTTTACCACGGAGCACACGGACCACACGGAATGGGGAAGGGACTTTTCAACCACGGAAATCACCGAAAATTACGGAATCGAGACGTCCCTGTTAGCGGATCCCAATTCCGTGATGTCCGTGAATTCCGTGGTAAAAAACTCACCTTGCCTGATTCCGTGTGCTCCGTGTGCTCCGTGGTCAAAACCCCGCGGTGGTCGGGCCGGTCAGCGGGCCAAGAATTCTTTGAGGTAACGGCCGGTGTGGCTCGCGCGGACTTTGGCCACGGCCTCGGGCGTACCTTCCGCGACGATCGAGCCGCCGCCGGCGCCCGCCTCGGGTCCGAGGTCGAGCACCCAGTCGGCCTCGGCGATCAGGTCGAGGTTGTGCTCGATCACGATCACCGTGTGGCCGGCGTCGACGAGTCGCTGGAGCACCGCGACGAGGCGACGGACGTCCTCGATGTGCAGCCCGATGGTCGGTTCCTCGAGGACGAAGAGGTCGCGCTTCGCGGCGCGGATGGCGCGGGGGCCGGTGGCGTATTCGAGCTCGAATTGAGCGGCTTTCAAACCGCCGAGGAGATGGCTCACCAACTTGATCCGTTGTGCCTCGCCGCCGCTCAACGTCGGGCTGGTTTGCCCGAGTCTTAGATAGTCGAGTCCGGTGTCGCGCAACGCCTCGAGGGGACGGCGTAGCTTGTTATGCGCGGCAAAGAACTCGATCGCCTCGGCGACGGAGAGGTCGAGGATGTCGGCGATGGATTTGCCGTTCCACGGCACGTCCAGCGTCTCGGGATTGAATCGGCGTCCGACGCACGTGTCGCAACGCACGTGTGCGGTGGGCAGGAAATTCATCTCGAGCGCGATCGTCCCGGTGCCCTCGCATTGGGGGCATCGGCCTTGGCTCGAGTTGAAACTGAACCGTCCGGGTCCGTAACCGCGCAGGCGCGCCTCGGCGGAGTTGGCGAACAGTTTTCGAATGTCGTCGAAGAACCCGACGTAGGTCGCGGGCGTGGAGCGCGGGGTGCGCCCGATGGGAGATTGGTCGACCTCGTGGAGGGCGTTGATGACGCCGTGCCCGGTGACGCGCGCTGCGTCCTTGTCGGGTTTCGACCCGGCCAACGCGGCGGCGACGGCGGGCAGCAGGCAATCCTTCACGAGGGAACTCTTGCCCGAACCCGAGACGCCGGTGACGACCACGAAACGGCCCAACGGGAAGCGGACGGAGAGATCGCGGAGGTTATGCAGTCGCGCGCGTTCCAGTCCGAGCCAGCCTTCGCGGGACTTTGCGTCGACCGGACGCCGCGCGCCTCGGGCGGGATGTGACGGACGTTCGCGCAGGCAACGGCCGGTGATCGAATCGGGATGGCGCGAAAGCTCGTCGAGCGTGCCTTCGGCGACGACGCGTCCGCCGAGCACGCCGGCGCCGGGACCGAGGTCGACGATGTGGTCGGCGCGCCGCATCGTTTCCTCGTCGTGCTCGACGACGACGAGGGAATTGCCGCGGTCGCGGAGACGGACGAGTGCGTCGAGGAGTTGGTCGTTGTCCCGGCTGTGGAGGCCGATGGTCGGCTCGTCCAGGACATAGAGGACGCCGCTGAGGTTCGACCCGAGCTGCGCGGCGAGGCGGATGCGCTGGGCCTCGCCGCCGCTGAGAGTGGTGATCGCGCGGCCGAGCTGGAGGTAGCCGAGGCCGACCTCGCAAAGGAAACGGAGGCGCTCGCGGATCTCGGGAAGGATGTCGCGCGCGATGGCGGCGGCGCGGCCCGTGGGTTTGACGACGTCGGCCCACGCGAAGGCCTGGGCCACGGTCGCGCCGGCGAATTCGTCGACGGAAGGTTCGCCGACCAGCGGCCCGGCCTCCTTCAGTCGTCGCGGGGCGCCGAGTTCCTCGGGCAATTTCACGGCCCGGGGTTCGGGACGCAGCCGCGCGCCGTGGCATTCCGGGCACGCCTCGCGTTTGCCCTCGGACCAACGCCACCAGTTCTCCTCGACGGCATCGGCATTCGCGCCGCGATCGACGTCGGGAAGATGGAACAGTTCGCCGAACCCGCGGCACTTCGGGCACCAACCCTGGCTCGAGTTGTAACTAAAATCCTTCGGGTCGGGCGGCGCGAAACTGCGCCGGCACGACGGGCACGCGCGCTCGATGGAATGGACCGTGACGCGGGATTTGCCGTCGAGCGCCTGCAGCACTCCTTGGCCCGCCTCGAGCGCGCGGTCGACCAGTTCGTGCAACGGGACGGTGCCCACCGCGCCCGCCTTGTCGACGGTGCCGACGACGACCTCCACGTCGTGTTCGGCGAAGCGGTCGAGGCGGAAGGTGTCCGCGGCGGAACGCAGTTCGCCGTCGGCCCGGATCTGCGTGTAGCCATGGCGGATCGCCCACGCGGCGACCTCGGTGTGGAATCCCTTCCGGCGCCGGATGACGGGCGCGAGGATCTTCAAGGGACCGCGCCGCGCGGCCTCGTTGCGCAGCGTCATGGCGATCTCGTCGCGGGTCTGCGCGCTGACCGGTCCGCCGCAATCCGGGCAATGCTGCACGCCGAGGCGCGCGACGAGGAGTCGGACGAACTGGTAGATCTCGGTGACGGTGGCGACGGTGCTTTTGCCGCCGCCGCGCGACGTGGTTTGCTCGATGCTGACGGTGGGCGGAAGGCCGGAGATGGAATCGACGTCGGGCCGGCCGAGTTGCTCCACGAACTGCCGGGCGTAGGTGTTCATGGAATCGAGGAACCGGCGTTGTCCCTCTGCGAACAGCAGGTCGAACGCGAGCGTGCTCTTGCCGGAACCGGAGACGCCGGTGACCACCACGAATTTCCCGCGCGGGATGTCGATGGAGATGTCGCGGAGATTGTGTTCGCGCGCGCCGCGCACCTGGATGGCGTCGGCAAAAACGGCCGGGCTCGGGGAAGGATCGGAAGCGTCGCGCGTCACGCGGGGACGAGTAGCAGGGGGGGAGGGGGGGCGAAAGTATTCAGTTTTCAGTGTTCAGTTTTCAGTGATCTGGGCGCGGTGGTCGGGGAGCTGTGGGATTTGGGAAGTCGCGTCTCGCGGCGTGCGGAACCACGGCCTAGGTGGGTGGCGGCGGCCCGCCGCCACTGGGCGAGGGTTGCCCTCGCACGCTGCGATTGCGGCACGTCAGTGATAGGTGCTGCCCACCGCGCTGCGCGCCCCCAAGGCGATCGCAGCCAAAGTTCGGACACGGCAAATCAACGGGTGTCGGCGATCGCCTTGGGCCGGATCGCAAGGACGACGAAAATGGAAATCGCGGCGGCGGCGGCGAGGCCGATGCAGGGCCAGACGATCGGGACGTGTCGGTCGCGCAGCGCGCCGAGTCCCCAGGTGACGCCGGCACCGAAACTGATGCTGACGAGATTCATGATGCCGAATCCGGTGGCGCGAAGCTCGGGCCGGACGATCTGGCAAAGGATGGGCATGTTGTTGGTGTCGAAAATTCCCCAGCCAAAACCCCAGAGCACGAGCGCGGCGATCGCGACGACCAGGTTCGTCGCGTGCCCGAGCGCCATCAGCGCCACGACCAGCAACGCGACCGCGAATGCGCTCGCGCGGATGCGCCCGCGTGGGGTCGATCGCATCCAACGGTCGGCGAGCCACCCCCCGAAGAGCGCGCCGCCGACCGACGCGAGCGTGACCC
>JANYDN010000170.1 GCA_025363585.1 Verrucomicrobiota bacterium | reverse complement strand
CTTGAATTGACCCGCCGGCCCGTGCCGTCAGTCTGGGGACGCTTCCTATGACGATTCGTCGCGCCCTTGCCTTGGCCGTGTTGTCCGCGGGTGGATTGGCCCACGCCGCCACGCCGCTGCATCCGAAATTCGGATTCCCGGTCTACACCAACCAGCCCTCCGGCAAACAACTCGACGGGCAACACGCGCCCGCGTCCACGCCCGCGCTGTCGCCCGAGGATGCCCGCAAGAAGTTCGTGCTCCCGCCCGGGTTCGAGATCCGGCTGTTCGCGTCGGAACCCGACGTCGTGAACCCGGTGGCCATGTCCTGGGACGAGCGCGGCCGCCTCTGGGTCCTCGAATTGTACGAGTACCCGCTCGGCGCCAAGCCCGGCGAACCGGGCCGCGACCGCATCAAGATCCTCGAGGACACCGACAACGACGGACGCGCCGACAAGGTCACGGTGTTTCTCGACGGACTCAGCCTCGCCACCGGACTTCTCCTCGGAAACGGCGGCGCATACGTCGGCGCGGCCCCGAATCTCTATTGGGTCGAGGACACCGACGGCGACGGCAAGGCGGACAAGAAGACGATCGTGCAGTCGGGCTTCGGACTCGAGGATCGGCACGAGTTGCTGAACGGATTCACATGGGGTCCCGACGGCCAGATGTACATGACGCACGGTGTCTTCACGGTTTCGAAGACCGTCGATCCCGATCATCCGCAGGCGCCCACGGTGCTCACGGCCGGCGTCGCGCGTTTCCAACCGAAGACCAGGCGAATGGAAATCTTCGCCGAGGGAACTTCGAATCCGTGGGGCGTGGATTTCGACGCGCATGGCAACGCGTTCGTCAGCGCCTGCGTCATCGACCATTTCTTCCACCTCGCGCCCGGCGGCCTCTACACGCGCCAAGCCGGCCAGCCGCCGTATCCGTACGCGTACGGTCTGCTCCCGAGCATCGTCGATCATCGTCACCACATGGCCGCCTACGCGGGCGTGTGCATTTATCAGGGCGACCAATTCCCCGCCGAGTACAAGGGCATGGCGCTGATGGGGAACATCCACGCCAACGCCATCCACCAGGACAAGCTCACCCCCAAGGGCAGCACTTTCGGGGCGTCGTTCACCCGCGAGTTTGTCGATGCCAACGACGGGTGGTTCATGCCCGTCAGCACGCAGGGCGGACCGGACGGCGCGGTGTGGATCATGGATTGGTACGACCGGTACCCGTGTTACTAGAACGCCAATGCCGATCCCGCCGGAGTCGACCGCGAGCGCGGCCGCATCTGGCGCGTCGTGCACACCGGCGACCAACCGGGCAAAGCCGTTCCGTCGCATCCCGCCGGGCTCGATCTCGCGAAGGCAACGACCCCCGAGCTCGTAAAAACCCTCGCGCACCCGAACGTATGGCACCGTCGCATGGCGCAACGAGTCCTCGGCGGTCGCGCGGACGCGGCGTCGCAGAGGCCGGCGTTGCTGGCGATGCTGAAGAAAGGCGGAAACGAGGACGCGATGCTCGCGGCGTTGTGGACGCTTTTCAGCACGGGCCTCGTGGACGACGAGATCCTCGACGAGGCATCGGACTCGGAGAACGCCGCGGTGCGCCACTGGGCGGCGCGGTTCACTGGCGAGCGCAACCAGCTCACCGATGCCGCGGTGAAGCGCCTCAAGCGCCTGGCGGCCGATGATTCCCCGGTCGTCCATTCCGGCGTCGCCACGGCGTTGCGCCAGTTCACGAGCGGCTCGCTCACCGTGAACACGCCGTCGCGCCACGACCCCGCGGTCTCGGCGCCGACCATCACCGAGGTGCTCGGCACCTTGCTCGAGCACACGCACGCCACGACGGACCGCGATTTCCCGTTCCTGCTCTGGACCGCGATCGAACCCGCCACGATGTACGATCCGAACATCACCGAGGAATGGTTCGTGCAGAACGGCGAGCGCTTCCTCCCGTTGTCCGGGCAACTCGCGTACAAGACGGTGCGTCGCTTCCTCGACGAGGGAAAACCGTGGCTGCTCGACAAATCGCTCGAGCTGCTCGAGGCGCTGCCCGAATCCTCCGGTCTTCTGGTGCCCGTGCTCGACGGATTGCTCGAGGGTCAACGCGGCCGCGCGCTGGTCCCGGGCAAACCCACCGACGTCCTGCTCGCCCGGCTTCTGAAGAATCCGAACAAAGACGTCGTCGCGCGCGCCCAGCAACTCGGCACGTTGTGGGGCGATGCCACCGCGTTGAAGGCGTCGTTGGCGCGCATCGCGGATGTCGACGCGGCCGAGGGCGACCGTCTCGCGGCGATCAAGTCGGCGCGCGCCAGCAAGGGCGAGGACACGCGGCGCACGTTGCTCGGGGTCGTCGACGGCAAATCCAACGACGCGATCAAGGTCGAGGCCGTCCGCGCGCTGGGCGAGGTCGGGGCCGACGACACGGGCGCGGCGTTGCTGGCCGGTTGGGCGGGCCAGACTCCGGCCGTCCGACGCGCCGTCGCCGAACTCGCCGCCAGCCGTTCCCAATGGCGACGACCGTTGTTCGCCGCGATCGAGAAGGGCGACGTGAAGAGCGGCGAGTTGCCCCCGACCGTCGTGCGCGGCCTGCTGACCGCGAAGTCCGACCCGGAGCGCGAAAGGGCCGTGAAGTTGTTCGGCCGCTTCAAGGCGTCGGGCGCCGACAAACTGAAATTGATCGCCGAGAAACGCCGCGTGGTCGTCGCGGGTCCGGTCGATCTCGCCGCCGGCCGCGAGGTGGCGCGCAAGACCTGCCTCGTCTGCCACAAGTTCCACGGCGAGGGCGCGGAGGTCGGCCCCGACCTCACCGGCGTGGGCCGCAGCTCGCTCGACGCGCTCCTCCACAACGTCGTCAACCCGAACGAAATCATCGGGCAGGGCTACGAGAACGTCGTGGTCGAGACCAAGGACGACCGCACGATCGCGGGACGCATGGTGGAGAACAACGATTCGCGCGTGCGTCTCGCGTTGTCCGGGCCGGCGGAGGAGATCGTGGCAAAATCGAACGTGAAATCCCTGACGGTCACGGAGAACTCCGTGATGCCCGAGGGGCTCGAGCAAATGCCCGACGCGGATTTCCGGAACCTGATCTGGTACATCCTCGCGCCGCCGCAGGACGGCAAACCGCTCACCGAGGAACGCCGCCGCGAATTCATCGGCGGCTCGGGCGAGGGCGCGGGACTCTCGGCGCCGAGCGACCAGGAAAGCGCGTCGCTCTGGGCGCCGGAGTGGCGTCTCGATTGCCCCGTGTTCGAGGGCGCGCCGTCGCGGTTGCCCGAGCTGGCGGGACGCCGCGACATCCTCATGACGCATCCGTATTCGGAGAAGTTGCCCGCCGCGCTCGAGCGCAAGATCAAGATCGGGACCGGCCGCACGACCCTCCGCTTCTCGGTGGCGTCGCACGAAAAGGGCGACTGGCAACTGCGCGTGAAGGTCGACGACGCGGTCGTTCACGAGAGCCTCGTGTCGGGAACCGCGCCGCGTTGGCGCGACGTCGGCGTCGATTTGTCGAAGTTCGCCGGACGCGAGGTGACCCTCCGACTGGAGAACGTGGCCAACGACTGGGCGTACGAATTCGCCTACTGGAACGGCCTGCGGATCGAAGGCACCGACGTCGCGAACCGCTGATCCGGAACAATGCCGATGGCACGCGGGCTTGAATCGGCGCCCCGGGACCGCTACCCAACCGTATGCAGAGCGATCGTCCCCAGCGTTCCGATCCGCCGCCGCAAGGCGCGCCGGAACGGCCGCGTTTCCAGCGGCCCTACCGGAATCCCGGCGGACCGGGCGGGGAACAACGTCCGTATCCCCGCCCGTACCCGCGTCCCGTGATGTCCGGCGACGGCCTCTCGCCGCGCATGGCCCGGGCCCGCGAAAACCCGCCGCAGGGGAGCGAGACCTGGCGCAAGCCGTGGGTGCAGATGCGGACGTTCAGTTATCATCCCGCGATCTTCCCCGCGATGCTCGGCTCGGTGTCGGCCGACGCGAAGCCCGGGGACTGGGTGACGGTGTACGACAAGAACGGCCGCCCGTTCGGGCACGGCTTGTACAATCCCGGCGCGCGGGTGCCGCTGCGCGTGATCCATCATGGCGAGGAAACGGTGGACGATTCGTACCTGTTCCGGTTGCTCGATCTTTCCCTCGATCTCCGCCTGCGCGTGCTGGATTTGCCGGCGCGGACGAACGCGTTCCGCGTGGTGAATTCCGACGGCGATTGCGTGAGCGGGCTCGTCGTCGACCGGTTTGCCGACGTGCTGTCGGTGCAGGTCCACAGCCTTGGGATTTGGAAGCGCCTGCCGAAAATCCTCGCGCACCTGCACGGGAAACTCGGGACGAAGCGGTCGGTCATCGTCGTCGATCCGTCGGTGGCGCGCCACGAGGGCATCCGCGTGCAGGATCATCCGGGCGACGACGTCCGGACGGTCCGGATCCAGGAACACGGCATCAAGCACGAGCTGGATTTCGCGGCGGGGCACAAGACGGGTTTCTTCTGCGACCAACGCGAGAACCGTCGTCGGCTGGCGGCGTGGACCAAGGACAAGCGCGTGCTCGACCTGTGCTGCTACACCGGCGGCTTCTCGATCTCCGCGAAGGCGACCGGCGGGGCGGCCGAGGTTACCGGCGTGGATCTCGACGAGGACGTCGTCGCGCTGGCCAAGCGCAACGCGAACATCAACCACGCGAAGGTGGAATGGATCCATTGCGACGCCTTCGCGTACGCGCGGCAGATGCGGAAGGACGGGAAAAAGTTCGACGTGGTGATCCTGGATCCGCCCAAGCTGATCGACGGCCGGGACGAGATCGAGCGCGAGGAGGGAATGGTGCGCTACGAGGATTTGAACAGCCTCGGCATCGTTGTCACGGAGCCCGGTGGTTTGCTGGTGACATGCTCGTGCTCCGGACAGTTGGCGGCGGAGGATTTCGAGCGCCTCGTGATCCGCGCCGCGCACCGCGTGGGCCGCAAGCTGCAGTTCGTCGACCGCACGGGCCCGGGCGAGGACCATCCGGTGGCGTCGAATTGCCCCGAGAGCCGTTACCTGAAGGTGCTGTGGGCACGGGTATTTTGAACCGTGGGGAACAAGTCGCGGCGTTCGACGCGATGCGGAAGGGCCCCGCGCCGTTCCTCGCGCTGGCGCCGATGCAGGACGTCACCGACCTGCCGTTCTGGCGGCTGTTGGCGCGCCACGGCGGGCCGGACATCTACTGGACCGAATACTTCCGCGTGCATTCGACGAGCACGCTCGAGAAGTGGATCCTGGAGTCGATCGAGAAGAACCCGACGGGCCGCCCGGCGATCGCGCAGTTGATCGGGAACGATCCGGCGGCGCTGGTGAAGGCAGCGCGAGAGCTTCAGGAAATGCCGGTGGCGGCGGTGGATCTCAACCTCGGATGCCCGGCGCCGGTGGTTTACCGCAAATGCGCGGGCGGCGGATTGTTGCGCGAGCCGAAGCGGGTGGACGCGATTCTCGGCGCGATGCGCGACGCGCTGACGACGGTACGGTTCACGGTGAAGACGCGCATCGGTTTCGATGATCCGGCGGAGTTCGAAACCTTCCTGCCGATCTTCGCCAAGCACGGGCTCGACCTTTTGACGGTGCACGGGCGCACGGTGAAGGAGATGTACCGGACGGAAGTGCACTACGACTACATCGCGCGTGCCGTGGGCGCCGTGGGCTGCCCGGTGGTGGCGAACGGCAACGTGCATTCGCCGTCGCGCGCCGCGGAGGTGCTGCGGACGACGGGCGCGCAGGGGTTGATGATCGGCCGCGGTTGCATCCGGAACCCGTGGTTGTTCGGGCAGATCCGGGACCATCTGGCGGGGCGCCCGACGCGGTTGCCGCGCGGACGCGAGGTGCTGGCATACGTGTCGGAGCTCTACGAGGAAACCCAGCCGAAGGAGAATTTCCGGGAGCGCCTGCAGGTAGAGAAGATGAAGAAGTACATGAACTTCGTGGGCGTGGGAGTGGATGCCGGAGGGCAATTCCTGCATCGCATCCGCCGCGTGGAGACGCGCGACGGGTTCTTCGCGGTGTGCCGCGATTTCCTCGACCACGACGAGGCGATGCCGTTGGAGCCGATCGCCCCGAACGGCGCGAGTATTAAGTAGTTAGTTTTCAGTGTTCAGTTTTCAGGCTTCAGGGCCGCTCCAAGCTGAACACTGACCGCTGAATACTGACCGCTGAAAACTGAACACTGATTACTGGTTACTGGTTACTGGACACTTGCCTCAGACTCCCCCCACGCGAGAGGTTTCGGCACTCCAACGTTTCCCGAAATTCGATGAGCAGCAAACTCCGCCTCGGCATCATTGGGATGGGTAACATCGGCCGCCACCACGCGGGCTATCTGCTCGACGGCAAGGTGGCGCGGTGCGAACTCGTCGCCGTGTGCTCGACGTCGCCCAACAAACTGGCGTCGTACGAGGAGCGGGGCGTACGGAGGTGGGGCGACGGATTCGAGATGATCCGGAGCGGGACGGTGGACGCGGTGTTGGTGGCGACACCCCATTACCAGCACGCTTCGTTGGGAATCGCGGCGCTGGAAGCGGGGCTGCACGTGATGGTGGAGAAGCCGATCGCGGCGCACAAAGCGGACGCCGAACGGTTGCTGGCGTGCGCGGCGCGCCACCCGCGGTTGGTGCTCGCGGGCATGTTCCAGTTGCGCGTCGAGCCGCGCTACCAACGGTTGCGGCGGTTGATCGAGGCGGGCGAGTTGGGACGATTGGTGCGGGTGAACTGGATCAACACGGATTGGTTCCGGACGGAAGCGTACTACGCGAGCGGCGGGTGGCGTGCGACGTGGCGGGGCGAGGGCGGCGGGGTCTTGCTGAACCAATGCCTGCACAACCTCGACGTCTTGTCCTGGCTGGTCGGGCAGCCGAAGCGCGTGCGGGGATTCTGCGGGTTCGGGCGTTACCACCACGTCGAGGTGGAGGACGACGTGACGGCATTCCTGGAATACGAGGGCGGCGCGACGGGCGTGTTCGTGGCCAGCACG
>JANYDN010000130.1 GCA_025363585.1 Verrucomicrobiota bacterium | reverse complement strand
GGCGACGCCGCGACCGAACGCGACGTGTTGGCGGTCGTTCTTCCCGGCAATCGCGTCGCCGTGTTGGCCGCGCTTCGTCCCACGACCACGGGTCGTCTCCAACGCATCATGCTCCATCCGGCGGGAGGCGAACCCATCGAGGCCAAGTTCGTGGCGTCGCTAAAGGATCTCGGCGCGTTCGTCGTCGAGCCTTCCAAACCGCTCGCCGGCGTCGGGGTGGAATCCGCGCCGCTGGCCGGCTTCCTCGAACACCTGTTGTACCGGGCGGACGTGGTGCTCCAGGGCGAGACGCGCGTCGAGTACGACCACCACGCGCGCATCGGTTCGCTCCGGGTCGGCGCGCGTCTCGAGCCGTACCCCGAGTTGTCCGACATGGGCGACGTGGGCCGCGCGTTCCTTTTCACGCCCGACCTCAAGTTGGTGGCGCTGCCCCTCGCCCCGCGCGAGAAAACCAGCCACCGGGCGCCGCGTTTCGGCGGGAACAACGGGCCGGAACTGACCTCGGCGCGACTGCTCGCCACCGCGGTGGCAGGACTTCCCGCGGGCTCCGATCCCGCGAACGTCCCGGTCTCCGAGGCCGACGAGAGCCGCATCGCGTGGCTCGGCGTCGAATTGCAGCCGATGACCCGCGAACTGGCGCGCGCGAACAACGTAGCGGAACAAACCCAGGACGGCGAGACCGGCGCCATCGTGAGCTTCGTCCATCCGGGTTCCCCCGCCGCCGACGCCGGGATCGTCGCCGGCACCGTGCTGCTTCGGCTCCGCGTTCCCGGCGAACCCCTGCCCATCGAGGTGCGTCTCGAGGACGACATGGCGCGCGCGCAGCCGTTCCCTTGGGATCGCCTCGACGAGGTGCGCGAGCAATTCTTCGATCGACTCCCCACGCCGTGGTCGCCGGTCGAGAACGCCTTCACGCGCGCGCTCACCGACCTCGGGTTCGGACGCAAGTTCACGCTCGAGTTCGTGGCCGACGGCAAACTCGCCACCAAACAGTTCGAGGTGATCCCGAGCCCGACCCATTTCGAATCCGCCACGAAATATAAGTCCGAGGATCTGGGCATCACGGTGCGCGATCTTACCTATGAGGTGCGACGCTATATCCAACGCGCCCCGGACCAACCGGGCGTGGTCGTGGCGAAGGTCGAGCGCGGCAGCAAGGCGAGCGTTGCCGGCGTGAAACCCTTCGAGCTGGTCACGCACGTCAACGACCAACCCGTCATGTCGGCGAAGGATTTCGAACGGCTCTCCGCGACGAAGGGCGAGATCCGCCTCGGCGTGAAGCGCATGGCCAAGGGCCGCATCGTCACCATCAAGACCGACAAGTAATCCCGACCCCCTCCCGTTTCGGACTCACGCAAAACCGTTTCGACTCACGATGACTTATACCGAATCCAACGGTCGGCGCCGGATGGTCCGATCCCTCGCGTTCCTTCTCGCCGCGCTCATGGCAATCGCCTTTGTGTCCGGTTGCGCCACCGCGACCGAGACCGAGGACTTCGAGGTTACCTTGGTCAATCTGTCGTCGCCCGGTGATCGCGGCGGCGGCATCGGCGAGGCCGACCTCGCGTTCACCATCCGCCTCCAGAACGCCACGCCCGAGGCGGTCGTGCTGACCGGCGGCGCGCACAAGATCTACCTGAACGGCGTTTATCTGGGGCAAGGACTAAGCAACGCGCGCGTCGAGGTGCCGAGGCTCGCGACCACCACGGCGGAACTCTCGGTCCATCTCAGCACGTTCAAACTCGCGCGCGCCCTGTACGGCGTGTATCGCGCGCAGAAGGCCGACTACCGGATCGTCAGCACGCTCTACGGCGAACGCCGGACGTTCCGCACGCACAAGGAAGGTTCCATCGATCTCCACGGCCTGAACCTTCCGCCGCCGCCGCCCGGCGCACCGCCGGCCTTTTGAAGGAGGGGGATGGGGTTTCAAGGTTGAAGTTTCAAGTTTCAAGTTTTCAGTTTCAAGAGTCGCTGTCCGCGGGCGGTTGGAGCGGCGTAGGGCGGCCGTCCCCGGCTGCACAACTCGCGGGCGTCCCCGCCCGCGGCGGATGTAGCTCGGCCGTCCCCGGCTGCGGTTGGGTTTCAAGTTTCAGGTTTCAAGTTCGAAGTAGCCGTCCCGCTGCGGCTCCGCCTCGGAGTCCCAATTCCTCATTCCGCGACGAACTGCAGCGGCGTAGGGCGGCCGTCCCCGGCTGCACAACTCGCGGGCGTCCCCGCCCGCAGTGGCCTGCGCCCGCCTCCCCGATTCCTTGGCACGCGGTCTGGAAACAAGAGCCGGATTGGTGGATACTCTCCGTCATGAAACACCGCCTCGTCCTCCTCCTCGCCGTCGCCACCGCGGCCGCCGCACTGCTCGTCTCCGGCTGTAAGTCCGACTCCGGCAGCAACGAATTCATCCCCGGCAAAGGCTGGCGCCCGACGTGATATCGGGGGTTATGAGGATCTCATATCGCCGGTGAAGCGTCGGGGCCGATCCAAGTCATCGACGGCGCCACACCTCCCAAGTGCCGCTGGCCGCGATCCGGTCCGCCGGCTCGCCGAGCCGCGCGGACACTCCGCCCCGTTGAAACCTGAAACTTGAAACGCACCGCCGCCGGGATGCCCCCCCGCCTCCGCTCCATCCCGCGTCAGAACTGCTTCGTGACGCTGAAGGTCACGAGGAAATCCGCGAACCCGGCCGCGACCGGCACCGTCATCCCGGCCTCCCGTTCCATCACGCTCAATTGGCGGTTGCGATACACCGCCACCGGCGCGTTGATGGCCAGCGTCCAGGACTTCACCATCCAACTGATGCCGGGCTCGATCGACACCGCATAACCTGGCCGGCGAAATCCCTCGCTGCCGCCGCTCAGATCGTGGATGGGCACGCCGTCGATGCGTCCGGCGAGACTAAGACTCAACGAGTGCTTGGGCCAAATCACCCAGTCGAACCCACCGCGGCCGAGATAGGAATCGGCGATCGAATAATCCCCGAAGGAACTGGCCGTGGGCGTGTACTTCTCCTCCGGCGTGATCGTATAGGATCCGTTCAGGAAACCGTTCAGGCGCGGCACGATCTCGCGGTAGGCATAGAAATCCATCACGAGTCCCCACCCGCCGCTCCCGGGCTGGATCGATTGGTCCACCGCGCCGCGCTGTTGGCGGATCGTGGTGCCGGACGTCACCACGTCGAAGGTGTCCTGCGCGTCGCTCTCGCCCGTCGGCGCGACGAATCCGAATCCCAGCAGGACGTTGCCCTTCGGCCGATTGGCGGGATCCAGGATCCATCCGTTGACCTCGGCGCGGAGATCGCCGATGCCGTAGGACTGCGTGTGGAACCGCTCGAGGATCGTCCGCGGGAATTTCCTGGCGTACGCGACCTGCGAACGATCATGGACGGAGAATGGCAGCGTCACCGTCGCGCTGAACCTCGGATTGAAGACATACGTGATGCCGAGATCCATGAAATGGGAATCATTGATCTCCTGGCTTCCCTCCGCCTCGCGGTTCGTCTGCTCCTGGTCCCCGGAAAACATCCGGTCCGAATGCAGCCACCGGTAGGAGACCGTTCCCTGGAAGCCGGACATGGGATGCATTGCCTCGTCGCCCAACGAGCAGACGCCATCGTGTCCCGGGGTGATCCCGGTGCCGCGCGACGCGATGCAACCCTGGGCAAACGCCGTTCCCGAAACATCCGGAAGAAAGGCCACGGCCAGGGCCAACAACGGGGTGCGAATTCGAAATGGCATGAGTGGATCCAGCGTAAAGGTTCAGGCCGGCAGAGGAACTGTTTTCTCCGGGACGACCGGGGCACGCGTCGGGCCGCGGAGAAAAGCGAGCAGGCAGAGCACGGCCAACGGCGCGACGTAGCCGCCTCCCCGCTCGATGAATTCCCAGCAGGCCATTTTGGATCCCGCCACGATATAGAGCGCCTCGGACGCGATTTTCCACGCGCAGACGAACCCGAAGAAAGCCGGCCGCACGGCGAACAACGCGGAGATCCCGAGGCCGATCTCGAAAAATCCTATGCCCGCCCGAATGCCCTCCAACGGCAAACCCAGGGCGCCAAGGCCGGCCGCCCTATATAAGCCGAGCAGGTTCTCCTTGCCCATGAACGCGCCGAATCCGCCGTGGCCAACCAGCATCAGCGCGACTGTCAACCGAAGCATCCAAAGCAACCCTCGCGCCCTGTCCGGCGAGGGCGACGGCTCCGTTCCGATCCGTGCGAACCAGTCCCGGAGGTCGCGTCCGAAGCCGTGCAGAAACAGGAGGGACAACGGAACACCGAAGTTATAGGCGCGCTCCAAAAACTCCCATCCGGCCTCCCCCGCCGCGGGACGCAACGAGGCCGTGAAGCAGCCCCAGATGCCCATGTAAAGCAGCAGCGCCCGGCGCGGGGCCAGAAGGGCCAGCACGCCGAGCGCAATGTCCATCGATCCCACCACGGGCATCAGTTTCCAGGCCGTGGCATCGGGAATCGCGAAGACATGGAAATAAGGCAACCAACCCGCCTTGGTACCGACGCCGCATGCCCCGTGTCCCACGAACTCCATGAAGACACCGACACGCAGCAGCCAATGGAGCTTCCACATCGCGCCGCGCGCGTCGTCCGCGCGCGGATCGCCGATGTTCGTGGAAGGGTTGGTTGCCATGGTTCCGGCCCGGACTACGGGGTCAGGCTACGGACCGCCCGGTAGAACTTGTTCGTGTCGGCCATCTTGTTGGTGATGGCGAACGACGAGTCCACCGCGAAGATGGCGCTGCCCGGCACGTCCACGAACGGCTTGTCCAGGTTGGTCGTGCCCTGGAGTTTGTAATACATCGCGCGGAACGTGTCGAAGCGCAGCTCGTGGTCCTCGCCCACCTTCCGGATGGCGAGCGTGTTGGGGGAATTGTTGATGCTGCCGTCGAAGTATTTGCGCGCGGCTTCCCACGCTCCCTTGCCCGTCGACTCGCCGACCTTGCGGCCGCCGAGGTTGTCGACCGGGGGATGGATGCCGCCGAAGATCCGCGAGAGACCCGCCCCGTCCGCGGCATCATAATAGGTGGCATACCTCAATTCGACCGGCTGGCTGGGGCCCTTCTCGTTCTTGAGCGACGTGCTGCCCGCGAATTTGAACGACACCTCGCCGCCCGGGAAAAACTTCGAGCCGGTGATGGCCGTCAACACCTCGGCCGCCGACCGGCTGAACGTGCTGTGTCCGGAGATATAACCCGGGAAGGCGGGCGTCACGAAATTCGTCCGTTGGTAGGTGGTCCAACTGTCGGAGAGAAGCCAGTGGGTACCGTTGGGCGCGTCGCGTTGCGGCGTCTCACCCGGCCAGCAATGAAGCGCGATCTTGCCCGGCTCCAATCCCTCGTGGCGCCCGCCCGTGGCGGACGTCTGCGCCGTGACCAACTCGATCAGGCCGGGGACCAGCGGCAGTCCCTTGCTGTTGAACGACGCTTGCCCGGGATCGCTGGATTGTCCCAGTCCACCGAGGTAGCGGACGGCGCTGAACGGACGCCAGGCGTCGTAGTAGCGCTTGATTCCCCAGCAGGCGCAGGCCGCCTCGTGCAACGACGCGTTGACGGAGAAATAGGTCTTCACGTCCCATTCCAAGTCATCCACCACGGGGCCGGTGCCGCCGATCTTCTTCGCCAGAAGCGGGCTGTCCGACACCGTGTTGGCCACGACGTTCCAATGTCCCGGAGGCGTCTCCGAACTAGGCCCATCCGCCCAGAACTCGGAAAGCACGCGGGCGTAGTCGCCGCGCTTGACCACGTTTGGCGCATAAGGTTGGCCCGTGATCGGGTTGCTCGCGTAGCCATGCCCGTCGTAGACGTCGGGGAAGGTTCCTTGGAAATCGAGGCTGTTGTTGCCGTAGGCCGCGGGCGAGATGTCCATCGTGACGCCGTCGTCGGCGTCCAACTGGCTGCTTGCCCGGATCACCGCCACCACTTCCTTCACGAACTGGTCGTGGCTCGCACCGCCGAAAAGCGGGGGCGGGCCGGGATCGATCCAAGGCCGGGAAGGATCGATGCGCGCGAGGGCATAGGGCTTCACGCCGAGCCACTGGACGCCGAGATAGGGTTGGATCGGTCCCTGGGGAAATCCGTTTTGATCGACGGAATTCACGATCTGGAGCCGCTGCCACCGATTGATATCCACCACCGTCTTGCCGTTTCCATCGGTAATCCCGTCGAACGTGACCGCCAAGGGAGGGTTTATATAGACATAACCGCCCTGGCCCGCCGGAAAGTCGGGGTAAGCGACGGGCGGATCCTTGACGGGAAAGGGAACCCCGGCGGCTTGGTTCGCGCCGTCGTTGATGAACCAGGCGGACACGGCGTCGTAGATGGAGTTGCCAACGCCCGCCGGGGTCGAAAGGTCCCGGGAAACGTTGTTGGTGTCGTATCCCAACGAAACCATCAGCGCGTCGTCGCCGACGAGCGTGTTGGCCGCGGTGCGGGAGTAGACATGGCGTTCCTTCATCATGCGCCACACCGCATAGCTAATGGCCTCGCGACGGGCGGCCGCCACGTCGGGCGCGGTGTGCTTGCCATGGTAGACGAAACCCACGGACCCGTTGGGGTCATAGGCGGACCAGGCGTCGTACATGCAGGTGGAGAACGAGAACAGGTTCCGCGCCTGTCCGGGCGGATGCGGCGTGTCGACGCGGATCGCAGCCAGTGCCCGCTCGTCCCACGTGCGGGCGATGCTCGGGGCGGCCAAGGCGCGTCCGGCGACGGCCGTGCCGATCGCCAGCAGCACCAAGCCCAGGCGGGCCCGGACTTTGTCGAGGCCGACGCCCGACTGCGGAGGGTTTCCGCGACCGTGTTCGGTCGCGTCGGGTCTGGATTCGTGATTCCTTTTCATTGCGGTGACGAAACCCTACGGAGACCCGTCGCGGCCGACCGATCTATAGGTGGCAATCGCTTGGTTTTGGGGGCCAAACGGCCCGTGACCGGGGCAAGAGTGTGGGCCAAAGAGGCAAGGTTCCAAGAGCCCGCCGTCTCCGCAAAGCGATTCGCGCGGCCCCTCGCGTTCCGGGCGCATCCGGACACTGCCCCCGAAAAGTCCGGGGCTGCCATCGACCAACCGAAATCGACGAAGTGGGACCGAGCGAGACTCCCCGACGTTGTTGCAATCAATGCCGAACCCCCCACGGCGGGCGCCGCGGCTTTTCGTGTGGTTCGTGTATTTCGTGGATGCCAATTCCACGGGCCTGCTCGGCTTGCATCAAGTTGGGTGGGTGAACCACGAAACACACGAAAAGCTCCGGAAAGGAGATTCGCCGGGTTGCCGGGGATGCTTTGAAAGGGTCGCGCGTTCCCGCGGTGGCAAGCCCTCCGAGCCGGAAGCATGCAGTAGCGGTCGAGGAATCATCTCACGCCAAGCCAGACCAAGGCCAACCAATGGGGGCAAAGACCACCGGACGGCATTTCACCGAATGGTGGGATCGATGTTGGAGCTTTCATGGCGACTTCGCCCGCCTCGGTCCCCTTTGGCGGGAGACATTCCAATTTTCCGAACGAATCGGCCCGGCTGGGGCCGCCACACCGCTTTCCCCGACGCCCCTGCTTCATCGAAGCCGAGCCCATGAATCCCGGACCCGGCGATGCTCCGCGCGCACTCCGGTCCTTCAATGGGCCCGTGCCGCCTTCGTCATCGCCTCCGCCAATGCTTCGGCGGTCCATTGGTTCCCGTCGAACCTCCGGTATAACCTGCCCTGCGGATCCAACACCGCCGTGCGCAGGTTGTGCATGAAGGTCCCGCCGTCGCCCGAGAAATGGAAATCCAGCGGTCCGGCAATCCGCGCCAACGACTCCCCGCCGGCGGACGCAAACTGCCAGCGATCCGCGTCGCGACCGCTCTCGATCGATCCGTACGCGCGCAGGATTTCCGGCGTGTCGTTGCCCGGATCGAAGGAGATCGTGACGAACTGCCAGTTGGTCGGGCCCGTTTTCGTCGCGCGCAACAACTCCCGGGCAGCCGCGAATCGTCGGCCCATCCGCGGACAGTAATCGGGCAACGGGCAACGCGTGAACACGAAGGTCAGCGCCACGCTTTTGCCGCGGAAATCGGAAAGCCGAGCCGTTCGCCCATCCGCCGCCACCCACTCCGGGTCGGGCATTTGTTGTCCCACTGCGATCGGTGCGGCAACGGGCTTTCGCACGACGCCGGGTTCCACCGGCGTCGCCGCTTTGTTCCCGCCGGACAAACGCCGCACTCCGTCGATCCAACTCTCGTCGTTGCCCACCCGCAGTCGGAACGCGATCGAATCGCCCGGTGCAATCCCGCGGAG
>JANYDN010000109.1 GCA_025363585.1 Verrucomicrobiota bacterium | reverse complement strand
CCCTCGGGCGTGGTGCCGACCTATGACGTGGACGGCGTCGTCACTCCCAACGTCGCGACGATCACCATCGCCCCGGCGACGGACCGGCTGGACGTGGACTTCGGCTACGGCATCGCGAGCAACCTGTCCGACGGCCAGATCGGCGACTTGGTTTGGCTCGATTCGAACGCGAACGGCTATGTGGACGGCACCGAGACCGGCCTCTCGAACGTGACACTTACGCTGCTCGACGGGAACGGCGTGAGCGTCGCCACGGCGACCACGGACTCGACCGGATATTACCTGTTCTCCGGATTGCCGGGCGGGACTTATACGGTGGTGGTCTCGGCGCCGGCCGGGAAATCCGAGACCTTCGACCTCGATGGCCTCGCGACCGCCAACCGGGCGACCGTCACGATCGACACGGGCGAGCATCGCTACGACCTCGACTTCGGCTACCGCGTGACCCCGCCGTTGTTGGCCCGCATTTCCGGCGTGGTGTGGAACGACTCCGACGGCAATGGTTCGGCGAACAACGGCGAGACCGGCATGGTCGGACTGTCCGTCGTGCTCAGCAACAGCGGTGGCTCGGTCGCCATGGCGACGACGGATCCCTCGGGCGCGTACGCGTTCCTGAACATTCCTGCCGGTTCCTATACCGTCTCCGTCGTCCCGCCGACCTACTGGGGCGAGACCTATGATATCGACGGCTTGGGCACGCCCAATGCGGCCTCGTTAGCCGTGGTGGCGGGCCAGAACCGCACCGGTGTCGACTTCGGCTACCAATACGCGCCGCCCCCGGGCGCCCTTGGCGACCGCGTTTGGAACGACGCGAATGGCAACGGAATCCAGGACGCCGGCGAGGCCGGTCGCGGCAATGTCGCGGTGACGCTCTACGACGCCAACGGCAATGCCCTTGCAACCGTCGCCACCGACGGCGGCGGCTTCTATGGGTTCCAGAATGTTTCCGCCGGCACCTACCGGGTGTCGATCGTCGCGCCGCAGTACTACGACGCGACCGCGGACCGCGACGGCACCGGCAGCCCGAATACCACGGTCGTGTCGGTCGCCATCGGCCAGACGTTGAACGACGTCGACTTCGGCCTGCATTACAACCCGCCGCCCGCGTTGATCGGCGACCGGGTCTGGAACGACGCGAACAGCAACGGCATCCAGGACGCCGGCGAGACCGGCCTGGCCAACATCACCGTCACGCTGGTCGACTCCGGAACCAACGTCGTGGCCACGGCCACGACCGACGCGACGGGCAAGTACGAGTTCCCCGGCCTCACGGCGGGTGCCTATCAGGTGAAGCTCGTCGCCCCGCAGTATTATATCCCCACCTATGATCTCGACGGCATCGCCACCACCAACAAGGTGGCGCTGTCGGTCGCGATCGGCGAGACCAACCGCCTGGTGGACTTCGGCCTCGTGTACGCGCCGCCGCTCGGCAGCATCGGCGACTACGTGTGGAACGACGCCAATACCAACGGCGTCCGCGAGGCCGGCGAGCTCGGCCTGACGAACCTCGTGGTGACGCTGAAGGACGCGTCCAACACCACGTTGGCGACCACCACGACCGACGCGAACGGTTATTACCACTTCACCGGTCTCTCGGCGCGGACCTATACGGTCAACGTCTCGGCGCCGACCAACGCGACGCCGACCTTCGACGTCGACGGCAAGGCGACCCCGAGCACGGCGCTCGTCGCCGTGGCCATCGGTCAGGACCGGCACGACGTCAACTTCGGCTACTCGATCTATACGCCGCCGCCGGTCGGTTCGATCGGCGACCTCGTCTGGGTCGACACCAACAACAATGGCGTGAAGGACGGCTCCGAAGTGGGCCTCACCAATGCGGTCGTCACCCTGCGTGACGGCGCGAACCAAGTCGTGGGCACGCTGACCACGGGCGCGTCGGGCGCGTACCTGTTCACGAACCTGCTGGCCGACACCTATACGGTGACGGTTCAGCCGCCGGCGAACTTCTATGCCTCGTATGACCTCGACGGCGTCGTCACGCCGAACACCGCCACGCTGACCCTTTCGCCCGGCGCGAACCGGACCGACGTGGACTTTGGCTATGTCTATATCGCCCCGGATCCGCAGACCGCCGGTGTTTCCGGCGTGGTCTGGTCCGATGCGAACGCCAACGGCGCGCGCAACACGGGCGAACCCGGACTGTCCGGGATCGCGATCCAACTGCGCAACACCGGCGGCATCACGATCGCCACGACGACGACCTCGTCGACCGGCGCGTACTCGTTCGGTGGGCTCCCGGCCGGCACCTACAAGGTCTGGGTCACGGCTCCCCCGGCGAACTACACGGTGACCTACGACGTCGACGGCATCGCGACCGCGAACAACGCGCAGGTGTCGCTGGGCCAGGGCGTGGTGGTTTCCAACGCGGACTTCGGCTACGCGCCGCCGCAATTGGCGACCATCGGCGACCGCGTCTGGGTCGATGCCAACAGCAACGGCGTCCAGGACTCGGCGGAAGTCGGCCTGACGAACATCACCGTCGTGTTGTATAACTCCTCCAACACGCAGATCGCGACCGCCACGACCGGGGCCAACGGTACCTACCAGTTCCCGAACCTCGTCGCGGGCACCTACACGGTGGCGGTCACGCCGCCGGCCAACTACGGCGCCACCTATGATGCCGACGGCATCGGGACCGCCAACAAGGCGACGGTGACGGTGACGTGGGGCGAGGTCCGCCTGAACGTGGACTTCGGCTATGTCTATACGCCGGGCACCGGCAAGATCGGCGACCTGGTGTGGATCGACAAGAACGGCAACGGCGCCCGCGACAGCGGCGAGACCGGCCTGCCGAACGCCACGGTCAAATTGTACAACCAATCGACCGGCGCGTTGCTGGCGACCACCACCACCGATTCGAACGGTGCGTACCTGTTCTCGGCCCTTGCGGCCGGGTCCTATACCGTGACGGTCACCGCGCCCTCCGGTTATACCGCCACCTACGACCTTGACGGCGTGTTGACGCCGGACACCACGGCCGTCGCGTTGTCAAACGGACAAGCCCGCCTTGACGCGGACTTCGGCTACATGATCACGCCGACTGGCAAGGGTGTCGGTGCCTCGCCCGGCTTCTGGTCGCACAACGGCCTGTCGTCGGTGACGCCGACGGACCTCGCGGTGCTCAGTTCCCTGAAACTGGTGAACGACGACGGCACGGATGCCGACTTCGTGAACCCGACGACGGGTGCGTACGGCGGCGCCTATAGCGCCAACTTCGCGACGGCCCAGTCCGCCTTCGGGACGTACGAGGCGAAGGCGACCGCGGTCAACATGGCTTCCCAGTTGGCCCGCCAACTCGCGGCGTTCGTCCTCGACATGCGCCATGGCGAATTCTCGCCGAACCAAGTCATGCCGTGCTCGGCGGCCCCCGGCGGGTCGTGCACCGCGCAGGCCCTGATCAACCTCGCCAACAACGCGCTCATCGCGAACCCGTTGACGACGACATCGAACGCAACGCGTGCGAACCAAGAAACGATCAAGAACTCGCTCGAGAGCGGCTACATGACCTACGGCACGCCGTAGTCGGAACTGGTAGTGGTTCGGTCCCGAGGCATTTTTCGGGGCGGGACTTCATCACGGGCGCCGTCGGATTTTATCCGGCGGCGCCCTTTTTTTCTTCGGGCATCCGGGACGCGACGCCGGGTCCCGCTTGCCCCCCCCGAATTCGGGGTTCACGCCCTCGACGCGCGCGGGCAGTCTCGCGCCATGTCGATCCCCGCCCATGGTATTTTCAGGTGCCTGCTCGCCGGCGCGGTCGCGTGGTTCGCCGTCGGCCTCGTCGCCGTACGCGCAGCCGATGCGCCCACCCAATCGCCCGACGGCACCATCGTTTTCCCGGCGCCCGCCGCCGCCGGTTCCGCGAATTGGGATTACAAGCCATCGCGCTGGGGTCGCTATGACATCGAGGCCGTGGTCTCCGCCGCCACAGCCGATTCCGAACTGGGGCTCGCGATCGGCGTGGATTCGCTGGCAGCCGGCGTTCCCGCCGCCGCCACGCCGGACGCCGAAGTGGTCGTGAAGGTGGGGAGATACTATTTGACGAAGTCGGATCCGTTCGCCTTGAAGGCCGCGCCCAAGAAGGGTGGCTTCAACCTCAAGTCCGTGACCTTTCGCCCGGCGCCCGAGGGCAATCCCATCGTGCCCGCCGCGAACGGGGAGATCCTGCTGCGGTCCGGCGATGCGACGACCCACAGCACGACCATGAGGTATGAACCGGCAGCCATCAAGAACTGCCTCGGATATTGGGTGAATCCGGCGGATTGGGCCGATTGGCAATTCGATGTTCCGCGCGCCGGGACCTATGACGTCGAGGTCTGGCAAGGCTGCGGGAAGGGCAACGGGGGAAGCGACGTCGCGGTCGACATCGGCGGCAAACGATTCGAGTTCCGCGTCGAGGAGACCGGGCACTTCCAAAGTTTCCTTCCGCGGGCATTGGGTCGCGTGCGGTTAACCGCGGGCGCCCAGACGCTCGCGATCAAGCCGCAACGCAAGCAGGGCGGGGCGGTGATGGACATCCGGCAGGTCCGACTTATACCCGTCGTCGCGACCGTGGGTGCAAGCGACGAGGCCAAGGCCTTCGCCGGCGCGCGCAAGGTGCTGGTCCTCGGCGACAGCATCACTTATGGCGGCGCGTGGGTGGAATTCACCGAGGCTTGGCTGCGACTGCGCTTTCCGGATTCGGAATTCGAATTGATCGACCTCGGTTTGCCGAGCGAGACCGCGTCGGGACTTTCCGAGGACGGGCACGCGGGTGGGTCCTTTCCCCGTCCGGATGTCCACGAGCGGCTCGGACGGGCGTTGGAACAGATACGTCCCGACGTGGTCGTTGCGTGCTACGGCATGAACGACGGGATTTACTTTCCCTATTCCGAGGAGCGCGCGGAGCGGTTCAAGGCGGGAATCCGTCGCCTCCACGGTCGCGCGGTGGAAGCCGGTGCGCGGGTGATCCACCTGACGCCGCCGATGTTCGACTCGTTGCCGCTGGCGGGCCGGACGTTGCCCGACGGACGCGACAAATACCCGATGCCGTTCGAGGGATACGACGACGTGCTGGCAAGGTATTCCGAATGGTTGGTGGGCCAAAAGGATCAAGGCTGGGAAGTCGTGGACATCCACGGGCCCATGCGCCGGTTCGTGGACGGCAGGCGTCGGGACGACCCGAAGTTCACGGTGGCGGGCGACGGGGTTCACCCGAACACGCAGGGACATTGGCTGATGGCGCGGGAACTCCTTCGCTATCTGGGCGCGCCCGCGTCGGTCTTCGAGGCGGATTCACCCGATGCGTTGAAGGCCGTGTCTCCGCGCGCCGACGAGGTGCTCGCCTTGGTCCAGCAACGGCAACGCTCGCTCAAGGACTCCTGGTTGACGACGGTCGGCCATATAAGACCCGGCATGTCCAAAGGGAAACCGCTGGCCGATGCGACAGCGGAGGCCACGATGCTCATGGCAAGGATCCACGACGCGGCGGACCTGCAGTTTCCCGGCCGGCGTTCGCTGTGGAACGGATTCGAACGATTTGATTTCGAGGTGTCGGGCAAGCCCGTGATGGTGATCGCGCCGAAGTCGGCCGCACCCGGCCGGCCTTGGGAATGGCACGGCGAATTCTTCGGACACAAACCCGAGCCCGACATCATGCTGCTCGGTCGCGGTTTCCACGTCGTTTACGTGGGCTTGCCCGGCATGCTCGGGGCGCCGGCCGCGGTCGAGACCTGGAACGCGGTGTACGCGCTATTGGTCGCGCGCCACGGTCTCGGGCCGAAACCCGGACTGACCGGCCTCAGTCGCGGCGGGCTATATGTCTATAACTGGGCGACCGCGAATCCAGACAAGGTGTCGTGCATCTATGGCGACGCGCCGGTCTGCGATTTCAAGAGTTGGCCCGGCGGAAAGGGCAAGGGACCGGGAAGCGCGCGCGATTGGCAGCTCGTCCTCGAGCGGTATGGATTCAAGACCGAGGCCGAGGCGATGGCTTATACCGGGAATCCCGTCGACCGGCTCGCCGTGCTCGCCGCGGCCCGCGTGCCGCTGTTGCATGTCTATGGCGACGCGGACGAGGTGGTGCCTTGGGACGAGAACACCGGGGTCGTGGCCAAGCGTTACAAGGAACTCGGCGGCGACATCGCCCTGATCGCCAAGCCCGGCGTGAAGCACCATCCCCACGGACTCGTGGATCCCACGCCGATCGTCGGGTTCTTCCTCAAGAACGCCACCGACTCCAATGCCAAGGCATGGCTCGCGCGCAATGGCGACGGTCCGGTCGACGCCTCGGGCAAGCCCTTGATCCGGAAGCTGGGGACGGTCGACGTCGATCTCGTCGAGACCACGCCGATCGTCGTGGACGGTCGCCTGTGGCGCTTCGAATGGGTGCGGGCGAACTATTGGGACAACAAACGCGGGACGAATTATTTCCGGTTCCGCGACCCCGCCACCGGCGAGGTGACCGCTCCCTTCGCCGACGGGCACGAGTTCGGCAGCGCGTTCGTCCACGAGGGTACCGTCTATGTGACCGGCACGCTCCGTCCGGGCAGGGTGGATATGTTTGCGTCGCGCGACTTGAAATCCTGGGAAACCTGGACCGCCATCGCGCCCGGCCGCCATGGCGTGTTCAACACCTCGGTGTGCAAGGCCGGGAACGAATTCGTGATGATGTTCGAGATCGACCAACCGGCCGCGGAAGCGGGCGTGCCGTTCACGGCGCGGTTCGCCAAATCGCCCGACCTCAGAACGTGGACGGTCACGCCGGCCGAATGCAATTATGCCAAGGATCGCTATACCGCCCCGCACTGCCTCCGGTGGTCGGACGGTTGGTTCTATGATTTCTACCTCGAGGCTGTCGATGGCCATGAGATGCGGGTCGTGCGGTCGCGCGATCTGGTGCATTGGGATTCCAGTCCGTTGAACCCCGTGCTGAAGGCATCGCAACACGACAAGGTGATCTCCAGCCCGGCGATGAACGACGGCCACCGCTCGCGCGTTGCCAACGCCGTGGACAGGAACAATTCCGACCTGGATTTCTGCGAGAAGGACGGGCGGCTCGTGATGACCTATTCATGGGGCAACCAGCTTGGCGTCGAGCATCTCGCCGAGGCCGCCTACGACGGCTCGGAAGCGCAATTCCTTCGGGGATGGTTTCCCGGGAAGTGAGCGTCTTGTGCCGCCGCACGCCGTGAGCTTTTGAACCGCGGGGCGCATCCGGACACTGCCCGCATGGGTTTCAACAGGACTTGGGATTGTTTACGGAAGCCAACGAAGGAAACAGAGGCGTGCTCTTCGCGTGCTTCGCGGCTTCGCGTGAGTCCTCCTCAAGCCAAGACACCCAGATCCTCCGCCACGTGCTTCCGCGCGAAATGGAAAACAGATGGGGCGTGCCATCGGGACAACAAGCGAGACGAAGGCTTGGTTTCCTCCGTTGCCTTCCGCGAAATGCTTTCGGTTCCACTGGTCGAACCGGGGCAGTGTCGGGATGCGCCCGATGCAAACGGATGCCGGTTTGCGGCATTGCCTCGCGGCTTCCGGCGCGATTGGATGGGGCCTTCCCGTTTTCCCCATGAGTCTCCGATCCCTCGTGTCGCGCGTGGTTTTGACCGTCGTGCTGTTCGTCACCGTTGTTCGCGCCGCCGATCTGCAACGCGCGGTCGTGGTCGTGCCCAACGGACTCTCCCCGCGCGGCCGGGTCGCAATCGATATGCTCGTCGACGAAGTGGAGAAGCGCTCGCGCCTCCGGTGGCCCGTCGTCACCGAGTGGCCGAAGGACGGGACCGCGGTCGTCGCAGTCGGTCCCGTCGCCGCGCTCGACGCCCTCGCGGGCATCCATGCCGCGGGATTGAAGGCCGGGAAGTTCGCGGAGGGCCCCGAAGGCTACCGGTTGGCGGTGCGCACGGGGCAGGGTGGCCCAGCGACGTTCGTTCTCGGCAACGACGATCGCGGAATCCTCTTCGGCGTGGGACGTCTGATCCGCGAGCTGCGACTCGAACCCGGCAAGGCTTCGATCGACGATGCCCTCGACGTGGCCACCGCGCCGAAATATCCGTTGCGCGGCCACCAGTTGGGATATCGGCCGAAGTGCAATTCCTATGACGCCTGGGATCTGCCCGTCTGGGAACAATACATCCGCGACCTCGCGATCTTCGGCTGCAATGCCATCGAGTTGATCCCGCCGCGTTCGGACGACGACGCGGACAGCCCGCATTTTCCACGGCCCCCCTTGGAAATGATGATCGGGATGTCGGCGATCGCGGACAAATACGGTCTCGACGTGTGGATATGGTACCCGGCGATGGATTCGGACTATGCGGATCCTAAGACGGTGGAGTTCGCGCTGCGCGAGTGGGGCGACGTTTTCCGGAAACTCCCGCGGGTCGACGTCGTGTTCGTGCCTGGAGGCGACCCGGGACACACCGCGCCGGCAACCTTGATGGCGTTGCTGGCGAGGCAATCGGACAACCTGAGAAAGCATCATCCCAAGGCCCGGATCTGGGTCTCGCCGCAAAGCTTCGACAACCAATGGCTCGGCGACTTCCTGTCGGGACTCGGGCGCGACCAACCGGATTGGCTGGGCGGCGTGGTGTTCGGGCCGCAGGTGCGGATCGACATCGCCGACCTGCGCGCGCGCGTGCCGGCCAGATACCCGATCCGGAATTATCCGGATATAACTCATTCACGGCAGTGCCAGTACCCGGTGGCCGATTGGGACGTGGCGTTCGCGCTGACCGAGGGACGCGAGTGCATCAACCCGCGGCCGATGGCGGAGGCGACGATCTTCCGCGGGACGCAGCCAGGGACCATCGGCTTTCTTAGCTACTCGGAAGGCTGCAACGACGACGTCAACAAGTTCGTCTGGAGCGGGCTCGGTTGGGATCCGGACGCCCCGGTCCGGGGAATCCTTCGCGAGTACGCGCGGGCCTTCGTGGGCGACCGCTTCGCGGTGGATTTCGCGGAGGGCCTGATGGCGCTGGAACGGAATTGGTCGGGATCGTTGCTGGCGAACGCCGGCGTGGAGACCACGCTCGCCCAATTCCAGTCGATGGAACGCGCCGTGCCGCCGGGGACGCTGCGCAACTGGCGCTTCCAACAGGCTTTGTTCCGGGCCCATTACGATGCCTATACGCGGCGCCGACTTATATACGAGACCGATCTCGAGGCGCGCGCGAACGAGCGCCTCGGGCGCGCCGAGGCCGGCGAGACGTTGCTGGCCCTGGCGGATGCCGAGCGGATCCTCGATCGCGCGTTGACCGAGCGTCCCGCGCCCGAATTGCGCGCGCGGATCCTTTCGTTGGGCGAGGCGTTGTTCCAGTCGATCTCGATGCAATTGGACACCGCGCGGTACAAAGCGATCGCCCCCGACCGCGGCGCAAGCCTCGATACCTTGGATTACCCGCTGAACAACCGCACTTGGCTGAAGGAGCGCTTCGCCAAGATCCGAGCGATGAAGTCGGAACCGGAACGGCTGACGGCGATCCGCGCGGTCGTGGGATGGACGAATCCGGGTCCGGGCGGATTCTACGACGACCCGGGGAATCCCGCGCTGCAACCGCACGTCGTGCGGGGCGCCGGATTCGATGCGGATCCCGGTTCGTTCCGTTCGGCGCGGGCGAACTTCGAGGAAGACCTCGTGGTCGACGAGCCCGACGAGAAGCCGGATGGCGCGCGACGGATCGCATGGTGCGATCATATGGAATCGATGTACGACGCGCCCTTCACCATGCGTTACGAGGGACTCGAAGCGGGCCGCAAATACCGGCTGCGCGTGGTGTACGGCGGCGACAATCCGAAACGCCGGATGCGTCTGGTGGCGAACGGCGGGATCGAGATCCATCCCTATATCACGCGCCCGTTCCCGTACGCGCCGATCGAGTTTGATATCCCGGAGGCGGCGACGCGCGGCGGGACGCTGAAATTGGATTGGACCGGCGAGCAGGGCTTGGGCGGGAACGGCCGGTTCTGTCAGGTGTCCGAAGTCTGGCTGCTGAAAGTGCCGGCGGAAAAATAGGGGGACCCGGCAGCGACCGCTTGCCCCGTCGCGCCGCGCCGCCGCATCCTGAACCGACATGAACGCGAACGAACCGGGCGCCGCGCCGATGACGAATGCGGTGAAGGAAAAGCTCCGCCGCGGCGAGACCGTGGTGGGAATGATGGTGTGGTCGGACAACGTCGAGTCCGCGGTGCTCGGCGCCCAGTTGGGATTCGACTACCTCTGGGTGGAGATGGAGCATTCGCCGGTATCGCTGCAGACGCTGCGCAACATCGTGCTCGGCACGCGGGGTTTGCCCGCCGTGCCCTTCGCCCGGCCGCCGGTGAACGAGCTCTGGACGGTGAAGCGGTTCCTCGACGCCGGCGTGCTGGGTGTGATCACGCCGTTCACGCGGACCGGCGACGACGCCCGCCGTCTGGCCGCCGCCTGCCGCTATCCGCCCGCGGGACTGCGCGGGTGCGGTTCGGATCTCGCGGCCAGCCGCTGGCCGGCGCCCGGCGGCTACCATGATTTCGCGGACGACAACGTCCTCGCGATCGCGGTGATCGAGTGCGTGCAGGGGCTCGCGAACCTCGAGGAAATCGCGGCGACGCCGGGAATCGACGTGTTGTTCGTCGGGACCAGCGACCTTTCGTTCTCGATGGGATTCCGTGGAAGGCAGGACGAACCGGCGTTGCAAGCCGCGGTGGAGAAGGTCGCCGAGGCTGCCCGCCGCAACGGGAAATGGGTGGGGCGTCCCGCGGTGACGGTGGCCGACGTGCAAAAGTTCCGGGAAGCCGGCTACCAATTCCTGATGGGTCCCACCGAGCTTGGCCTGATGTCCGCGGGCGCCGCCGCCTATCTGGGTCCCATCGGCAAGCACACGCCGATACCGCCGGCCGGTGGTCCGTCGGGTGGATCGGCTTATACTAGGTAATCGCCGTGGGTGGCACCGGCCCTGGTGCCACTTCCTCCCAACCCGGCATTGGAACCGGGCCCGAGGTTTCGCTGGTCTCCAGTGACGGCAGGGCAGTCGCCACCCGCGCCATGTTCACCACGCCAACACATGGCCATCGTGTTCTCCATCCGCCGCGGCGACAGGCCGGTCTGGTTCGGAATCGTCGCATGCAGGTCGTTGTAATAGTGCCGGTCCTGGGCCGCCTTGTATCCCACCTCGTCCGTCGCGCCGTGGACGATCCCTCACTCCTTCCTCAGCCGGAAGAACGTCGGCGAGTCGGCGTTTCCAAACGTCACAAGGAAGTTGGTCCCGACGATTGCCGGCGTGGCGGCGACGGAATCCCACGGGCCGGCCTTCAGGACGCGCGAGGACTCGAGTTGCCAATTGAGCGCGTTGGTGGGCCACGAGACCGCGACGTGCGAGGGGTCGGGGGATCGGATCGAAAGCGAATAGGGGCCGAAGCCCGGCGGGATCTGCAACACCACGTTGTCGAACGTCTGCCCCGAGAAATCGTAGAGCCCAACGATGCCCGTCACGAACTTGTGGTCCGTGTCGACGATCGAGGTGACCGGCGTGGTGGAGCCGTCCAGGAATGCCGAGTAGCGGTCCTCCTCGACCTCGACGCGGAGGTGGACGTTGGACACCCCGGGATCGAAGACGCCGCCGACCTCCGCGAGTTTCGGCGGGTTGTTGAAGTTGGCGGTGGTGATCACGTGCCAATAGATGGACCGCCCGGCGTTGCCGCCGCGGATGCCGCTGCCCCATCCGTTGCCACCGGTAACCAACAGGACTCCGTTGGTGCCCGAGGCGTCGCTGCGAAGCCAGACGCCGCCGTCGGCGACGTGGTGCAGGTCGACGTCGATCGCGAAATTGCGGAGAACGAACGGCAGGCTGGTGAATGTCGGCGGGACGTTCTGGGGTTGCGTCGCCGAATAGGTTCCATCGGACGCCGCCCATGCCCCGCGGGTATTGCTCCACGACGGCGACGGTCCGGCGTCGAAACCGTCCGAGAAGAGGAATTGCGCGAGGGCCGCGTGGAAACCGAATGCAGCGAGAATGAACCTTGCGATGCGGGCGGGCAGGATGGGTCGGCGGGCCGGGTTGGGTTTCATGTTGGGCTTCGACGGTTGCGAACGGACTACACGATCAAGAGGACACTTCATCCGCCGACTCGATTCAAGCCTCGGTTGGCGGCGGCGCGGCGGGGCCGCTACGCGATGATCTGCCGGATGGGATCGCCGTCTTCCACCAGTCGCACCTTGCGGCCCGCCACCGTGATTTCCATCCGCTGCGGCGAAAGTCCCATCTGGTTGAGGATCGTCGCGTGCAGGTCACTATAATAGTGACGGTCCTGAACCGCCTTGTATCCCACCTCGTCCGTGGCGCCGTGGACGATCCCACCTCGAATCCCGCCGCCGGCGAGCCATGAGGTATAACCCTTCGGATTATGATCGCGGCCAGTCGTGTTCTGCGACCACGGCGTCCGGCCGAACTCGCTCGTCCAGACCACCAGCGTTTGGTCGAGCATCCCGCGTTGTTTCAGATCCTTCAGCAGGCCCGCGATCGGTTGGTCGGTCGCGCGGCAGAGCGGACCGTGGCTCTTGATGTCGCCGTGCGCGTCCCAACCTCCGTTGCCGCCGCCGGCATGGCAGACCTGCACGAACCGCACGCCTTGGTCCACGAGCCTCCGGGCCAACAAGAGCTGGCGCCCGAAATCATCCGTCGCCGGCGCGCCGATCCCGTAAAGCGATTTCACGGATTCGGGTTCCCGGGAAATATCGACGACCTCGGGCGCGGACAATTGCATCCGCGCCGCCAGTTCATAGGTGCGGAGCCGGGCCTGGATGTCCGAATTGATCGCGTACTCCTCGCGGAAAGCGCGGTTCATGTTCCCGAGCATTTCCATGGAACGCTCGCGGTCCGCGGCGGACCCGCCGCCGGACGGAACTAGATTCGCGATCGGGACGTCGCCGCTCTGGAATGGGGTCGCGGCGACGCCCGCGCCGAGATAGCCGCCGGTCAATTGCACCGGCGACGAGGGACGCCCGATGCTGACGAAGACCGGCAGGTTGCGGTTCGCCGTGCCCAACGCGCGCGCGATCCAACTGCCAAACGTCGGGTGGTCGAACTGCCTTCCCTGGTGACCCGTGCAGGTCTCGATCACCGCCGGGAAATGGTTCGACTCGTGGCACCACATCGAGCGCACGACCGCGATGTCGTCGATCACGCCGCCGACATGCGGGAACCAATCCGAAACGGGAATGCCGGATTTCCCGTGCCGGGTGAACGTGCGCAGGCACGGGATCACCGGCCGCCGCATCGACGCAAGATTGTCCCCGAAACCCACGGCGTCGATCAGCTTGCCCGCGTGTTTGTTGTCCTTGGGATCGAAGGTGTCGATATGGCTAACCCCGCCGCACATGAACAGGAAGATCACCGACTTGGCGCGCGGCGCGAAATGCGGGCCCGCGATCCCGTCCGCGGCTTCCTCCGATGCCCGCAACCCGCCCATAGCGAGCCCCAGGAAACCGCCGCCGAGGCGGTGGATCATGCGCCGGCGCGAAAGGTGTCCGGCTGGATGCGGTTCAACGGACATAGATGAATTCGTCCAGATTGAAGAGCATCCACGCGAATTGCCGGAGCCGTTCGGGATCGTCTCCTATATAAGCCAAAGCCTCGCGCTTTTCGGAGTCGGTGGGTCCGCGCGAGAGCACGAGCCGGAATCCGAGATCGACCGACCGCGCCGGATTGCCCTCCGTTTCCTTCGCGAGGCGCTTGGCGAGGGCTTCCGCCGCGGCGTCGATCTCCGCGCTGTTCATGAGGAAGAGCGCCTGCGGCGCGGTCACCGTCTGCGTTCGCACGGGGCAGGGGACGCGTCCGTCGTCGACGTCGAAGTCCTGCAGGAACGCCGGCAGGACGTCGCGGCTGCTGGAGAAGCCACGGGTTATATAGGCGGCGCGGCGATACCCATGCCCGGCGGATTCCTCGGGCGGTTTGCCGCCCTTTTTCTTGGCCGACGCGAGTTCGTACGAGGGTCCGCCCACGGCGAGATCGAGATTGCCGGCGGCCGCGTGGATCGAGTCCAGCACGGGTTCGGCCTCCAGTCGTTGCAGCGGGAAATGCCATAGCAACGAATTGTCGGGATCGCTTGCCAGATTCGCGGCGGATTCCGCCGGTGCTTGGGACGCCATTTGATACGTCCGCGAGGTGACGATGAGGCGATGCATTTCCCGCATGCTGAAGTTCCGCCGCACGAACTCCGACGCGAGCCAATCGAGCAGGGCGGGGTTGGACGGCATCCCGCCGAGTTGGCCGAAGTCATTCGGCGTTTTGACCAGGCCGGTGCCGAAATGCCATTGCCAGAGCCGGTTCACCGCCACGCGCGCGAACAACGGGTTTGCCGCCGAGGTCAGCCAGTCGGAGAAGGCCTCGATGCGTCCGTCCCGGAAATCCGGCGGCGCCGACGCGAAGGGCCATCCGGGTGTCACCTCCTCGTTCAGGCGCGGCCGCGCCGGATCGCCACTGGTGAGTATATAAGACTTCGCCGTCTCGCGGAGACGGTCGTTCTCCACGGTCCAAAACACCGGCACGCCGCCCGCGCCCGGTCCCTCGCCCACCGCCCGCAACTGCTTCTGGTATTCTTGGTACTGTTCGCGGTCTTCCTTCGACATCACCTCGGTGATCTTTTCCGGATCGATCCTCAATATGGGATAATAGTCATCGGCGATCTTTTGCTCCGCGACCGTGCGTTCGTTCTCCACCTTGTGGATCACGGATTGGATTTCCGCCGGCAACATCCGGATGCGTTCCTCGCGGAGCCGGTTGCGATAGGGCTCGGCGAGCGCGTTCATCGGTTGCTCGATCAGCGCCCGCTTCCTGGCGACCTCCGCCATCGTCTTGCCCGACGCGAACAGCTCGGACGCCGACGCCAGCGGCACCTTCCGGATCACGAGCGGATCGAACAACGCCTTCATCGCGTAGAAGTCGCGCTGCGTGATCGGATCGTACCGATGGTCGTGGCATTTCGCGCACCCGACGGTCATCCCCATGAACGCGCCCGACACCGTCTCGACCGACGCGATGGCGAGGTCCTGCGGATCCGCACCGGCGCCACGCGCGAGAAAACCCAGCGCGAACAGGTCGTCGGGACGCGGCTCGACGCGGAAGCGGTGTCCCGTCGCGGAAATCTGGGTCCGCGAGGCCGATCGTTGTCCCGTCAATTGGACCCGCACGAAGTGGTCGTACGGCAAATCCTCCTGCAGCGCCTTGATCATCCAATCGCGCCAGAGATGGACTCCGGCCGACGCCGGCAGGTGCTCGTCGAGATCGGCATAACGCAAGACGTCGAGCCAGCGCCGGGTATAACGCACCGCGTGTTGCTCCGACGCGAGGAGTCGGTCGACGACCTTCCCATAGGCTTCGGCGGAATCGTCCGCGAGGTAGGCGTCCTGTTCGGCGGTCGTCGGCGGAAGACCGGTCAGGTCGAGATATAACCGTCGCAACAAGACGGGCTTGGTCGCGCCTTCGACCGGAACCAGCCCTTTGGAACGCAGTGCCGCGCGCGCGAAACGATCGATGGGATTGGGAAGGTCGGAGGCGTCGTCCGGAACCGCGACGGCCGTGACGGGCTTGAGCGACCACCAAAGATTGGAAGAAGGCGATCCGGCGACAAGAGCAGGGAGCAGCGGGCAGGCGAAGAGCAGGGAGCCGAGGACGAGCCTTGGGAGCACGGTCCAAGCGAGCCGGAGGGGCGTGCTCGGACGGGGGGTGCTCATGGACGAGTGTCGGAAGTCCGCACGGACCGGGCAAGCGGGAAGGTCGGGCGTAGAGCGGGCGTCTCGTGCCTTGGTCCCCCTTGGCGTGATGAATTCCCCTTTTCCCAACGGACAGCCTTCAAGGATCTTCTTTCATTCAAGCAGGAGCGCGCTTGACGCACCGGCGTTTCCTGATTGCATCTCAAGCCAATGAAGAAGCTGTTGGCGGTCATCGCCGTGGCGCTGGGTGCGACTCTCGGCGCCGGTTGCTACAAGAGTCAGGAAGGCACCTATAAAGCCGGCGTGCCGTTCTCCAAGGACACGATCGAGGGCCGCTACGAGCGTCCCGTCGAGCAGGTCTATGCGGCCGCGCGCGCGGTGCTGGAGTTCAACGGCGCCCTCACCGGCGACAACGTCACCTCCCGGGTCCTCACCGGAAACGTGAACGGCCGGAAGCTCTGGGTGCGCGTCGACGAGGTCGAGCCCCGCATCACCCGCGTGTTGGTCCAAGCCCGTCGTTCCGGCGGCCGCGCCGACATCGATCTCGCCGCCGAGATCAACACGCAGATCGCGCTCCGCCTGCGCTGAGTCGTCTTTCGACAATCCGTTTTCGCAACGGCCGGCTTCCCACGGGAAGCCGGCCGTTTGTGTCGGGTGAGTTTCAAGTTTTCAGTTTCAAGCTTCAAGCGGCCGAGTCGAGCCGGGGCGGCCCGGACGTAGCGCGGGCGTCTCGCCTGCGTCCACTTCCTCGGCACGACGTAGAGCGGGCGTCCTCGCCTGCGCAAACGAGGGCGTCCCCGCCCGAGGCTGAAGAAGCCAAAGCCAAGCGCACCGGGACGGTGCTTCCTGCGCAGCCGGGGACGGCCGCTCTACGGCAGGCGGGACGCCCGCTCTACCGCAGGCGAGGACGCCCGCGCTACGTGGCCGCCGTCGTGAGACGGTGGACCGAAGCATGCCGCCCCGCGCAGACGGGCCTGCCCGCCCAAGCCTCCACTCAGGCGAGACGCCCGCGCTACGGCCAGGCCAATCCACCGCGTCACCGCGGCGGCTACGTTCTTCCCAATCCACCGCGTCTTGCCGCGTCCGACTTCTTGACGCGTTCCCGGCCGCGACCGCAGATTTGCGGGAGTTAAACAGTTTTCACGGATTCCGCACCAAGACACGCGCATGAGCTCGCCGCACAACCTTTTCGGCACGTTGCAGTCCCTCGATCTCGGCCACGGCAAGACCGGGAAATATTACTCGCTGCCCGCGCTCGAGAAGTCCCTCGGTCTTCCCGTCTCCCGCCTGCCCGTTTCCATCCGCGTCGTCCTCGAGGCCGTCCTTCGCAATTGCGACGGCAAAAAGGTCCAGGAATCCAACGTGCGCGAACTCGCCGCGTGGAAGCCCAACGACGTCCGCACCGCCGAGATCCCCTTCGTCGTCGCGCGCATCGTCCTCCAGGACTTCACAGGCGTGCCGCTGCTCGTCGATCTCGCCGCGATGCGCTCCGCCGTCCAGCGCCTCGGCAAGAATCCCCGGATCATCGAGCCCCTCGTCCCCGTCGATCTCGTCGTCGACCACTCCGTGCAGGTGGACTTCGCAGGCACTGGCGACGCCTTCGCCAAAAACCTCGATCTCGAATTCATCCGCAACCGCGAGCGCTACCAGTTCCTCAAGTGGGGCATGCAGGCGTTCGACACCTTCAAGGTCGTCCCGCCCGGCATCGGCATCGTCCACCAGGTCAACCTCGAGTATCTCGCCAAGGGCATCCTGACCTCCGCGGACTCCGTCGTGTATCCCGACACGCTCGTCGGCACCGACTCGCACACCACGATGATCAACGGCCTTGGCATCGTCGGCTGGGGCGTCGGCGGCATCGAGGCCGAGGCCGGCATGCTCGGCCAGCCCGTGTATTTCCTCACGCCCGACGTCGTCGGCGTGCACCTGACCGGAGCGTTGCGCGAGGGCGTGACCGCGACGGACCTCGCGTTGACGCTGACCCAGATGCTTCGCAAGGCGAAGGTCGTCGGCAAATTCGTCGAGTACTTCGGGCCCGGCGCCGCGGCGTTGCCCGTGGTCGACCGCGCGATGATCGCCAACATGGCGCCCGAGTACGGCGCGACGATGGGTTTCTTCCCGGTCGACGCCGAGTGCGTGAATTACCTGCGCGGCACCGGCCGCAGCGAGGAACTCTGCACGGCGTACGAGAACTACCATCGCGCCCAGGGCCTGTGGGGAATCCCGCAGGAAGGGCAGGTCGATTACTCGCAGGTGTTGCGCCTCGATCTCTCGACCGTTCAGCCGTCGGTCGCCGGCCCGAAGCGCCCGCAGGACCGCATCGAACTCGGCAACATGAAGCGCGAGTTCTTCCAGGCGTTCTCCCGTCCGGTGAACGAGAATGGATTCGGCAAGACCCGCGGCGAATTCTCCACGCGCCGCGCCGACGTGGATCTCAACGGCTCGGGTCACGCGACGCTCGGACACGGCTCCGTCCTCATCGCGGCGATCACCAGTTGCACGAACACGTCGAACCCGAGCGTGATGCTCGCCGCCGGCCTGCTCGCGAAAAAAGCCGTCGAACGCGGCCTCCACCCGAACCCCGCGGTGAAATCCTCGCTCGCGCCCGGATCGCGCGTGGTCACCGATTACCTCGCGAAGACCGGCCTGCAACCGTACCTCGACCAACTCGGATTCCAGACGGTCGGCTATGGTTGCACGACGTGCATCGGCAACTCCGGCCCGCTCGCGACCGTCATCGAGGACGCGGTGGTGAAGAACGATCTCGTCGCGGCGTCCGTGCTCTCCGGCAACCGCAACTTCGAGGCGCGCGTCCACCAGTCGATCAAGGCCAACTTCCTCATGTCGCCGCCGCTCGTCGTCGCGTTCGCGCTCGCGGGCCGCGTCGACATCGACATGAGCTGCGAGCCGCTCGGCACGGGCAAGGACGGCACGCCCGTCTATCTCGCCGACCTTTGGCCGACGCTCCAGGAAGTGCGCGAGGCGATGCAATCCGCGTTGAAGCCCGAGGTGTTCCGCAAGTTGTACGCGGACTTCGCGTCGCAAAACCCGAAGTGGAACGAGATCCCGGCATCGACCGGCCTCGTGTACGCGTGGGACACGAAGTCGACTTATATCCAGGAGCCGCCGTTCTTCGTCGATTTCAAGATGACCCCGGGTTCGATCGCCCCGATCCGCGGCGCGCGGGCGCTCGGCATCTTCGGCGATTCGGTGACCACCGACCACATCTCGCCGGCCGGCTCGATCAAGAAGTCGGGTCCCGCGGGGCGGTATTTGCTCGAGAACGGCGTGACGCACGAGGACTTCAATAGCTACGGCAGCCGTCGCGGCAACGACCGCATCATGACGCGCGGCACGTTCGCGAACGTCCGCATCAAGAACCTGATGCTCGGCGGACAGGAAGGCGGCGACACCTTGCTCCAACCCGACGGGACCAAGCTGTCGATCCATGACGCGTCGATCGAATACCAAAAGCGCGGCACGCCGCTGGTGGTGATCGCGGGCCAGGAATACGGCACCGGATCGAGCCGCGATTGGGCCGCGAAAGGAACCAATCTGCTCGGCGTGAAGGCCGTGGTCGCGCAGAGCTTCGAGCGCATCCATCGCTCCAACCTCGTCGGCATGGGCGTGCTGCCGTTGCAATTCAAGGAAGGCACCACGGCGCAGACGCTCAAGCTGGACGGCACGGAGACGTACGACATCGTCGGGCTCGGCTCGGATTTGAAGCCGCAGCAAGACCTCGTCCTGCGCGTGACGCGCAAGGACGGCAAAGTCGAGGACATCGCCGTGCGCTGCCGGATCGATACCCCGATCGAGATCGATTACTACCAGCACGGCGGGATCCTCCCGTTCGTCCTGCGCCAGTTGGTGGGGTGAGCCGGGCGTGGTGTGGCCGTCATCGTGAGATGGCGGACCGAGACATCCCCCGCGCTACGTGGCCGCCGTCGTGAGACGGTGGACCTCAACGATCCCCCCGCGCGAAGCCGTGTCGGACAAGCGGGGGGAGTTTCAAGTTTTCAGTTTCAAGTTTGAAGCGGCCGAACCGAGCTGGGGCGCGACAAGACGTAGCGCGGCCGTCCCCGGCTGCGGTAACCGCGGGCGTCCCGCCTGCGATTGCTTCCTTGGCGCGACGTAGAGCGGGCGTCCCCGCCTGCGCAAACAAGGGCGTCCCCGCCCGATCGACAAAGCCATGCCGAAGCGCACCGAGACGGTGCTTCCTGCGCAGGCGAGGACGCCCGCGCTACGCCGCAAAACAAAAAACGGCGACCCGAATTCTCGGATCGCCGCCTTTTCAAAACCGACCGTCGCCCCAGCTCAGAGCCCCTTGGCGATCAGCAACCGAACAAGATCACCCACGCGGTTCGAGTAACCCCACTCGTTGTCGTACCAGCTCACCAGCTTGAAGAAGCGCTTGTTCAACTCGATGCCGGACCCGGCATCAAAGATGGAGCTGTGGTTGTCGTGGATGAAGTCGCTCGAGACCACCTCGTCGCCGGTGTAGTCGAGGATGCCCTTGAGGTACGTCTCGCTGGCCTTCTTGAAGAGGGCGCAGATCTCGGCGTAGCTGGTGTCCTTCACGGTCTTCACCGTGAGGTCGACCACGGAGACCGTGGGAACCGGGACGCGGAATGCCATGCCGGTGAGCTTGCCCTTGACCTCGGGGCAGACGAGCGCGACCGCCTTCGCCGCGCCGGTGGCGCTGGGAATGACGTTCTGCGCCGCCGTGCGGCCACCCTTCCAATCCTTCTTCGACGGCCCATCGACGGTCTTCTGCGTCGCGGTGTACGCGTGGACGGTCGTCATCAGGCCTTCCTCGATGCCGAGACCTTCCTTGAGGAGGACGTGCACGAGGGGCGCGAGGCAGTTCGTCGTGCAGCTCGCGTTGGAGATGACGGCGTGGGCGGCGGGATCGTACTTCTCGTGGTTCACGCCCATGACGAGCGTGATGTCCTCGTTCTTCGCCGGGGCGGAGATGATGACCTTCTTGGCACCGGCGACGATGTGCCCGTAGGCGGACTTGTCCACCTGCGCGGGATCCTTGGTGGCGTCGGTGAAGAGTCCGGTGGACTCGATGACGATGTCGACGCCGAGTTTCTTCCAGGGAAGATCCTTGGGCGAGCGGGCGCTGACCACGAGGATGTCCTGGCCATTGACCACGAGGACATCGTCCTCGGCCTTGTCGGGCGAGGACTTTTTCGACGTGGCGGTACCGGCGAAGCGGCCCTGGGTGGAGTCGTACTTGAGGAGGTACGCGAGGTTGTCGGCGGGGACGATGTCACCGACGGCGACGACGTTGATTTCCTTGCCGACGAGGCCTTGTTCGACCAAAGCGCGGAAGACGAGACGGCCGATGCGGCCGAACCCATTGATGGCGACGTTCACTGCCATAGTCAGTTCGATTTCAGTTAAAGGATTGCAAAAAACGGACACGCGAGGTTACCGGGGGCGGCAGAACGGTCAACGGATTGTTTGGCCATGCGCGGGCGGCGGGTAGCCGGGAGCCGGGAGCCGGGAGCAGGGGAGTGGGGGAGTGGGGGAGTCGGGAGCGTGGAGCGTGGAGCGGGCGGCGAAGGGACTGCGCTGGATTCCGGCCTTTCTTGGCGTCTTGGCGCCTTGGCGTGAGAATTCCCCCAAAAACAACCCGACGGGAGAGCTTCGCGAGCAGCCGCACCGAAACACTGGTGGCAAACAGGGAAATCCGGTCGAACGGGAAATCTTGGATTGCCGTGTGGAAACCGCGGCGTTAGGAATGTCTTCGGCGCGTGCGGGTGTAGTTCAATGGTAGAACGTGGGCCTCCCATGCCTGAGGCGAGGGTTCGATTCCCTTCACCCGCTCCACTTTTCATAACGCATTGAGGTGTAGGTAGTTCTGAAAGATTGGTTTTCTCCCGATTCCAAAACCGGGAATAAAACCGGGAATGGAAGGCGCCGTTTTCAGCGGAAAGGGCCTGATTTCGCGTACTGTTTCAGGGTGAGGATCGGGAATGTTCGGGCTCTGGCGATGGGGTCGTGACAGGCCGTGAGAAACTGAGATTTTCCGGACGAACTTCGCAACCTCTGTGGCGGCTCCTCCCCGCTTCGGCGGCCGCTCCTTGGCCCTCCCCAGCATTCCGATGCCGTAGCCATGGCACCATCTCCACGGTCACCGTCGGGCTAATGTGGATTCCCTCCGATGATCGGATGTCATCCTTTCGAAACCAACGACCCGATCGTGATCTCAAGATCGCCGCTCCTCGGCGTGGCCACATCTCAGCAACAGGGCCGACGAGTCCCAGATGCCACCCGCCTTCGTCTCAAACTTTCTTGCTTGGTCCGGGAGGCGAAACCTCCTCGGCCGCTTTGAGGAGTGGCCAAAGCTCAATCCCCAACGCTCCAGACATGCGCAGCAGGGTGTCCAGAGTTGGTCTCCGCAGACCATGCTCAACCCTGCTCACCATCGCGTGGGAAATGCCCGCTTTGCCGGCCAGGGCATTCATCGAGACGCCCAGCGCCTTCCGGCGTTCCGCCAAAAGGCGAATCACCTCAGCGTTTACTCGGTCTGGTCTGGACTCCGCCACCCCGGAGCAATACCCGATAACCGATTTGACACGCATTGTGCCTATAGGCACAGTCAAGCCATGTTCAAAGGTCGCTTGGGGCCAGATCCCCACCTCAACGGACGGGCGACGGTTGCCTTGAAGGGATGCCCGGACATTCTGGCAATGGACGATGGAAACTTCGCCGTGATCGGAATCGACATCACGGAGAAGGCGATAGGGAAGCTTCCGCCGACGGTCGGATGCGGTCCCGACGAGCGCGTTGTCATGATTCCGCGCAGGACCTTGGTGCTCGCGAAGGGAGATATCCCCAGCCAGCTCTGATCCACCGGCGCCATCCGTGGTACAATGGGCGGATGCACGACCTGCTCCATTGGATCACCGAACACGCAACCGATCTTATCGGGTCCCTTGGAATTGCTTTGGGGGTGATCACCCTTCAGAGGGAAGTTCGGTCTCGGCGAGTTGGGAACCTCATCAGTCTCGCCGCGGCGCATCGCGACATCTGGAAAGAGTTCTACGGTCGACCGAGTCTCGCCAGGGTTCTTGACCCGAAGGCCAATTTGGCATCACGGCCACTCACCGAAGAGGAATTAGTCTTCGTCACCGACCTATTCCTGCACCTATTTACGACCTGGAGGGCAATCCAAGACGACGAGCTCCAGCCCTTGGACTCGATCAGTGACGACATTCGAGATGTCCTATCGCTTCCTGTGCCGAGGGCAAGCTGGGATCGTATCAAGCGCAGCCAGAATCCAAGGTTCGTCAGATTCGTGGATGAAAGTGTGGCCGAGTAGTGAAGGAAGCGGCGTCAATTTGCGCCGATTAAGGTATCCATGGTAAAATGCTAGTATGCAAATGTTTGAATACATCGTGAACGTTCATAGGGCGAAGGAGGGCGGATACTGGGCGGAGGTTCCCGCATTGCCAGGCTGCTTTACCCAGGGAGAAAACCTCTCAGATATTGAAGCTCGTGCAACGGAAGCGATCGCCTGCCATCTCGCTGCGCTTACAAAGCGTGGTAAGCCGCTTCCAGTCGAAGGACGGGTAAAAGGGAACTATCGGATCCCGGTTTTCGTGCGCATGCCAAAAACGGCATGACCCGACTTCCTACGATTGACATTGGGAAAGCCTTAAGAGCTTTGAAACGGGCGGGTTTTGTCGAAAGCGGCCAGCGTGGAAGCCACCTGTCGTTATCGAATCCATTGTCAGGCTTCGAGACCACACTTCCCATACACGGTGGAGATTTGAAGCGAGGACTGATGAAGAGAATCCTTCGGCAGGCGGGGTTGACCGAGGAGGAATTTCGGAGACTTCTTTGACTCCGAGGGTTCCGGTAGAGGGATAGAAAAGACCCGACACACCTGTGTCGGGTTTGATTTTGGGCACGCGGCTACTTGAGCATAAGCTCCGTTGCATCGAGAACGGTAAGCATGTGGGTGGTACTGAGGTCTGCCTCTGTCACAATATACCACTGGATGCCGCCGGACGACGCGAATGTGGACCAAAAGCCGCCACCGTTCTGGAAGCTTCTTCCACTTGCATCCTCGCAGTTCCAATCTCGGTTGAGGTGCTCCGCCAGTGCAATCAGGCGATCAAGGAGTTCAACTGCTTTGTGCACACGTGGCATGACGTGAAGCCCGTTGACCACAAGCTTTGGGTGTTTGATCAGATGGTAGGCGGAAAGAGCAGTCGCAATGCGGTTTGGATCCAGACCGAATTCGCGTTCCAAACTGACGCGGGTATCCAATTCCACCTGGTTTGGGTAGGAGTCAGGCGTGCAATGGCGACAATGCACCACGTTGAGCACGGTGAGGCCAAAGTCCCAACCTGCGGCGAATGCCGGTGTAAGAAGCTTTCTGTAATTTGCTCTCTGGCTGCTCCCACCCAACCCCTGCGGGGGAGGTGGAGCGATGGCGAGCGTAGCGAGCCGAGCGCAACCGACCCCGCAGGGGTTGGGATCGCGAATTTTG
>JANYDN010000107.1 GCA_025363585.1 Verrucomicrobiota bacterium | reverse complement strand
GCGTCGTCGAGGCCACGCTCCGCCAAGACCGTCCGCGCGTGGCGCGCGAACCATTCGTTCCGACCCGCCTGCATTCCGACGAGTAGCGCAGTGCTTTCCTTGTTCAGGTCCACCGGCGTCGGCTTGGCATCGCCGTACGCGACGCGGAACACCCGGCCGTGCTTCCGGTCGGTGACGTCCACGTCGTGGCATTCGCCGGCGTCGCTCCAGTCGATGATATAAACCGACCCGTCCGGACCGTACTGCGCGCTGACGCCCTTGAACCACGGGTCGTTCGCCATGAGGAAATCGGGACGGTGCCGCGCCACGAATCCCGACCCGCGGCGTTCCAGTGCGTCGTTGTTCACGCGGTGCCCGTGCGTGTTGCACATGAAGACGGTGCCGCGGTATTGCGCCGGGAAGGAATCGCCGAGATACAACATGCAGCCCGCGTGCGAATGGCCTCCGCCCGCGACACTGTGAATGCCCGTGCCCCCGCGCGAAGTGGTCCAGTCGCCGCCGCCCCAGTGAAGGTGATCGGCGATGGTGGGGAGCATTTCGAAGCCATGCGGATTCGAATCGTTCCCATAGCTAACCCGGGGGTAATGCCCGCCCTGGATCGCGTGCCAGAGGTGCGAGACGACGTTGTTCGACATCACGAACTGGCCGTGCTCGTCGTAGTCGAGTCCCCACGGGTTCGCGGTGCCCTCGGCGTATTTCTCGAAGCGTTTGGTGACCGGATGATACCGCCAAAGGCCGCGGTTTATTTTCACGCGGCGATCCCTCGGGGTACCGGGCGCGCCGATCTCGATGTCGAATATCGTGCCGTTGCAACCGTAGAGCCACCCGTCGGGACCCCACGTCATCGAGTTGGCGAGATTGTGGATTCCCTTCGCGCTCCAGCCGTCGAGCTTCACGACGGGCGGTCCGGACGGGCGATCGCCGCCGGGCGCGGTCGGGTAGAACAGGAGGTTGGGAACGTCCAGCACCCACACGCCGCCCGCACCGACCAACACGCCGCTCACATAATGCAGTCCCTCCGCGAATATAAGTCGCTTGTCGAAATGGCCGTCGCCATCGGTGTCCTCGAGCACGACGACGCGATCCTTCCCATGTGCTTCCCATTTCGGATAGGCGTCGTTCTCGGCGATCCAAAGGCGACCACGATGATCGAGGGAGAGCGCGATGGGTTGGTGGACGTCGGGTTCGCCGGCGAAGAGCGTCGCGGAAAAGCCGGGGGGAAGCGTCATCGCGCCCGCGGCCTTGTCCAACGCGAGCGGCGCGCCGGGTTCCTCGCGTTCGCGCTGGTCCGCCGCGATCTCGTCGGCGCGCGTGGCGGGGGTCCCGGACGCCAACGCGAGCAGCACTGCAACGGCACGGAGTGCGCGAAGGGCGGGCAGATGATGGACCGGCATGCGCGGACAGGGTGGACGTTTGGCCGTTGGTTGAGAAGCGCGCGGAGGAAGGCCGATTATTGTTCACGCCAAGGGGAACCAAGAAGGGCCAAGAGCCTACGTCGCGAATTGCAGTCGCGCGAAGTATCCCGCCGCCCGAGCAGGCAAGACGTAGAGCGGGCGTCCCCGCCTGCGCAAACAGCACCGTCCCCGGTGCGTTCCTCACGGTGCCAGCGTGACTCGCGCGGCACGGGCGAGGACGCCCGTGATTTGCGCAGGCGAGGACGCCCGCTCCACACCCGCCGCCCGCGCTACGTCCCGCCACGATCGGATCACTTCATTTCTCCCTCCCTCTTGGCGTCTTGGCACCTTGGCGTGAAAACCCCGTTGCAGGGATCCGACCTGGGTTTTGGCCGGCCTTGGTCCCCCTTGGCGTGAGATAATTCCTTGGCGTCGGACAATTCCTCGACCCCCCACTTTTCCCCTTCCGCCCGCTGGCGTTTCCCCGCCCGCCTTTGGCAGGATGCCCGCATGCTCGATTTCCTCGCAGAATCCCCGCGGGATCGCGCGCGCCTCTGTGGCGCCGGGCATAACCGACGCGAGTTCCTCCAGATCGGGACGCTCGCCGCCATCGGCCTTTCGCTTCCCCAATTCCTCCGCGCACAAGCCGAGGGACGCGTCGCGACCGCCGCCGCCGACCGACGCTCGTGCATCATGATCTTCAATCTCGGCGGGCCCAGCCACATCGACCTGTGGGACATGAAGCCCGACGCGCCGTTGGAAATCCGCGGGCCGTTCAAGCCGATCCGCACCAAGTCCGACGCGTTCGAGATCTCGGAACTCCTCCCGCGCCACGCCGCGATCGCCGACAAATTCTCGCTCGTGCGCTCGTGCAGTCACGACGGCGCGGCCGTGCACGACGCCGGATGGCAAATGATGCAGACCGGCCGGCGCTTCACGGGCGGCATCCAGACGCCCCACGTCGGGTCCGTGGTGTCCCATCTGCTCGGACGTCGCACGGACCTCCCGCCGTTCGTGGTGTTGCCGCAATTGATGGGACGCGGCGGTGGCAATCTTCCCAACGGCCAGGCCGGCGGTTTTCTCGGCAAGGCCCACGATCCCTTCGCGTTGATGGCGGATCCCTCGCGGAAGGATTTCAAGGTCCCCGACCTTTTGCCTCCCGACCAGATCGGCGCGCAACGACTCGATCGCCGGCGCAAGCTGCGCGACGTGGTCGAGTCAACGATGACGGAATTCGAGTCCAGCGAGGACGCGAGGTTGCTCGACCAGAATTTCCACGCGGCCTTCCGCATCATGACCAGCGAGTCCGCCCGCGCGGCCTTCGATCTCTCCCGCGAACCGGACGCGGTCCGCGAACGCTACGGGATGAATCGCTTCGGCCAGTGCTGCCTGCTCGCGCGGCGACTGGTCGAGAGCGGCGTCCGCTTCATCACCATCAACACCTTCCTCACCGTGTTCGACGAGATCACGTGGGATATCCACGGGTCGAAGCCCTTCACGTCGATCGCGGGAATGAAGGACATCGTGTGCCCGATGTACGACCAGGCTTATAGCGCGCTGATAGAAGACCTCGCGCAGCGCGGGATGCTCGATGACACCTTGGTGGCGAACCTTTCCGAGTTCGGCCGGACGCCGAAGGTCAACCCGGCGGGCGGACGCGATCATTGGCCCGGATGTTTCACCGCTTACTTCGCCGGTGGCGGCGTGAAGGGTGGAAGGGTCGTGGGCGCGAGCGACCCGATCGGCGGGTTCCCGGCGGAACGCCCGGTGAAACCCGGCGACATCGTGGCGACCATCTTCCACAGCCTCGGCCTCGACCACGGATCGCATTTGCCGGGACCGGGCGGCCGGCCGTTCCCGCTGACCGACCTCGGAACCGAGCCCATCCGGGAGCTCTTCGCGTGATGCCACGGAGAAGCAGAACAATGGGATTTGGACCACGGAGCACACGGACCACACGGAATCCAAGCGGGACCACAGGATCCGGGCGGCCAATTCCGGGATTATGTGTGCTCCGTGGTAAAACTCCCTTCGGTCCATGGCTTGGTACCACGACGAGTGATGCAAAGGAGTTATAGGACCATGGGAATCATACCACGGAACACACGGACCACACGGAATCTGAACGGGACCGCCAAAGCCGGGATGTTGTTTCCAGGATTCCGTGTGCTCCGTGTGCTCCGTGGTAAAAAATCCTCGGTTCCCCAGCTTTCCGCTCTCCTCTGCATTCTCTTATCGGTGGTCGGCTTCCCCCGGGCGGCGGCGGCTTCCGTGGAGGAACCGGTCTCGTTCAGGAACGACGTTCTCCCCGTCCTTTCGCGGTCCGGTTGCAATACCGGCGGTTGCCACGGCGCGTTGGCCGGCAAGGGTGGTTTCCGACTCTCCTTGTTCGGATATAATCCCGACGCGGATCACCTCGCCATCACCCGGGAATCGCATGGGCGCCGCATCGAGCCCGGCGATCCGGGCCTGAGCCTCCTGCTCACCAAGCCAACGGCCACCGTGCGCCACAAGGGCGGCAAACGTTTCGAGGTCGGCTCGCGCGACTACGACACCCTCGCGCGATGGATCGCGCAGGGCGCGCCCGGACCGCGCACCAACGACGCCCGCATCCGCGAGCTCGTCATCGACGCGCCCGAACGCCCGGTCCGCGTGGGAGAATCGTTCCCGCTTGCCGTCCGCGCCGCCTTCACCGACGGCCGCGCACGCGATGTCACTCCCTGGGCCAAGTTCACGTCGACCGACGAGACCGTCGCTACCGTCGATCCGCAGGGAAAGGTGACCATCCTCGGTCCCGGTGCGGGTGCCATCACCGCCTGGTATTCGTCGCGCATCGTGGTCGCGCGCGTGGTCTCGCCCTATTCGAATTCCATTCCGGCCGAGTTATATAAGTCCGCGAAACGGGCCAACGTCATCGACGAAAAGGTACTGGAACAACTCGAGCGACTCCACCTGCAACCCTCGCCGCCGGCGTCGGACGCGGTGTTCGCGAGGCGCGCGTACCTGGATACCATCGGGCGGTTGCCAACGCCGGACGAGGTGCGCGCGTTCGTCGCGGACACGGGCCCGGACAAGCACGCGCGCCTCGCCGACCGCCTGTTCGCGCGTCCCGAGTTCGTGGATTATTGGGCGTACAAATGGTCCGACATCCTTCTCGTGAACGGCGGCCGCCTGCGGCCCGAGGCCGTGAAAGCCTATTATGAGTGGATCCGGGCGCGCGTTGCGGACAACACGCCCTGGGACCGACTCGTGCGCGAGGTGGTGACGGCGCGGGGTTCCGCGGTCGACGACGGCGCGTCCAATTTCTTCGCCGTGCACCAGGATCCCGAGGCGATGGCCGAGAATGTCAGCCAGGCGTTCCTCTCGCTCTCCATCAACTGCGCGCGTTGCCACAACCATCCGCTCGAGAAATGGACCAACGACCAATATTACCAATTCGCGAACCTCTTCGCGCGCGTGCGTGCCAAAGGTTGGGGCGGTGACGCGCGGAGCGGCGACGGCCGCCGCACGGTCTTCGTCGAATCCCACGGCGACCTGATCCAGCCGCGCACGGGCAAGCCGCAGCCGCCCGCGGCGCTCGACGCCCCGGCGATCGCGTCCGACGACCCGCGGGACCGTCGCGAGGTCTTGGCCGACTGGCTGGTGTCGCCGTCGAACCCCTATTTCACCCGCGCGATCGCGAACCGCATCTGGGGCAATTTCCTCGGCGTCGGACTGGTGGAATCCATCGACGATCTCCGGACGTCGAACCCGCCCTCGAACGAACCCTTGTTGGCCGC
>JANYDN010000062.1 GCA_025363585.1 Verrucomicrobiota bacterium | reverse complement strand
GCGTACCTGCAGACGTTGAAGTAGCGTACGCAACACCTCGTGGCCGCCGCGGTGACGCGGTGGAACCGTAGGGCGGCCGTCCCCGGCTGCGCAACGAGCGGGCGTCCCCGCCCGCGTGAAGCCGGTCTCCATCCACCGTCTCACGACGGCGGCCACGGTCCTACGCGACGAACTCCAACTCGGGCGCGCGGGGCACCGCGCCCAGCGCCTGCCCGCGCGCGAGGAAACGCCGGATGCTCTCCCGCCCCTTCTCGCCGTAGTCCAGCGTCCAGTGGTTCACGTACATCCCGACAAACCGATCCGCCAAGTCGTGCCCCATGTCGCGCGCCCATTGCAACGCGTGCGCCACCGCCTCGGGACGATGATCCAGGCTGTACTGGATGCTGCCCGTCAGGATGTCCGACACGCGTTTCCGCAATTCCGGCGCGTGCCGTTTGTGGATGACGTTCCCGCCCAGCGGCAGCGGCAATCCCTCGTTCTCCGAGCCCCACCACACGCCGAGATCCGTGCAGAGTTCCAGTCCCTCGTTGCGATAGGTCAATTGCCCCTCGTGGATGATCAACCCCACCTCGGCATCGCCCCGCTTCACCGCGGCGAAGATCTCGTCGAAGGGCACCACGACGTGGTCGATCGCGTCGGCCGTTTTTCCCAGCCACAACTGGAGCGCGAGGAACGCGCTCGTCATGCGGCCCGGCACCGCGATGCGCGCCCGCGACACCTCGCCGAGATCCATCCTGCGCCGCGATACCAGCATCGGTCCGTAGCCGTCGCCCATGCTCGCCCCGCTCGGCAGCAACGCGTAGTCGCGGCTCACGTGCGCGTAGGCGTGGATGCTCACCGCGGAGATGTCGAGTTCGCCGCGGACCGCGCGTTCGTTGAGCGTCTGGATGTCCTGGAGGATGTGTTCGAAGGCGAGGCCCGGGGTCGCGATCAATCCCTTCGCAAGGCCGTAAAACATGAAGGCGTCATCGGGATCCGGGGAATGGCCGAGCGTCAGCGTTTGCATGAACGCGCCGAGCGTGGCCGTTCCGTGGCGCGCAGCCAAGCCGCGCGTCACTGAACACTGAACACTGAACACTGAACACTGAACACTTCTCGGAACCGCGTTCCTTGAAACTTGAAACTGAAAACTGAAAACTCCCCGTCGCCTCACTCAAGCCAATCGTGCTGCGTCCGCCAGCGTTCGCCCACCAGCGACAGGATTCCCGACGCGTCATGGTCGCGGAACAATCCCCGCAGCGCCGCGACACCGACGTCCACGCTCGCCGGCCCGCTCGCGATGACGCGTCGGACCAGGTGCCGCGCGTGGTCGAACCCGCGGTCGCCCGTCGGCGCGCCTTCCGCCAGCGATTCGATCAACCGCCGCGCATCGCCGGGCTCCAGGGCAACGAGCGTCTCCCGAAACACCGAGGCGCGCGCGGAACTATCGAATCCCGGCGCGCCGAAGACGGAGGAAAGGATTTCGACCGCGCGCCCGGCATCGACGGCCGCCATCGCCACCGGAGCGGGTTCCTCGACCGCCCGGCCATTGGAAATCGACGACGCGCCGCCGCCGCAGTCCCGCACCGCGAACTCCACCCGGAGCGTGTGCGCGGCCACCGATTCCCCCGCCACCACGAATCGCGGCGGACGCCGGGACGAAGTCTCGTCGGGTCCGCTCACGATTGCGAAGCCGATGGTCGCGACGACGCGGTCGGCCTCGACGCGACATCCGTCCGGCAACGCGCCGCCGTCCGCGAGCGCCGCGGCCACCTCGGTCCGCAGGGCGCGGACGACCTCCGAGAGCGTTTGCATGCGGCGAAGCGTACCACGACTCCGTTCCCAGGGGCAGCTTCGCCGGCCGCGCGCCACCCCATGAATCTCCGGCTTGCTCGGCACGGGGATTGCGGTTCCGATTGCTGCGAAACCTCCGACCGGCCGCGCGGCGCCGGTCGCAAGTGGCGACCCAACCGGCCGTGCGACCCGTCGTGAAACCCTCATGAAGACCCAGCCTTTCCGCACCCTCATCGCCTCCGCGTGCCTCGTAGGATTCTCCGCTCTCGCGCCGGCCGCGGTGGTCACTTGGGACGGTGGCGGCGACGCCGTCCATTGGAACGATGCCAACAACTGGAGCGCAAACGTGCTGCCGTCCGCGTCCGACGACGCGGTGATCGCGGCCGGCCCCGACGTGATCGCCGACGGCGCCGACATCCACGTCACCAGCGTCGCCTCGTCCCGCAACCTGAGGATCGCCGGCATCGCTTTGACGACGCTGTCCGGTTTGGAGGCGCGGGCCGGGACCCTCACGTTGGCCAACGCCCACCTCGGAGGGCCGGTCCTCGTCGTGGGCGCCGGACTCGCGCTGACGGGAACGCCGACGAGCACGGAACCGATCCAAGTCGTCGGCGTCTCCACGCTCGACGGCGAAATACCCGCGGGGCTGACCGTGGTCGTGAGGGGCTCCGGTCGCGGCGGCAACGCCCGGACGACCTGGAATTCTGGGCGCGTCAACCGGGGCACCCTGCGACTCGACAGTATCGACGCCGGCTGGGCCTCTACGCTGTCGACCGTGGGAGGCCCGTTGATCATCGCGGCGGGTTCCACCTTCTCCGTGGACCCGGGTGCGGGCGGCAATCGATCGCTGGACGGCGATTTCGAAAACCATGGGCAAGTCTCCGTCGGAACCATCCTTGGCATTTCGAAAAGCGGCGGCGCGCAGTGGACCCAATCCGACGGGACCGTCGCCGTGGCCGACGGCCCCTACCTGCTCCTCGATGCCGGCAGTTTCGTGTTCGGCGGCGGGCAAATCACCGGCCGCGTCGTGCTGAACAACTCCCGGGTCGAAGCGACCGCGGGCGTGGTCAATCCGTCGACGGTGTTTCTCGGCGGCGTCTGCAGGCTTGCCGGCAACCTCTCGGCGCAGGTGACGTTCACGGTCCAGGGCTCCTCGTTGACGCAGAACGCGGCCCTGTCGCTCGCCAACGACGCGTCCAATTTCGGCACGATCCGCCTGGAGTCACGCGACGCCGGTTGGAACAGCGCGGTCGATACCGGCGCGTTCAAGCTTTCGAACGGACCGACCGGCCGGATCGTCTCGAGCCTTGGTTCCGGCGGCGACCGGTACTTCGTGGGATCGCTTTCGAATGCGGGCCGGCTCGAGGCCGACGCCGATTCGTCGCTACGTTTCTCCGGTGCGTACGAAGGCAACGGCGGCGACGCGAAGGGACCCGTGCGGTTTGTCGCGACGAATTTCCGCCTGTCGAAAACGCCGGGCACCCCGCACACGTTGGTGAGCGACGGATCCGAAAACCAACTGCTGGGCGACGTGCCTCCGGGTTACACGCTCTGGATTCGCGGCGGCGGCCTGGGACACGCCGTCCTCAACGCGCCGCAGTCGGTCGCGAACCACGGCACGCTCCACCTCGAATCGATCAACGCGGCTTGGGGCTCGTCGTTTCAACTCACGCGGACCGAACACGACGTCCTGGCCAACGCCGGCGAAGGGCGAATCGAGATCGCCGTGGGATCCGCCGGTCCCCGTGAGATCGTCGGCGACCTGCGCAACGAGGGCGCGATCACGGTCGAAGCCGGCACGATCCTCGATGTTCGGCGCCCCGATGCCGTCGCCTTCGTGCAGGCCGCCGGAAGCGTCGACGTCGCGCCGGGCGGACGCCTCCAGGTGCGGACCGGTTCCTTCGGTCTCGCCGGCGGGTCGATCGCGGGCGCGGTGTACGCGGTGGATTGCCGCATCGACATCGGGCCGGCCGTGGAAACTTCGGAGTTCATCGCCGCGCACTCCTGCACGCTCGTGGGGAATCTCTCGCCGGTCACCACCCTCCGCGTCGAGGGCAATAGCACGTTCGGACACGCCCTGCTCACGGCGTTGGCCGGCGCGTCGAATGTCGGACGCATCCACTGCGAGTCGCGCAATGCCGGCTGGAACTCGGCGCTCACGACCGACACCGGCGCCTCCCTGCGCAACGAAGCGACGGGA
>JANYDN010000058.1 GCA_025363585.1 Verrucomicrobiota bacterium | reverse complement strand
TACCTGCTGCACGAATTGCTCGGCGCGCACACGCGGCCGGGCCGGTACGGCGGCGCCTTCGAAAACCGCACGCGGATGCTGAGGGAGATCGTGGCGGGAATCCGTGCCGACGGGAACCCGATCGGCATCGGCGTCCGGCTGAGCGTTTTCGATTTCGTGCCGCACCGACCGGATCCGGCGCGCGCCCAGCCCGGCAAATTGGGACCGGGCGTGCCCGAGGACTTCGCCGCACTGTTGCCTTACCGGTATGGGTTCGGGATGAACCCGGAGAACCCCATCGAGCCGGATTTCGCCGAACCGCTGCGATTCATGGCGTTGCTCGGCGAACTGGGCGTGCAGATGGTCAGCGCGAGCGCGGGCTCGCCGTATTACACGCCGCACCTGGTGCGTCCGGCCGCGTTCCCGCCCAGCGACGGCTACCAACCCGCGCACGATCCGTTGGTCGAGGTGGCGCTGCATCTCGCGGCGACACGGACGCTGCGCCGGCACGCGCCGCCGGGCCTGACGGTGATTGGCGGCGGCTATACCTATTTGCAGGAATTCCTGCCCCACGTGGCACAGGCCGCGATCCGTGACGGATGGACCGACGCCGTTGGGTTGGGTCGGATGGTGTTGTCGTATCCGGAATTCGCGGCGCATGCGCTCGAGCGCGGCGCTTTGGAAACGCGTCCGATTTGCCGCACCTTCAGCGAATGCACGACGGCGCCGCGCAATGGAATGGCGAGCGGTTGTTATCCGTTGGACCCGTATTATACCGCCCGCCCGGAAAACGCGGCGCTGAAAGCATTGCGATCCAAAGGCGCCTGATTGCGGGTAGGCCCTGGAAACCGTGGGTGACGGCGGCCCGCCGTCATTCCTGACAAGCTTTGCCGAGTTCCTCAGCGCCGGCGTGGGAAGCACTCCCCTGCAGTGACGCCAGGGCCGGCGTCACCCACCTTGGCTGATGGGTTCGGTTGCGAGGGCAACCGGCCGGACCGTCGATTCAACCCGCCCGCTGCTTGCGGTCCCGCGAAGCATGGAAACCGTGGGTGACGGCGGCCCGCCGTCACCGCAGTGGGAGTGGGGGAAGTCATTGCAAATTCCCGGAGCCAGAAGTTCCCCGCCATGCCGAAAGTTTTCGGAAGCATCCGTCAGGAAGTGGCGGCGGGCCGCCGCCACCCACCGTGGTTGGGGCCCCGGCCTGCGTGGGTGACGGCGGCCCTGCCGTCACCGGAGACAAGCGAGGCTTGGAGCAAGAGTTCCCGTGCTGGGTTGCCTCGGAAGTGGCGCCAGGGCCGGCGTCACCCACCTTGGTATCAACCCGACCGGTCCATCGCCTCAACCCGCCCACTGCTTCCGGTCCCGCAAGGCAGGGAAATCGCGGCGCCAATCACGCACCAAAGCCTCGTCGAGTTCGGCGTGGATCACGCGCTCCTGCTCGCCGGCGTCCGCCACGACCACGCCCATCGGGTCGATCACCACGCTGCGCCCGCCGTAGACGCTGTTCGGATCGCGTCCCACGCGGTTCACGGCGACGACATAGGCTTGGTTCTCGATCGCGCGGGCCGTCAGCAACGCGAGCCAGTGGCGTTCGCGTCGGACGGGCCAATTGGCGGGAACGATGAACAGGTCCGCGCCCGACGCCGACGCCATGCGGAACACTTCGGGAAACCTAAGGTCGTAGCATATGAATGGCGAGGCCACGAACGGGCCGTACGGGAACGTGGTGGTTTGAGTGCCCGCCGTATAAGCCCCGTGCTCGCCCGCGGGCGAGAAGCCATGGATTTTCGCGAACCAGGCCAATCGCTTGCCGTCGGGACCGAACGCAACCGCCGCGTTGGCCGGATGAATCCCGGCGCATCGCGTCACCACGCCGCCGAGCGCGACGCACCCGTGTTCCCGCGCAATCCCGGCGACGAACGCCTGCTGTTCTTCCCCGGCACCCTCGACGGCGCGCGCGGAGTCCATCGTGAATCCCGTCGCGAACGTTTCGGGAAGCACCACGAGGCCACCGGGCGGCGGGGGATTGGCGGCCAACAACGCCCGGACCCTGGCGAAGTTCGCGGCCGGATCCTCCCAGACGATGTCTAATTGGACGATCGTCGCGCGCATGTCTTATATCAGCCGTCCCTGGGGACCGGCGCCCATTTTCATGCCGAGCCGCTTGTACGCGAGCTCGGTGGCGATCCGGCCCTGCGGCGTGCGGTTCAGGTAGCCTTCCATGATGAGATACGGCTCGTAGACCTCCTCGATGGTGTCGGGTTCCTCGCCGACCGCGACCGACAGCGAGTTCACCCCGACCGGTCCGCCGCCGAATTTCACGACGATCGCCTCGAGGATCCGCTTGTCCATCTCGTCGAGGCCGTACTGGTCGATCTCGAGGATCGCGAGCGCGGTGTCCGCAAGCGGGCCCGTGATCCGGCCGTCGCCGCGGACCTGGGCATAGTCGCGGACGCGGCGCAGCAGATTGTTCGCGATGCGCGGCGTTCCACGGCTGCGGCGCGCGATCTCCATCGCGCCCGCGGCGTCGATCGGCACGTCGAGCAATCCCGCGCTGCGCGTGACGATCGAGCGCAACTGCTCCGCATGGTAATAGTCAAGGCGCTCGCGGATGCCGAACCGCGTGAGCAACGGCGCGCTGAGCAAGCCGCTGCGGGTGGTCGCGCCGACCAACGTGAACCGCGGGATGGTCAACGGCACCGACCGGGCGTTGGGTCCTTGGTCGATGATGATGTCGATCCGGAAGTCCTCCATCGCGGAATATAGGTATTCCTCGACGGTTTTCTGGAGCCGGTGGATTTCGTCGATGAAGAGGACGTCGCCGGCGTTGAGATTGGTGAGGAGCCCCGCGAGGTCGCCGGCTTTCTCGATGGCCGGACCGCTGGTCTGGCGGAGATTGGCTTCCATCGAGCGCGCGATGATGTTCGCGAGCGTGGTCTTGCCAAGGCCGGGCGGGCCACTGAGGAGGACGTGGTCGAGGGCCTCCTTGCGTCGACGCGCGGCGGTGACCGCGATCTCCAGCCGTTCCTTGACCTTGGCCTGCCCGGTGAAATCCGAAAACAACGAGGGACGCAACGTCTGCTCCAATACCGCGTCCGGACTGTTCAACGATGTGATCGGGCGATCCGCCATGTCCCGGAAGTCTGTGTCCGAGGAGGTTTTTTTACAGAAGAAAACGGAGGGAACGAAGGTGGATCCCCCGCGGATGGGAGCGTGGTTCCGTTCTTTGAGTGGGGACCCAAGGATTTTTACAGGAGCCAACGGAGAAAACAGAGGCTTGCGCTTCGCGGCTTCGCGTAAGTCCTACCCGAGCCATCACCCGAAGGTGGGGGACCAAGGCAATCCATGGGCAAAGAAGGTGGATTACGGTCCAATCGTGGATCCCACCGTTCAGTGAAACGAGATCTGGCGGTCTTCCGCCTTTGGATACGCGTCATTGGATCTTGGTCCCCCTACCAATGAACCGAAGGTCGATGTTCCCTCCTTGTCCGCAGATGACGCAGATGACGCAGATGCACGTTGGGTGAGGCATGTTTCAAACCGTCGGAGGGTTTTGGGCCGGTTCCGACCTACATCTGCGAAATCTG
>JANYDN010000046.1 GCA_025363585.1 Verrucomicrobiota bacterium | reverse complement strand
CTCATCACCGGCGGCACCGGCAGTTTCGGGAACGCCGTCCTCGACCGGTTCCTCGGCGGCGACATCGGGGAGATCCGGATCTACTCGCGCGACGAGAAGAAACAGGACGACATGCGCCGGCACTACCGGAGCCCCAAGCTGAAGTTCTACATCGGCGACGTGCGCAACCTCGACGGGTTGCAACAGGCGATGGCGGGCGTGGACTACGTCTTCCACGCGGCAGCGTTGAAGCAGGTTCCTTCCTGCGAGTTCTACCCGATGGAGGCGGTGCGCACGAACATCCTCGGCACCGACAACGTGCTGCAGGCCGCGTACGACAACCGCGTGGGCCGCGTCGTCGTTCTCAGCACGGACAAGGCGGCGTATCCGATCAACGCGATGGGCATCTCGAAGGCGATGATGGAAAAAGTCATGGTCGCCCGCTCGCGTATCGCGGCCACGCGCGGGCTCGTCTTCTGCGCGACGCGCTACGGCAACGTCATGGCCTCGCGCGGTTCGGTGATCCCGCTGTTCCTCGAGCAGATCGGCCGCGGCGAACCGCTCACCGTCACGGATCCCACGATGACGCGGTTCATGATGACGCTGCAGGACGCGGTGGAATTGGTGTTGTTCGCGTTCGAGAACGGGAAGCCCGGCGACCTCTTCGTCCAGAAGGCGCCGGCGGCCACCATCGAGACGCTGGCGATCGCGTTGCGCGATTTGGTCAAGGCGAAGAATCCCGTGAAGGTCATCGGCACGCGCCATGGCGAGAAGTTGTACGAGACCCTGCTGACCCGCGAGGAACGCGCCGGCGCGACGGATCTCGGCGGCTATTTCAAGGTTCCGGCGGACAACCGGGACCTGAACTACAACCTCTATTTCTCGGAGGGCAACGCGGACGTCTCCAAACTCGACGACTACAACTCGCACAACACCACGCGCCTCGATGTCGACGCGATGAAAGCCCTTCTCCTGAAGCTCGACGAGGTCCGCTCGCATCCCGCCGTCGCCCTCCAACCCCAATGAAAATCCTCACCGTTTTCGGGACGCGTCCCGAGATCATCCGGCTCAGCCTGATCATCCGGACCCTCGACCGGCATTGCCAACAGGTGCTCGTCCACACCGGGCAGAACTACGACCCGAACCTGAGCGACGTGTTCCTGCGGGATCTCGGGATCCGCGACGTGGACCACCATCTCGGCGTGAAGGCGTCGTCGTTCGGCGAGCAGGCCGGGCTGATCCTGACGCGCATCGACGCGCTGCTCGAAAGCGAGAAGCCCGACCGCCTCCTGGTGTTGGGCGACACGAACTCCGGACTCGCGGCCATCGTCGCGGCGCGGCGCGGCATCCCGGTCTATCACCTCGAGGCCGGCAATCGTTGCTACGACAACCGCGTTCCCGAGGAAGTGAACCGCCGGATCATCGACCACAGCAGCGAGGTCCTGTTGCCGTACACCGAACGCAGCGCGGAGAACCTCGTGCGCGAGGGAATCCGGCGCGACCGGATCTTCGTGACCGGCAACCCGATCCTCGAGGTGCTCGAGCACTACGCGCCGCAGGTCGCGGCGAGCGACGTGCTGGCGCGGCTCGGATTGCAGGAGCGCGGCTACTTCGTGGTGACGATGCACCGGGCGGAGAACGTGGATCTTCCCGAGCGGTTGAAGGCGTTGCTAGGCGGACTCGACACGCTGGCCCGAGAGTTCGGAAAACCCGCGGTCGTGAGCGTCCATCCGCGGACGGCCGATCGAATCCGCAAGCTCGGGTTGACGGTCGATCCCGCGTGGATCCGGCTTGAGCCGCCGTTCGGCCTGTTCGATTTCATCCGGCTCGAGAAGGCATCGTTCGCCGTCGTCACGGACAGCGGCACGGTCCAGGAGGAAGCGTGCATCTTCGGGATTCCCAACGTGACCATCCGCGACGTCACCGAACGTCCGGAGACCACCGAGTGCGGCAGCAACATTCTCGCGGGCCAGATCGTCGACCGGTTGGTCGGCGGGATGCGGCTCGCGATCGATGCCGGCCCGTGGGTGGCGCCGGTCGAGTACCGGAAGACCAACGTCGCGGCGACCGTTGCCAAAATCGCCCTGAGCTTCCGCCTCGCGGGCAACGGATACTGATGCAGGGAGCAGGGAGCGAGGAGCAGGGAGAGAGAAACCTTCCCAGCTCCCGACTCCGCGCTCCCAGCTCCCAGCTCTCATGAAAGTCCTCGTCACCGGCGGCGCCGGTTTCATCGGGTCCAACCTCGTCCGACTCCTCCTCGACCGCGGACACGACGTGGTGGTGCTCGACAACTTCGCGTCGGGCTACCGTTCCAATATCGCCGGGCTTCCGGTGGCGGGACTCGTGGTCGGAGACGTTCGCGACCCGTCGTTGCTCGACCACGCCATCGCGGGAACCGAGGTGGTGTTCCATCTCGCGGCGTCGGTCGGCAACGCGCGGTCGATCGACCATCCGCACGTGGACGCGACGATGAACGTGATGGGCACGCTCAACGTGCTCGAGGCGGCGCGGAAACACGGGCTGCGCAAGATCGTGTTCTCGTCGTCGGCCGGGATTTTCGGCGAGCTGAAAACGCTGCCGATCGCGGAGGACCATCCGGTGGAGCCCGATTCGCCCTACGGAGCGACGAAGCTGTGCGCTGAGAAACTCTGCCTCGCGTACTCGAAACTGCACGGGCTCGAGGCGGTGTGCCTCCGCTACTTCAACGTGTTCGGCGTGCGGCAACGCTTCGACGCGTACGGCAACGTGATCCCGATCTTCGCCCAGCGGTTGATCCACGGGCAGCCGATCACGGTGTACGGCGACGGCGAGCAGACGCGCGACTTCATCAACGTGGCGGACGTGGCGGCGGCGAACCTCGCGGCGGGAACCAACCGCGGAGTGAGCGGCGCGTTCAATCTCGGGAGCGGCACGGCGATCACCGTCAACCACCTCGTCGATCTGATCCAGAAGGTCTCCGGCCTGCGCGCGACGGTGACCCACGGGCCCGTGCGCAAGGGCGACGTGCGACACAGCCGAGCGGACATCGGGGCGATCGAGCGGGCGCTGGGATGGAAGCCGGTGGCCGAGTTCGAGCCCGCGCTGACGGCGTACATGGATTGGGCCAAGAAGGCGTTCGTGGAGCCGGCGCTTTGATCCGGAACGATGCGTTGGGAAAACGGAATTCCTCACGCCAAGGGGGACCAAGGCCGCCCAAGAAGCCGAGAACCCGGATTGGGATCCATACATCGAATCCCACCGAAAGGTGAAATGACACCGCGGCTCCCTTTGCCCCCCTTGGATGGCCTTGGTCGGTCTTGGCGTGAGATAAATCCTCGACCGCTTCCGCATCGTTCCGGCTGAGCTCGTCCGTGAAGATCCTCATCCATTCCCAGTTCTGCACGCCGGAGCCGGTCTTCAAGTCGGTACCGTTCGCGCGGGAATTGCGGCGGCGCGGACACGACGCGCGGATCCTCACCGGGTTCCCGAATTATCCCGGCGGGAAAATCTATCCGGGCCATTCGATCCGTTGGCGCCTGCGCGAGGAGATCGACGGCGTTCCCATCCTGCGCGTGCCGTTGTACCCGAGCCACGGCGAGTCGATCGGCCGCCGGGCGGCGAACTACGCGACCTTCGCGGCGACGTCCGCGGTGCCGTTGCTGGCGGGATGGCGACCGGACGTGGTGTACGTCTACAACCTCGTCACGCTTGGGTTCATGGCCTCGATCAATTCAGCGTTGCGCGGGATTCCGTACGTCATCGACGTACAGGATCTCTGGCCCGACTCGGTGTTCCAATCGGGGATGGGACGGTCCTGGATGCGGGCGATCATCGGCGCGCTGTGCCGGCGCGGATACGGGAAGGCGGCGCGCGTGGTGGCGTTGTCTCCGGGGATGGTCGAGACTCTGGCGTCGCGTGGCGTCGCGCGGGAACGGTTGCGGTGCATCTACAACTGGTGCGACGAAAGCGGGCTTCCCGCCGAGGGCAGCGTGGACGCGGCGCCGTTGCCCGGGGGATTCGCCGGCCGCTTCAATGTTCTCTACGCGGGAAACATGGGGACGGTGCAGGCGTTGGACGCGGTGGTGGACGCGGCGGGGTGGGTCGCGAGGACGAATCCGGAGATCCAATTCGTCTTCATGGGAAAGGGCGTGATGCGTCCGGCGTTGGAAGAACGGGCGCGTCGCGTCGCGCCGGGCAACACGCTCTTCCTTGAATCACGGCCACTCGCGGAAGCCAACGCGATCATGGCGCGGGCGGATGCGGTGCTGATCCATCTCCAACCGAAGCCGCTGTTCGAGTTCACGATTCCCTCGAAGACCCAGGCGTACCTCGCGGCGGGCAGGCCCGTGTTGGCGGCGGTGGGCCGCGACGCCACCGCGCTGGTCGAGCGCGCGGGCGCCGGCTTCGGATGCGAGCCGGGAAACCCGGCGGCGATCGCGGGCGCCGCGGCGCGTCTGGCCGCGCTGGATCCCGCCGAGCGGGACGAAATGGGACGGCGCGGCAGGGAGTTCTATTTCCGCGAGCTTGCCCTCCGTGTCGGGGTAGATCATTGGGAAAGGGTTTTCGAAGAGACGGCGGCCAACCATGCCTGAGGAATTGCCATTCTGGATCTATGGCGCGGGCGGACACGGACGCGTCGTCGCGGATGCGGCGCGCGCGACCGGTCTCCGTCCCGTGGGATTCGTCGACGATCATCCGCACGGCGGCGATCTTGACGGACTCCGCGTCGTGCCGGCGCGCGACGGCCACTGGGAAACCCCCGGCGCGTTCCGCTTCGTGGTCGCCATCGGCGAGAACCGCATCCGCGCCCGTATTTTCCACGAGCTTGCCGGACGCGGCGGGATCCCCGTGACGCTCGTCCATCCGGACGCCACGGTTTCCCCGCGCGCGGCACTCGGGCCCGGAACCGTGGTCCTCGCGGGCGTGGTCGTGAATCCCGGCGCGGTCGTCGGCGCCAATTGCATCCTCAACACGGCGTGTTCGGTGGACCACGATTGCCGGCTGGGCGACCACGTCCACGTCTGTCCCGGCGTGCGCCTCGCGGGAACGGTCGAGGTGGAGGACGGCGTGATGCTCGGGACCGGCGCGATCGTGATCCCCGGCCGTCGCATCGGCACCTGGAGCTTGGTGGGCGCCGGCGCGGTCGTGGTCCGCGACGTGCCCAAGGCGCGGGTGGCGATCGGCAATCCGGCGCGGGCGATCCTGCCCGTGGGCGCCGAGCACCTTCCCGAAGGGTTCGCGTGAGATCGCTTCCGGTCCGGGACCCCATGTAGATTTATTTCAATGGACCTGCTCATCAAGGGTCGGACCCGTCGCTTCGTGGCGTTCGTAGCCGCGTACCTCGTGGTGGCGGGGGTGGCGTTGTACACGTCGTATCTCGCGCGTTTCGACGGCTCGATCCCGCAGGCGTTCGCCCGGCAATTGCTGGTTACCCTTCCCTGGGTGATCGCGGCCAAGGTCGTGGCGCTCGTCGCCGTCGGGCAGGCGCGGACGTTGCCCGGATTTTTCAGCCTGATCGACCTCCGCGAGGTGTTGATCGCGAGCGCGGGCGCGAGCCTCGTGGTGCTCGGGGCGTCGGTGACATTCTCGTCGAACCGCATCCCGCGCGGCGTAGTCATCGTCGATTTCCTGGTGTTCTCCGGCGGCGTTCTCGCGTTGCGCGTCGGACTCCGCCGGTGGTCGGAGATCCATCGCCGGGAGGGTCTCGGCGCGGCGTCCGGCGTCGCGCTCCAACCCGTCGCCATCATCGGCGCCGGCGAGGCGGGTGCCGGATTGATCCGCGAGCTGCGTTCGAAGCCCGGACTCCGGTTGAAGCCCGTCGCCTTGTTCGACGACGACCCCTCGAAGTGGGGCAACGAACTCCACGGCATCGTGATCGCCGGGCCGCCCGAGAAAATGCGGGACGCGCAATGGCGGACCCAGATCCGCAAGGTGATCATCGCCATGCCCAGCGCCCCCGCGCGTCGCGTCGGCGAGATCGCTCGGTTGGCCGCCGAACTGGGCATGACGTCGGACACGATGCCGGGCCTCGACCAGTTCGTCGCCGGCCGCGTGAAGATCACCCAATTGCGCCCGGTCCAGATCACCGACCTCCTCCGTCGCGAACAGGTGAAGCTCGATCCCGCGGGGCTTCGGCAGATCCTTCGCGACCAGGTCGTGCTCGTGACGGGCGCGGGCGGCAGCATCGGCAGCGAGCTTTGCCGCCAGATCCTCGCGCAGACACCGCGCCTCCTCGTGTTGGTCGAGCGATGCGAGGTGCAGTTGTTCGGCATCGAGCAGGAATTGATCGAGCGCGGCGGGCGCAACGCCGTCGTGCCGCTGGTGGCGGACATCGGGGACGAGCCGCGCATCCGCGAGATCCTGACGCGGTACAAGCCGGCGGTGATCTTCCACGCGGCGGCGCACAAGCACGTGCCGATGATGGAAAGCCAGCCGGGCGAGGCGGTCCGCAACAATTCCCTCGGCACGGCGTTGGTGGCGCGCCTCGCGGGCGAATGCGGCGTCGGCCGCTTCGTGTTGATCTCGACCGACAAGGCGATCAACCCGACCAACGTCATGGGCGCGAGCAAGCGCCTCGCGGAGATTTACCTCCAGGCGCTCCAGGCGGCCGGCGCGTCGGCGACGCGGTTCATGGCGGTGCGCTTCGGCAATGTCCTCGGCTCGTCCGGCAGCGTGGTCCCGATTTTCCAGCGGCAGATCTCCTCGGGCGGGCCCGTGAAGGTCACGCATCCGGAAGTCACGCGCTACTTCATGACGATCCCCGAGGCGGTCTCGCTGGTGCTCGAGAGCGCGGTGCTCGGCGAGGGCGGCGAGATTTTCGTGTTGGACATGGGCGAGCCCGTGAAAATCGTCGACTTGGCGCGACAGATGATCGAGTTGTCCGGATACCGGCCGGGCGAGGACATCGAGATCGAGTTCACCGGCCTTCGTCCCGGCGAGAAAATGTTCGAGGAGATCTCGCACCGGAAGGAAATGCTCACGCCGACGGGACACCCGAAGATCTTCCGGTTCGTCGGGCCCGCGGCGCTCCTTCCGGACGTCGAGGCGCATTTCGCGCGGTTGCGCCCCCGGTTGCACGTCGCGGACGCGCCGGAACTCAAGGACTTGGTCCGTGAGTTGGTGCCGGAATACCAGCCGTTCCGCGGTGGATCCTGAACCGCCCCGGCCACTCTTCCCCCGCCCACGCGGGCGGGAACGAACGAATCCCCAATGACCCCCGATCGAAAAGCACCGCGCCGCATTTTGCTGTCCGTGCCGCACATGGGCGGCGGCGAGCGCCGTTACGTCGACGAGGCGTTCGACCAGAACTGGATGTCCACGGCGGGCCCCAACCTCACCGCGTTGGAAGCCGAGTTCGGCCGCATCACCGGCGAGCCGTGCGTCGCCCTCGGCAGCGGCACCGCGGCCATCCATCTCGGACTCCGGTTGATGGGGATCGGCCCGGGCGACGAGGTCGTCACGCCGACGCTCACGTTCGCGGCGAGCACGAACCCGATCCGGTACGAGCACGCGACGCCCGTGTTCATGGACAGCGATCGCGCCACCTGGAACCTCGATCCTGGATTGCTCGCCCGTTTCCTCGCCGACCGCGCGCGCGCCAATCGCCTGCCCAAGGCCGTCATGGTGGTGCACTTGTTCGGGCAATCGGCCGATCTGGATCCGATCCTCGCCGAGTGCCGTCGATACGGGTTGCCGTTGCTCGAGGACGCCGCGGAGGCACTCGGCGCGCGTTACGGCGACGCCGTTCCGGGCACGCTCGGCGACATCGGCGTGTTCTCGTTCAACGGGAACAAAATGATCACCGGGACCACGGGGGGTCTCTTGTCGTGCCGTCGGAAGGACTGGGCGGACTCCGCCCGCAAGTGGAGCACGCAGGCGCGCGATGCCGATCCGCTCGGCGTGAACAACTACGTTCATTCGGAACTCGGTTTCAATTACCGCATGAGCAACGTGGTCGCGGGAATCGTGCGCGGCCAACTCGAGGTGCTCGAGGACCGCGTCCTCGCGCGCCGCGCCGTCTTCGAGCGCTACCGCGCCGGGCTCGCCGATGTCCCCGGCTTCGAGCCCCAACCCGAGCCGATGTTCGGGCGTCCCGGCACGCGCCACACGCGATGGCTCAGTTGCTTCCTCGTCGACGCGGGGAAATTCGGCATGTCCGCCGTCGACCTGATCCGACGTCTCGATTCGGAAAACATCGAGAGCCGTCCGGTGTGGCGGCCGATGCACACGCAGCCGATCTACCGAGCCTTCGAATGCGTCGGCGGCGACGTGGCGGAAGATCTCAACGCGCGCGGGATCTGCCTGCCGTCGTCGAGTTCGCTGGCCGCCGGGGACCAGGAGTTCGTGATCGGGTCGATCCGGCGGGCCGCGGGCGTCGCGTGACCGGCGCTATCCCTTGCCCGTCGCGCGATACCAGAGTCGACCGATGATTTCGTGGAGCAAACAGCGCGTGGTCCAAAGCGTGTCCGCGTCGGGCACGATGTTCCATTCGCGTCCCTGCTCGAGTTTGTCGAGACCGCGGAAATCCGATCCGAAGCCCTCGGCCTCGATGCCCGCCGCACGGAATGCCGCGAGCGCGCGGGGCAGGTGGGCGGCCGAGGTCACGACGACGATCCTCTTCCAACCGGACGCGCGTGCGAGCGACGCGGACTCACGCGCCTCGTCGGCCGTCGTGCGGCAATCGGGAAGAATGCGGATCGAGGCGTTGGTCTCCCCGCTCGCCCGCAGCCACGCGGCGAGGCGTTCGCCGTCGGAGACGAGTCCCAGGCGCGTGGGCGAGAGCCCGCCGCCGAGAACGAGGTTGGTCGAGACGCCGTTGCGGACCAATTGCCACGCCGCAAGCGCGCGATCGAACGCCGCGGTGGCGTCGAGACCCGTGGTTTCCCAGGTGCTGGCCGCGTGCCCGCCGCCCAGCATCACCACGGCGTCGGCCGGCGCGGGCAAGACGCCGGAAGGTCGCACGAACGGTCGCTCGAGACGCGCGAGGCACCACGCGGGCAACGGCGTCCCGCCGCTCACGGTGAGAAGCAGGGCCGCCGCGAGCGCGGCCACTCCCTCGAAGCGTCGACGACCCCGCAACGCCCGGATGCCAAGGACCCCCAGCAACACCCAGGCCCAGGTCAATGGCTGGAACAAGCAGTCGCGCATGCCTGGAGTGTGTGCGGCGGGGAACCGGGGGGAATAGTTTTCAGTGGTCAGTGTTCAGTCGTCGGTGGTCGAAGGTCGATGGTCGGTGGTCGGTCTTCGGTGACCGCGTTTGTTCGGCGGGTTTTCTCGATTCGTTCCGTGAATTTTCCTTCCCATTCCCTGCTTCGGCCCGTTGGGCTCGAGGACCTTTTCCCGGCGTTCGATCGCGTGGCCGCGGGAGAAGCCGTGGTGTTGGCGCTGGATGGCGACCAAGCGTTGGCGCACGCCGTTCCACCGGGCCCGGGGGCGTATCTCGGGGTGCGGTCGTCCGGCTCCACCGGAATCCCGAAAGTCATCTGGTGCGCGTGGGAACGTCTGGTCGGCGAGGTTCGCGCCGGCGAGCGCACGGACGGGTGGCGATGGATGTCGCCGTTTCATCCGACGAGTTTCGCCGGCGTGCAGGTCGCGCTGCAGGCGTGGCGCGGGCGGGGAAGCGTGGGATCCTTGCCGACGGATTGGGACCGGGCGTGGGTGTTGCTCCGCGGGTCGCGTTGCGACGCGTTGTCCGCGACGCCGACGTACCTCGATCTCCTCGTGCAGAACGAGCCGACGGGCGCGGCGGGAAACGATCCGCTCCAGATCACCCTCGGCGGCGAGGTGCTACGCCCGGCCTTGGGGGAGCGGTTGAAACGACGGTTCCCGGACGCGGCGTTCAGCGTCATCTATGCCTCCGCGGAGTTCGGGGTCCTGCTCAAAACGCACCGTGTGGACGGTTGGTTCGAGACCGATGCCCTGGAACACCGTTGCCGTGAATGGCGGGTGACCGACGGGATGTTGGAACTCCGCGAGGACGGCGGATGGTTGCCCACCGGCGACGCCGTCGAGACGAACGGCTCGCTGATGCGCGTCGTCGGCCGCGCCGATCGGGTCGCCAACGTGGCCGGCGCGAAGGTGAACCTCGACGAGGTCGGTCGGCGCGCCGAGGAAGTCCCGGGAGTGCGCCGCGCGCTCGCGGTGGCCGACGCGAATCCGGTCACCGGCCAAGTCGTTGGCCTTCGCTTCGCCGTCGAACCCGGCGCGGAACCCGACGCGGTCCGCGCGCGGTTGGAAGCGCACCTGCGCGCCGTGCTGGACAAACCGGCCTGGCCGCGACGCTGGATCGCGGACGAATTGCTGCCCGGCAGGAACGCGAAGCGCGATCTGGGAATGCGGCCCGCGAACGGGTAGAGTCACATCACGGACGGGTCGCTCCGATGCGACCCCAACATTTTTCACGTCGGACGGACCCATAGAAAACTCGACTAGAAGCCATGGCCAAACGCGCGTTCATCACCGGAATCACGGGACAAGACGGATCGTACCTCGTGGAATTGCTGCTGGAGAAGGGCTACGAGGTGCACGGGATCGTGCGGCGTCAAAGCAGCACGATCCGTCCGCGCCTGGACGCGGTGATGTCGCGCAAGGACCTGCCGCTGGACAAACTCCACCTGCACTACGGCGACCTCGGCGACGGCGGAGGGCTGGTGCGGTTGGTCGGCAAGGTGCAGCCGGACGAGGTGTACAACCTGGCGGCGCAGAGCCACGTGCGGGTGAGCTTCGACGCGCCGGAGTACACGGTGGACGTGGTGGCAACCGGGGCCATGCGGCTTTTGGAGGCGATCCGGGACGTGGGGATCCAGCCGAGGTATTACCAAGCGAGCTCGAGCGAGATGTACGGTTTGGTGCAGCAGATCCCGCAGACGGAGACGACGCCGTTCCATCCGCGGAGCCCGTACGCGTGCGCGAAGGTGTTCGCGCACTGGGCGACGGTGAATTACCGGGAAAGCTACGGGATGCACGGGAGCAACGGGATCCTCTTCAACCACGAGTCGCCGCGGCGGGGAGAGACCTTCGTGACGCGGAAGATCACGCTGGCGGCGGCGCGGATCAAACTGGGGCAGCAGAAGCGGCTGGCGCTGGGGAACCTGGAAGCGAGGCGGGACTGGGGCTACGCCAAGGAGTACGTGGAGGCGATGTGGCGGATGCTGCAGCAGGCGGAGGGGGACGACTACGTGGTGGCGACGGGGGAGACGCACAGCATCCGGGAGTGCCTGGACGTGGCGTTCGGGGCGGTGGGATTGAACTGGCACGACCACGTGGACGTGGACCCGAAGTACTACCGGCCTGCGGAGGTGGATTTGCTGATCGGGGATCCTGGGAAGGCGAAGAAGAAGTTGGGATGGGAACCGGCGACGAAGTTCCGCGGGTTGATCGAGCTGATGGTGGAGGCGGACGAGCGGCTCTTGAGGGACCAACTCTCCGGCAAACCCATCTGGTCGTATTGAGGCGCCGGCCATGAAGCGCGTTTTCATCACCGGCGGTTCGCGCGGCCTCGGCTTGGCGCTGTGTCGCGGCTTGCTGGAAGATGGCTGGAACGTCGTGGCCTCGGCCCGCGGGACCACGCCGGACTTCGACGCGCTCGCCGCCGCAAATCCGGGACGTCTCGAATTTGTCGTGGGCGATTTGTCGGACCCGTCGGCGATCGATCGCTTGGTGCACGAGGCGCGCTTGGTCGACGGCGTCGACGCCTTCATTTCGAACGCCGGGATCGGCACCGATGGATTGGTCACGCTGCTCTCGCCGGACGCGATCGCGCGGTGCGTGCAGGTCAACCTGACCGCGCCGATGCTGGTCGCGCGCGCGGCGGCGAAGGGAATGCTCGATCGCGGCGGGAGCCTGGTTTTCGTGGCGTCGGTGGCGGCCCGGACGGGCTTCTCCGGATTGAGCGTGTACGGCGCGACGAAGGCCGGGCTCGTCGGTTTCTCGCGGGGCTTGGCGCGCGAGTACGGTTCGCGCGGGATTCGTTCGAACTGCGTGCTGCCGGGTTTTCTTGCGACCGAAATGACGGCAAGTTTGGACGAGGCGCGGCAAGGACAGCTCAGGCGACGCACGCCGCTCGGGCGTTTGGGCACGCCGGACGACGTGATCGGCGCGGTGCGGTTCTTGGTATCGGACGCCGCGCGACACGTGACGGGTTCGGAGATCACGGTGGACGGCGGCATGACCGCGTGAACGCGGGGCAACGATGAACGACGAGGCAACGTACCATGAATTCGCGGCCGGGAGTTTGGTGCCCGCCGAAGTGTTGAACCGCGTCCTTCGCTCCTGCGGCCGGGAAGTGAAGGTCTACCGCGGGTGCCGCCTTTTTCCGCCGGACCGGATTTCGATCGGCGACCGGGCGCAGATCGACGAACAGGTGAGGATCTACGCGGGCGAAGGCGTCGTGATCGGGCGGCACGTGCATTTCGCGTTCCTGAGTTCCATCTCCGGCGGCGGCACCTGCGAGATCGGCGAATTCGCCGGGATCGGCGCGGGCGTGCGGTTGTTGACGGGCTCGGAGGAAATCCAGGGCGGGCTGACCAATCCCACCGTGCCGTCGCAATTCCGCACGGTTCGGCGCGCGCACACCGTCGTCGGCGCGCATGCGCTGGTCTTCACCAACTCCGTCGTCCTCCCCGGCGTGACCATCGGCGAGGGCACCGTGGTCGCCGCGGGATCGGTGGTGCACCGCGACTTGGCGGCGTGGGGCATCTACGCGGGCAATCCGCTGGTGCAGGTCGGCGTGCGCGACCGCGGGCCCATCCTCGCGGCCGCGGCGGCCTTGGCCGCGACGAAGTAACCGACGTGGGTGGCGGCGGCCCGCCGCCACGGCTGCAAACCAAGACGGCTTGTGGGAGATGTGCCCAGCCGATCGCCGCAGGTGACGGCGGGGCCGCCGTCACCCACCGTGGCCGCGGGAATCGCCGCGTTTCCGTGGCTTGCGTGGACCGCCCCGAACCTCCACGTTCGCGCGGTCAAAATGGAGGTCGAAGCAAGGATTTCGGAATTGGTGATGATCGTCCACCGTCGCAACGGCGGAACCTTGGATCGCGTCGATCCGGCCTGGCGGTTGCTCGAGCCCTCCCTCCGCATCGATTCCCTCGACCTCGCGGAAATCATGGTGGCGGTCGAACGCGAGTCCGGATGCTCGCCGTTCGATGCCCCGAAACCCCCACGGACCTGGGCGGAGTTGGCGGACACGGTGGCCGACGGAATGCGACGGCGTGCCGGAGCGGGCGCAAAACCGAAATGAAATCATTGGTCGCGCTCGCGGTGTTGGTGCTGTCGATCTGGGTGTTCCCGCGGTTTTGGTACACCCGGAAAGATCCGGCGTCGGCGACGCAGTGGCTCGACACGCGCACGAACATCGTCGGTTGGAATTACCACGCGGTGCCGGTCGATTCGTCCGCCGAGCGATTGCTGGTCGCGGACCGTCTCGAGAACGGCGAGTTCCTGCCGGAGGCAAAGGGCCGGCGCGCCGGCGATACCGTCCGCGTGTTCGCCGCATGGCGCCTCAAGGAAGACCCGCGCGAGATCGGCCTGTTCGTCCACACGCCGGACCGGTGCTGGGTCCAGGGCGGATGGGACATCGAGGCGTCGTCGCCGGACATCGTGACCGTGCCGGTGCACGGGCGGGATCTTTCGTTCGAGCGGCGGGTATTCTCGAGCCACGGGCAAAAGGAGCTCGTCTATTTCACGGGACTCGTCGCGGGCCAGACGTTGCCCTATCGCCTCGACCACAATCTTTCCGTGAGCCGCCGCGTGGTGGCGGATGGCGTGATGGACAAAGAGCGGACCACGAAGGCCAGCCGATGGAACGACTCGTTGCTGTGGCGACGGGTGGTGGAATCGTTCCTCAGCCGCCGACCCTTGCTCGGCCCGAAACAATTCCTCCGCATCTCCACGCCGCTCGATGGCGGTGCCGAGGCGGCGGACCGGCGGATCCGTGAATTCCTCCCGATGTGGCTGGAGCCCGAACGGCCCGGGGCGACGCACTGAGATCCAACAATGAAGCTGGATCTCGACAAACTGGAACCGCGTTGGCCCGCGTTGGCGGCGCTGATGATGCCCTCGCTGGCGGCGGTCGCGTGGCTGGTCTACAACGCGAGTTGGTTCTGGTCGCACACGCCCGACCTCCAGTTCGGCTGGCTGGTGCTGGCGCTCTGCGCGTTCCTGGTACTCGAGGCCATCCCGCAGCTCCCCGCTCCCCGTCGCCGCTGGTCGTTCCTGTCGGTCGCGCTCGCGACGGTCGGCGTGGGAATGCTCATCGTGTTCCAGATGTACCAAGCGGCCTTTGGGACCATGGCCGCAAGCGTGCTCGGGCTCGCCCTCGGCACGATGTGCATCGTGACGTCGAACGTCCTCTACGCGTTCGGTCCCCGCGCCATCGGCACGCTGGGCGCCGCGTTCTACTTCCTCCTGATCGCGCTTCCGATGCCGTCGTTCGTCCAGGGCCTGGTGGTTTCCAACCTCCAGGTCTTCGTGGCGTCGGTCGACGTCGAGTTGCTCAAGTTGCTCGGGTATCCGGCGAGGCGCGACGGCGCGCTCGTCGAACTCGCGACCGGCAAGGTCGGTGTCGACGAGGCATGCAGCGGGTTCCGCAGCCTGCAGTCGTCGATCATGGCCGCGGTCTTCCTGGGGTTCCTCCAGTTTCGCCAATGGGGCTGGCGGATCCTGCTCGGGGTGCTTTCGGTCGGCCTCGCGATCCTCGGCAACCTGGGGCGCACGTTTTATCTCTGCCACCAGGCCGCCAACCACGGTCCCGACTCGATCAAGGGCGTGCATGACGCCGCCGGTTGGTCCGTGTTGGTCTTCACCGCGGCGGGCGTGGCCTGCGCGGCCTGGATCATCACCCGACTCCAGAAGGCCGTCGAAATCCGCCGCCGGGCCCTGATGGAAGAAGCCTCGGCGGAAGCCGGCATCCAGCCGTGATCCCCGAATCGGCCCGCGACCCCGCGGTCGCAAACCCGCCGATGCAAGACGTCCCCGCATGGTGTCGGATCGGGTCGTACGCATCGATCGGGTTCGGATGGAAGCGCGCGTTCGATCTCGTCGTGTTGATGCTGGGAGGGCCGTTCCTGTTGCCCGCCATGGGGGTCGTCACCGTCTTGGTCCGCGTTCGCCTGGGATCGCCCGTCCTGTTCCGACAGGAACGACCCGGGCACCACGGGAACATATTCCGGATGGCGAAATTCCGGAGCATGACGGACGCCCGCGACCCGGCGGGAGTATCGCTTCCGGACGCGGAGCGGCTCACGCCCTTCGGGAAGCGTCTGCGCTCGTCGTCGCTCGACGAACTGCCGGAACTCCTGAACGTGCTGCGAGGCGAGATGAGCCTGGTCGGACCGCGTCCGTTGCTGGTGCGCTATCTCCCGCTGTACACGCCGGAACAGGCACGCCGGCACGACGTGCCTCCCGGGATCACGGGTTGGGCACAGGTGTGCGGGCGCAATGCACTGGGATGGGAAGCCAAGTTCGCGCACGACGTCTGGTACGCGGCGAACGCCTCGTTCGGGTTGGACGTGTACATCCTTGCGAGGACCGTGCGCGCGGTGTTGTTGCGCGAGGGGATTTCCGCCGCGGGCGAAGCGACGATGCCGGAGTTCCGCGGGACCACGGAACGGTGAGGG
>JANYDN010000379.1 GCA_025363585.1 Verrucomicrobiota bacterium | reverse complement strand
GGGTGGGGCCTCGACCAACGCGCTCAAACTGACCGGCGAGTTCGCGGTCGAGAAGGGCTACGAGGTTCTTCCGCGGCTCGAGGCCATCCAACTCGCCGAGTACCTGCGCAGTCTCAAGACTTCCTACGACCTCCCCGAGGCGCACCTTCCGAAGGCGGAACCCGGGGACGACGCCAACCCGAAGCCCGCGGAAGGCGCCCCTGCGAAAGCCGCGGACGGCACCAATGCGGCGCCTGCGGACGCCGCCAACGCGAAGGCCGCGAAATGAGCGCCGACAATTCCTCCAACCCGTCCGCCCGCAACCGCGCCCTGGACCGGGGCGAGGCGACCGACGTCGCCGATCTACACGTCGCGGTGATGCGCGAGCGACCCGAACCCGTCGAGGGCATGGAGCCGCTCAACCTGTGGCTGGTGGTGTTCATCGCCGTCCTGCTGTTTTGGGCGGGCAGTTACCTCACGTATTTCAGCGGTGGTTTCCGGGCCGACGAGTTCGCGGAAAGCCAGATCAACCCCACGCCGCCGCCTTCGGTCGGGGGCGGCAACGCGGATGACCCCGTGTCGAAGGCGACCCGCGAAGGGGCGATTGTTTTCAACACCTTCTGCGCCGCGTGCCATCAGGCGGACGGCAACGGCGTTCCCAACCAATTCCCGCCGCTCGCCGGCTCCGAATGGGTGAACGCCGAGGGACCGAACCGGATCGCGCGGTTCGTCCTTAACGGCGCCCAGGGCCCCATCAAGGTGAAGGGCGTCGAGTTCAACAGCCCAGCCAGCGTGATGAACCCGTTCAAGGAAACGCTCGACGACAAGCAGATCGCCGCCGTGCTGACCTACGTCCGGAATTCGTGGGGCAACAAAGCCTCGCTGGTGAAGCCCGAGGAGATCGCGACGATCCGCAAGGAACTGGCTTCCGTCACGACGCAGATGAATCCCGCGGACGTCGAGAAGCTGCCGGTCACCGTCGGCGGTGCTGCCGGCGCCGCGCCGGGAGCGGCCTCGGCGGCGTTGACGCCGGACAAACTGAAGGAAGCGCTGAAGAAGTTGCCGGCCGACCAGTTGAAGACGCTCCTTCAGGACGTCTCGAAGTAAGCGGTGCTTCGGGATTGGCGTGGGTGGCGGCGGCCCGCCGCCACTTCACGTGGCAAGTTGAAGTGACGGCGGGCCGCCATCACCCACCCAGGCTTCTTTCACTTCCGTGCTCGGTTCGGATTCGGCCACGGCAGCGCCACCGTCCGATAGGGAAGGGCGCCCATCCACAGGTCGACGTTCGTCACGCCGATCGGAACCTGGAGCGTCAAACGCTCGTCTTTGTCGCCCGACGAACGAGCCGCGCAGAACGGCTCCTCGGGGATCGCGATCGGGAGACCGGTGGTCGAGTCCGTCGCTTTCAACAGAACTCGATGCTCAGGGCCGATGCCGGACGGCGACCGTGTCGTTTCGAACACGAGCTCGAGTAGTTGCGTGTTGCCCATTCCGATTGCGTATTCCACGTGGCCCGCGAGCCGGCGGGAGCCGTCGGGGTTGGTCCCCACGACCGTCGCGCCCCCGATTCCCACCCCTCGTAGGATACAAACCTGGTTGGTGTCGAGGTCGGCAGGCCGCCCGATTTCCGCGGTGGCGGTGAGCGCCACGCCGCGCGGCATCCTCGTATGGATGGCCAACAGATCCTCGCCGACATCCATCGCGAGACGACGGCGGCGCGGCATGATTCCGGAAACCGAGTTCCCGGCATCGTCCTCGATCGTGCGAAGGCGAAGCACTTGCCAACCCGCCTTCCGTGACCCACCAGAGTCCGATCGCCTTCTCCGGATTGTACGCATCGCAATTCATCGGGCGCGCGCCGGAGTCCGGCAGCAGGCGCCAGACGGCGTCGGGGATCGTGTTGTAGATCCTTCGCCATCCGGTGAAAAAGGGATCGAACGGATCGCGATGCGTCGCGCCGTACGTCACGGCCTCGAGCCGGAGGACGGAGCCGTCTGGGAGTTTCACGGATTGCGGTTGGAACGCGTCGCGCCTTGGCCAGAGCGCGAGCACCAGCATGGCGATCACCGCGACCACGAGGACGACGGCGAGGAGTCGCCGACGCTTGAAACGCGGGGCGAGCTTCGGCGTCGTGGGTGGGTGAGTCATTTCACGCTCGGTCCGGGGCAAGGGAACCATGGGAACGCGGTGCCGCAGCGTGAAGATATTTCGGGGAGGCGTTGTCCGGTGCGCTGCGGTCCGGTTTGAAGGAACGCTGGCTGGAGCGCGCGAAACGCTGCGTAGTGCGTGCGGCAAGGAGGGAACGGCGAGGAAAGCGGTGTCGCGGCTCCGCGACGCGGCGCCTTGCCACCGCAGTCCGAAGGCGTTCCCGCCGCGGGAACGCGGGGGGCGCGCGACAAGAAAAAAGCACCGGGTGGTCCCGGTGCTTCTTCGTTCCGCTGGGACGCGCAGATCAGGCCTTTCGGCGGCGCCACATCGCGAGGAGTTTTTTACAGGAGGTAACGGAGGAAACGGAGGTTTGCTCTTCGCGCACCTCGCGGCTTCGCGTGAGTCCTTCAGCGGATCACCCCGCCATCGTCGGGTAATCCGTGTATCCCTTCGGACCCGACGCGTAAAACGTCGCGGAGTCCGCCACGTTGAGCGGCGCGTTCCGGCGCAGGCGTTCGGGAAGATCGGGGTTGGCGAGGAACGACGTGCCGAAAGCGATCGCGTCCGCCCAGCCTTCCGCCAACGCCCGTTCGGCCGATTCGCGCGTGAAGCCGCCGGCCGACACGATCCTGCCCCGGTAGGACGGGCGCAATTCGCGCGGGTTGACGCCGTCCTTCGCGCCGTGCGCGAGGTCCTGCGCGGTCACGCGGGTCACGTGCGCGTACGCGAGGTTCATTCGGTCGAGTTCGCGGAGCACGTGGCCGAAGGTCTCGAGCGGGTTCGAGTCGCGCATGTCGTTGAACACGCCGCCGGGCGAGAACCGGATGCCCACGCGTTCCGCGCCCCAGACGCCGGCCACGGCTTCCGTCACCTCGAGCGTGAGGCGCGCGCGGTTTTTCGCGGAGCCGCCGTAGGCGTCGGTGCGTTGGTTCGTCCCGTCGCGCAGGAATTGGTCGAGGAGATAGCCGTTGGCGTTGTGGACCTCGACGCCGTCGAATCCGGCCTCCTTGGCGAGACGCGCGCCGTGCACGTATTCCGCGATGATGCCGGGAATCTCCCCGATGCCGAGCGCGCGGGGCACCGTGTAGTCGGCCATCTCGGTTCCCGTGAAAATCTTCCCGTGCGGCGCGATCGCGGACGGCGCCACGGGCGCCTCGCCGTTGGGTTGGTAGGACGGATGCGAGATGCGTCCGACGTGCCATAGCTGCAGCAGCATCCGGCCGCCGGCGGCGTGCACGGCGTCGGTCACCAGCTTCCATCCGGCGACTTGCTCCGCGGTGAAGATGCCCGGCGTGTTGGGATATCCGAAGCCGCGCGGCGAGACGGAGGTGGCCTCGGAAACGATGAGTCCGGCGGACGCGCGCTGGCGGTAATACTCGGCGTTGAGCGGGCCCGGGACGTTGCCGGGATAGGCGCGGCAACGCGTGAGCGGAGCCATGAGGATACGGTTGGGGGCGAGGATGGCGCCGAGTTGGACGGGTTCGAAAAGGGACGGTGCGCTGGACATGTCGGCGGCGACGTTAGTCGAGAAAGGAAATTGCGAAAGGGGGCGAGGGCGAGAAGGGAGGGGGGCAACCACAGATTGGAGGCTATTTACACGGATTGTTCCCGCGGCAAGGCATTGACCACGGAGCACACGGAACACACGGAAGCTAGGGTTACTGGTATTTTACCACGGAAATCACTGAAATCACGGAAGGAGGGATGGAGGCGTTTTCGCGCATGCGCCACGAACCACGGACGCGCCTGATCCTGCCAGCGTCAATTCCCCACAACGGCATCCCTGCTGGGATCCGTGATTTCAGTGATTTCCGTGGTTAAAAATGAAACATGCCGCGCACACCTGTTCCGTGTGTTCCGTGTGCTCCGTGGTCGAAAAATAAATCCGCGAAAATGTGCTCGCGTTCCGTGGTGCGGTCTGGGGATTGACGCGCGCGCTTCACGCGGCGAAAGAAGACCGACTGAAATCCGTGACTCCATCAGAACGCGAGATGCCGACGTGCGCCCATTGCGGCGCGCCGCTCGGCCCGGATCCGCGTCGCGATCCGGACAGCGGTCGCTCGTTCTGTTGCTACGGCTGCCGCGTGCTCGGGGCACGGCCCGCGGCGGCGCGAACCGTCCAACACGACGCGCGGCCCTGGACGCGGATCGGCGCCGCCGCGATCATCGCGGGCCAATCGATGGCCTTTGGCCTCGCCGCGAATATTTCGCACCCGACGGGCCCGGCGTATTGGGTCCTACACGGCGGCTTGATCGCGTCGGCCGTGGCCGTGTGCGCGATCCTTGGCCCCGCTTTGTTCCGGCAGGCCTGCGAGTGCGCGAGGGATCGTCGCGTCGCGGTGGAATGGTTGTTCCTCGCGGGAATCGCCGGCGCTTTCGGGGCGTCGTTGTGGTCCACGTTCACCGGACGCGGCGCGGTGTACTACGAGGTCGTCGCCGTCCTGCTGGCCGTCCACGCGGCGGGAAAGGCGTTGGCGGCGGCGACGAAAAGCCGCGCGTTCGCGGAGACGCGGAAACTGCGCGACGTGTTCGCGACCGCGCGGCGACGCGGGACGGCGGACGCGCTCGAAATGGTCGACGTTGCCGCGATCGAGCCGGGCGACCGCGTGGTGGTGTTTCCCGGCGAGGCCGTCCCGGTAGACGGCATCGTGGAGCGCGGCGACGCGTTGGTGCGCGAGACCCCGATGACGGGCGAGGCATTGCCCGTGGCGCGTCGGCCGGGCGACACGGTGCTCGCCGGGAGTTTCAGCGAGGACGGTGAAATCGAGTTGCGCGCCACCGCCGCGGGTCGGTCGCGCCGGCTGGATTCGGTGCTCGCCGCGGTGGAGTCGGCAAGGACCTCGCTCGCAGGGACGGCGTCGCAACGCGAGGCGGACCGCGTCGCCGCGTGGTTCCTGCCGGGCGTGCTCGGCGTTTCGATCGCGACCTTCGCGTGGTGGGCGGCGACCGGCCGGCCGGGCGACGGATTGTTCAACGCGCTGTCGGTGCTCTTGGTCGCATGCCCGTGCGCGCTGGGACTGGCGACGCCGCTCGCGTTGTGGCACGCGCTCGCGTCGCTCGCCGCGCGCGGCATCGTGGTGCGGTCCGCGGTGGTCCTCGAGCGCGCGGCCGACGTCCGCGAGGTGTGCCTCGACAAAACCGGCACGCTCAGCGAGGTCGAGCCGTCGCTCGCCGACTTCGTGTGCGTGGGCGGCGTCCGCGAGCGCGCCCGCCTGCTCGCGTGGGCGCGCGCGGTGCAGGAGCGCAGCACGCATCCGCTCGCGCGGGCATTCCACGCGGTCCCGTCGCGGCCGGGCGTCGAGGTGCGTTCCTTCAAATCCGTTCCCGGACGCGGCGTCGAGGCGTGGGTCGTGGATGCGGATGGTTCGGAATGCCGCGTGCGGATCGGCGCGGTCGATTGGTTGGCGGAAGGCGGGTTGCCCGCGTGGGCCGGCGCGCTTCGCGTGGGCGCGGGCGACGCGCGGGTCGCGGTCTCGGTGGACGGTGGATTGGCGGGACTGGGCGCGGTACGCGAGACGGTGCGCCACGGCGCGGCGGAACTGATCGCGGAACTGCGCGCGTTGGATTGCACGGCGACCTTGCTCAGCGGCGACGGCGACGCGCGGGTCGCGGCGATCGCCGAGGCCGTGGGCGCGGACGGAGCGCGCGGCGGCCTGGTGCCGGGAGACAAGGCGGCGTCGGTGAACCGCGCCCGTGGCCGTGGGCGCGGCGTGGCGATGGTGGGCGACGGCGTGAACGACGCGCCGGCGTTGGCGGCGGCGGACGTCGGGTTCGCGGTCGGCGGCGGCGCGGCGTTGGCCGAGGCGACGGCGGACGTGGTGTTGGCCGGGACCGATCTGTCGGGCGTCGCCGCGGTGATCCGGACCGCGCGTGCGACGCGCCGTGCGATCCGCGCGAGTCTTTGGTTCGCGGTTTTCTACAACGCGCTCGGGATGGGATTGGCGGCGGCGGGGATGTTGCACCCGGTGGTGGCGGCGCTGTTGATGGTGGGTTCGAGCGTGGTGGTGTCGTGGCGCGCGATGCGGCCTGACGCGGTCCACTGTGCCGAGGAACGTGCGGGCGAACCATGGCCCGCGGTCCTGCGTTGGACGACAGCGGTGGCATTCGTGCTTCAGGTCCCGTGGATCGTCTGGCTGGGACAACTGCCGTGGAAATCCGCGGCGGCGGTGGGCGCGATCCACGCGGGGATGGCGTTGTGGGCGGCGTTGCCGGTGGGCGCGGACGCGGCGCGGTGGCGACGGTCCGACGCGGTGCGCGGCGCGCTGGCGATGCTGGGCGTGGGCAACCTGCTCATGCTGGCGGGTTGGTGGGTGGACGCGGGCTTCGCGCCGGTGATGCGGGACGGCGTCTGTTTGTGTTGCAGCTCCCACCATTATTTCCGGATGGGCGCGCGGATCCCGTGGATGCACATCGGGATGCTCGCGGGTGGATTGCCGGCGATGTGGATCGCGGCGCGGTCGGGAGCGCGCGGGTCGCGGATCGGTTGGACGTTGGCGTCGGCGGCGATCGGGATGGTGCTGGGAATGGGATTTGGCGCGGAGTGCGTGTTGCGCTGGGCCGGGCCGGGACATCCGCACCAATTCGTCCTGGCATTGGCGGGCATGAGCGCGGGGATGACGGCGGGAATGTATTTCGCGTGCGCGTTGGGCGAGGCGCTGGCGGGTTGGTGGCGGAGTCGGCGGACGGCGTGACGCGCGAAGGGGTTGCCGGTCGAAGTGTGGCTTGCCGTGCCCGCCTCATCCGAGTGAACTCCAACGCATCCCCTTGAACACCCCGCTTCCACGCGCCTTCGCATCCGTTGAAGAGATTCCGGACGCGCCGCGCGCGCTCGAGGAATTGGTCCGCGCGGCAGTGGCGGCGGGCGCGAGCGACATCCATCTCCAGGGCGTCGCGGACGGCGTCGAGATCGCGTGGCGTCTCGACGGCGTGCTGGTGCGTTCGGGTACGTTCGGACGCGACCTTGGCGAACGCGTCGTGGGCCGCGTGAAGTATCTCTCGCGCCTGCGTACCTATCAGGACGCGATGCCGCAGGACGGGCGGATCGCCGGCGGCGACCTCGGAGTTCCCGGGGATCTGCGCGTGTCGACGTATCCCACGGTGACGGGCGAGAAGGTGGTGCTGCGGATTTTCCGCGGCGCGGAGGCATCGACGCTGGTCGATCTGGGTTTTCCCGCGCCGGCGTTGGAGACGTTGGTGCGCGCTGTTTCGCAGCCGTCGGGACTGGTGCTGTTCACGGGCCCGGCCGGGAGTGGAAAGAGCACGACGATGCACGCGTGCCTGCGGCAACTGGCGGGCGGCGGCCGTCACGTGATCACGGTGGAGGATCCGGTGGAACAAACGTTGCCGGGCGTGATGCAGACGGAGGTCAACGCGGCGCGCGGGCTGACTTATCCGGAGGCCGTGCGGCATCTGCTGCGGCAGGATCCGCAGGTGCTGATGCTGGGCGAGATCCGCGACGCGGAAACGGCGGGGCTCGTCGTGCGCGCGGCGATGACGGGACATCTGGTGATCTCGACGCTGCACGCCGGTTCGTGCCGCGGCGTGTTGGAACGGTTGCTGTTGATGGAACGTGACGCCTTCGCGGTGGCGTCGGCGTTGTCGTTGGTGGCGAACCAACGCCTCGTGCGGCGCGCGTGCGAACGGTGCGCGGCCGCGGGTTGCGAGGCGTGCCGCGGGACGGGTTACCGCGGGCGTTTGCCGATGGTGGAAATGCTGGCGGTGGACGACGCGGGGCGGACGGAGTTGCGCGCGGGACGCGTGGGATCGCCGGTGGTTTCGCCGACGTTGGCGGAAATGGGCGCGTGGATGGCCGCGTCGGGACGGACGACGACGGCGGAATTGGAAAGGGTTTTGGGAACATGAAGTCGGACGAACTGGCCTTCGTGAACCGGCAGTTGGCGGGAATGCTGCGCGACGGGTTGCCGCTGGAAGGCGCGTTGCGCGGCACGGCGCGCGAGATGGCGTCGGGCCAATTGCGCGATGAACTCGAGGCGCTCGAGAAAGACCTCGCGACGGGAACGCCGCTCGCCGAGGCGATCCTACGCCGCGAATTCCCGCCGGTGTACCGCGCGCTGGTGCGCGTGGGCGCGGCGAGCGGCGATCTGCCGGGCGCGCTGGTGGCGGCGGCGGACCACTTCGAATCGGCGGCGATGCTGGCCCACCGGATGCAGGCGGTGGCGGTGTATCCCGCGTGCGTGCTGGCGGTGATGGTGGTCGTCAGTTCCGCCATCGGGTGGCTCGTCTCGGTGGTCGGTCGTCCCGGGCTGGAAGATTGGGGCGGGGATATCCCGCCGGGGTTGCTGGTGTTGCCTTGGGTGGTTCCCGGGTTGCTCGTGGTGGTCGGACTCGCGGTGCTCGCGTTTCGCCTCTCGCCCGGTTGGCGCGGCGCGTTGTCGTGGAGGATCCCGATGCTGAGGGATGCGCGGGTGGCGGCGGCGGCGGAAACGCTGGCCGTGTTGGTCCGACAGGGATGCCCGTTCCCCGATTCCGTCGCGTTGCTCCGGAAGTTGGAGAAGGGAACGCCCCTCTCCGCCGAGTTGGCACGGTGGCAACAGCGCATGGCCGGCGGTGCGTCGCGGTTTTCGGAGATCGCGTCCGCTGCCGATGGGTCGACGGTTTTCCCGCCGCTATTCCGGTGGTTGGTGAGCCAATCCGGATCCGGTCTCGCGGACGGACTCGCGGCCGCGGGGAAGTTTTATGGGCAACGTGCCCGGCACCGGATCGACCTCGTGTTGCACGGCGCGTTGCCGGTCGCGACGGTGTTGCTCGGGCTCGTCGTGATCGTCCAATTCGTTCCCTTGATCCGGTGGGTGATCAGCCCGGATGGCGGGATTTTTTCCGGCGAGGGCAATTGATGAACACGACGCCGACATCATTGGAGGTCGTCGTGGCCGTGGTCGCCGTCGTCGTGGCCACCGGGGCGTGCGTGGGCGTCGGGTATCTCATCTACTGGATCGCGACGCTGCCGTGGCGTCGGCAGGAGCGTGTCCGGCTGTTCCTCGAGGTCGTCGACCTCGGCTTGACCGGGGGGATCACCGCGGAGGACGCGATCCGCGGTGCGTGCTCCACGCGGGATCGGGCGATTCCCACTCGCATGCAGTGGGTCTCGTGGAATTTCGAACGTGGCATGACATTGGAGGAGGCGTTGACCGACGCGGGCGGATTCCTGCCGCCCGACATCCTGGCGACGCTGGTCTGGGGGATTCGCAACGGACGGCTTGCCGACGCGGTCCGGCTTTCGCGCGCGGGTCTTGAGACACGGCCCGACGCGAGCCGGGGAGGACGGATCGCGGTCGGAACCTTGCTGCTTTTGCCGGGTTCGACCCTGGTCTTGTTCGTGGCGCTCGCGGCCTACGTCTTTCCCAGAATGGTCACGATCGCCGACGACATGGGGGTCGCGGTGTCGTCGGGCCCCGCGGGATGGATGTTCGGCAACGGATGGAAACCGGCCGCGATGGTGTTCGCCGTGAACGTCGTCTTCGTCGCGGCGGTCTTCGGACGCACCGCCGGGCATTGGCTGGGAAAGCTGCCGTGGTTCGACTGGTTCGATGGTCTGGTGCCGTGGCATCGGCAACGGACGCAACGGCGATTCGCGCAACTGCTGGCGATGGGATTGGATCTCGGAGCGGGAGAGGCGGACGCGTTGGCGGCCGCCGCCGCGGGAACCGGAAACGCCGTGTGGCGTCGTCGCGCCGGGTTCGCGGCGAAGGCGATGGAGCAGGGCTCCCCGCTCGACGTGGCCGTCGGATCGGTCGATCGCACGCCCGAGTTCCGCTGGCGACTCGCGACCGCCTTGCGACGGCCGCAGTGGGCGATGGAGTCGATCCGAGGCTGGCTGGACGACCTGGAGGCGCGGGCCGAACGGAACGAGGCGATGGCGGGGCAGTCGTTTCTGTCGTTCGTGGTGCTTGCCAACGCGGTGTTGGTTGGGTTCGCGGCGGCGGCGGTCTTCTCGTTCTTGATCGCGGTCATGGAAAGGGCGGGGGAACTTTGAAGCCAAACCGGGGAATCCGCGGGAACGCCGGCTCGCTCCAGATGGACGCGGTGGTGGCGTTGGCGCTGCTGTCGGCGGTGGTGTTGCCCATGGGATTCGGCGTCGTCGGAAACCAGCGCCTGCTTCGGCAAACCCATCACCGCGCGGTCGCGATGGAGTTGATCGACGGGGAACTCGAGGTGCTGGCGTCGGGCGATTGGCGCGCCGTGGCGATCGGCAAGCGGGAGGTGCGGATGACGGGCCACGCGGCGACGAATCTTCCGCCGGGGAAATTCGTCCTTACCCGTTCGGAAACGTCCTGCCGCATCGCATGGGTTCCGGCCGACACGCGGACCGTTGTCCCGTGCGCGCGCGAAATCATGGTGGGAGGAGGCGGTCGATGAAGACCCGTGTCGGGAATGCGCCCTGGAGCCGAGGCATCACGTTGATCGAGTGCCTTGCATACATCGTCCTGCTGGGGGCGATCACCGGGGTGGCGATGGTCGCGCTTGGCCGGTTGTGGGCGACGACCGGACGGATGGCGCGGTCGGGCGACTCGCTGGCCGCGGCGTTGCGCGCGGGCGAACGGTGGCGGGCGGACGTCCGCGACGCCCGCGGCCCCATCGTGGCCATGCCCGACGGCACGGGTTGCCGGATACCGGCCGCTTCGGGCGCGATCGAATGGCGGTGGCGCGATGGACTGGTTTGGCGGCGCGCGATGGAATCGGACGCGGTGTGGTTGGGGCCTGTGGTCGTGTCGACGATGGCCTCCGAGGCCCGCGACGGCGTGCAGGCGTGGCGGTGGGAATTCCTGTTGGCGCCGGAATCGGCGAAGTCGCGGTTCGAACCATGGCACTGCTTCGTGGCGGTGCCGGGAGGTGCATTGGCAACGAAATGAAAACCCCAATCATGGCCAATCGGAGGCGCGGAGGCGCGGTGGCGACGGTGGTGGTGTTGATGGTCGCCGGGTTGATGGCGTCGTTGCTCGTCGCCGGATCCAGCACCCTGCGCCGCGCGCGCCGCGCCGCGAACGCGACCAGCGAAGCGCAGGCAAAGCATTGGGCGCGCGTGACGGAGAAAGGGCGCTGATGGGTCGTGCCGAACTGATCCGGGGATCATTGCGGGCCCATGCGATGGCGTGGCTGGGGCTCGTGCCCGTCTTGGGAATCCCCTTCGTGATCGGAGCCATTCTGGAAGTGACGCGATGCGAGCGTCTGGAGCGGGACCAATGGAATCCCGCGGAGCGGTATTATCGTCGGGCGTCGGTTCTGTCGGCGATCGCGGTGCTCCTGCAGTTCGGCGCTTTTGCCTGGTTGGTGCACATGATCGCAAACTGGGACTTGGGCGAATAGGCGGCAATAGGGTCGCCACGGGAACGTCCCGGATTCCGGCTTGAGCGGGGACGCGGTGGCAATCGCGCGCGAGGCGCACGGCACGCCAAACTTGGGGGTTGCCGCCGGGCCGACGTTCGGTGTTTATACGCACGCGTATGAATTCTTCGGCGGGCGGTCCGGCCCGGATCACCACCACCCAGTGGCTCGTCATCCTGATCGCGATCATCGGGTTCGCCTTCGACACCTACGAGCTCCTGATGACCCCGCTCGTCGCCGCGCCGGCGATCGCGGAACTCCTCCAGGTCCCGCCCAGCAATCCGATCGTCACCGAATACGTCGGCAAGATGCTTTGGATGACCGCGCTGTGCGGCGGCATTTTCGGCCTGCTCGGCGGTTGGCTCACCGACCGGCTCGGGCGCAAGACCGTCCTCGCCGCGAGCATTGCGATCTATTCGCTCTCGCCCGTGGCCGCGGCATTCAGCACGTCGCTCACGTGGTTCCTGATCTTCCGCTGCGCCACGTTCGTCGGCGTCTGCGTCGAGTTCGTCGCCGCCATCACGTGGCTCGCCGAGTTGTTCCCCGAACACGGCCGGCGCGAGAAGGTGCTGGGTTGGACGCAGGCGTTCGCGTCGATCGGCGGCCTGATGGTGACGGGAGTCAACGCATGGACGCTGACGCACGCGAACGGGCTGTTCGAGATCCCGGTCCCGGAACCTTTCAATTCGCACTCGTACTGGCGTTACACGCTGTTGTCGGGATTGATCCCCGCGATCCCGATCGCGCTGTTGTTGCCCTTCGTGCCGGAATCGCCGGCATGGAAGGAACGCCGCGCGGCGGGAACGCTGAAGCGCCCGAGCTTCGGCGAACTATTCTCGCCCGCGTTGCGCCGCACCACGCTCGTGGCCGCGGCGTTGTCCGCCTGCGCGTACGGCGCGGCGTTCGGCATGCTGCAGTTGACCCCGACGCGGATCGTCCCGGGACTCTCCACGTTGTCCGAACAACGCAAGGCGCTAAAACCCACGCAGGACGACGCCAAGGCCCTCAACGTGCAGTTGGACGGGCTGATGCCGGCGTACCGCGAGACGTTGAAGACGACTCCCGGTCTGGCCGAGGTGGCGGGACAACGCGCGCGGTTGCGGATCGCGCTTCGCTCGACGAAGAAGCAACTGGAGGCGACGAATCTCGACGAGGCGGCGAAGGCGGTCGTGATGGGCAAGCTCGGTGGAATGAGCAACACGCTCGCAAAACTCGACGGCGATCTCGCGCGGGTGACCGCGGACAAACCCGAGGCGAAGAAGGCCGTGGTCGATCGGGAGAAGGTGATGGGGCAGTTGGCGGCGAACCGCGAGAAGCAGGAAATCCCCGACACCGCCATCAAGGCATTGGGAAACACGGTGCAACTCTACCAGGAAACCGGCGGGCTCGTCGGGCGGATCCTGCTGGCGTTGCTCGTCGCCGCGGCGATCTCGCGCGGCAATTTGCTGCGCTTGTTCCAAGTGCCGGGACTGGTCGCGGTGCCGGTGACCTACTTCCTGCTCTTCCGCAGCGAGCCCGAGCTTTTCAAATGGGGCGTCGCGGCGTGCGGACTGTTGACCGTCGCGCAGTTCAGCTACTTCGGGGAATACCTGCCGAAGGTGTTCCCCGTGCACCTGCGCGGGACGGGCGGCAGCTTCGCGACGAACGTGGGCGGACGCATGCTCGGGACTTCGGCCGCGTACCTGACCACGAAAATCATCGCGCCGAACCTCGGAGGGAACACGTTCGAGCAGGTGGCGACGGCGGCCGGATACGTGGGCCTCGGCGTGTTCGTGCTCGGAATCGCGCTCAGCTTCCTGCTGCCGCAACCACCGAAGCCCACGGAAGGCTGAAGGGGCGGGGGACCACGGAAAGGCGGTCCCGATTTTTTACCACGGAGCACACGGAGCACACGGAGGCCGACCAAGCTGTCCCCATTTTTTACCACGGAAATCACGGAAATCACGGAATCCGGAGGGGGGAGAGGTTTTTTGAATGGCATCGCGGGGAACGGACGCGAGCATTCCCTCCAGCGCCACTTTCACATGACGAAATCACTGCTGGATTCAGTGATTTCCGTGATTTCCGTGGTTAAAAAATAGGCGGCCTGCCCAGCTTCCGTGTGGTCCGTGTGCTCCGTGGTCAATTTCCCAACCCCGCTCCGTGGTCAGTAACGCGGGACTCCGTGGTCCACCTCGAGGCTCCAGCGGTCGATCCCGCCCGCGAGGTTCACGAGTTTCGTGAAGCCCAGTTGGCGGAGGTAACCGATCGCGTGCGCGCTCCGGACTCCGTGGTGGCAATACACGACGATCTCCGCGTCGCGCCACGCGGCGAGTTCGTCCGCGCGTTCGGGAAGTTCCCCCAGCGGCAACAACGTGGAGCCGGCAATCGACGCGAACGCGTGCTCGCCCGGTTCGCGGACGTCGAGAAGGCGCGGCGGGCCGTCGGACTTCAACCACGCCGCCAATTCGAGGGGCACGATTTGCATCGGATCGCGGGGATCAGCCGTGGTGGAGCGCGGCGAGGTAGCGCTCCGCGTCGATGGCGGCGGCGCAGCCCATGCCGGCGGCGGTGATGGCCTGCCGATAGACGTGGTCCGCGCAATCGCCGGCGACGAACACGCCGGGAACCGTGGTGCCGGAACCCACACCCGCGACGAAGTAGCCGTTCTCGTCCAACTCGAGTTTGCCTTTGAACAACGCGCTGTTGGGATAATGCCCGACGGCGACGAAGAGTCCCGCGCAGGGCAGTTGCGTTTCCGCGCCGGTCTTCAGGTTCTTCAACCCGACGCCGGTGACCTTGCCCGCTGCGATGTCCTGGACCGAGGTGACCACGCTGTCCCACACCGGCTCGATCTTCGTGTTGGCCAGCGTGCGCTCGGCCATGATGCGCGAGGCGCGGAGCGTGTCGCGGCGGTGCACGAGATAAACCTTCGAGGCAAAACGCGTGAGGTACATCGCTTCCTCGCACGCGGAGTCGCCGCCGCCGACCACGACGAGCGGTTGGTTGCGGAACATCGGGAGCGCGCCGTCGCAGGTCGCGCAATAGGTCACGCCCTTCTTCTCGAGCTCGGCCTCGCCCGGGACGTCGAGGTGCTTGTGCCCGGCTCCGCTGGCGATGATCAGCGTCCGCGTCTCGACGGCCTCGCCATCGACGACGAGTCGGATCGGTTGCGGATGGCGGCCGGAGAGATCGACGGACTCGACCGTGGCGAACTTGACCTTGGCGCCGAATTTCTCCGCCTGCGCCTGCATGCGGGTCATCAACTCGTAGCCATCGATGCCCTCGGGGAAGCCCGGGAAATTCTCCACGATGCTGGTGGTGGTGAGGAGTCCGCCGGGCATGGTGCCGGTGAGGACGAGGGGCGCGAGGTTGGCGCGGGCGGTGTAGATGGCGGCGGTGAGACCGGCGCAGCCCGTCCCGATGATGACGACGTTTTCCATACGGCGGCGGGAAAGTAGCCCGTCGGGGAACCGGGGGTAGCCGGAAAAATCGCCGGTGGAGGGAAAAAGGGTGCGGGCGTGGAGCGGCCGTCCCGGCTGCGCAGGAAGCACCGTCCCCGGTGCGTTCCAAAACACCCGACCCGCGCCGGGCGGGGACGCCCGTCGTTTGCGCAGGCGGGGACGCCCGCGACTACCGCAGGCGGGGACGCCCGCGCTACCCGAGCAATTCCTCGCCGCGAGACTTGAGCCAGCGTTCGGCTTCGTCGTGACCCGGGCAGATCCGCGCGACCTCCGCCCAAAAACGCGCGGAATGGTTCAGGTGCCGCGTGTGCGCGAGTTCGTGGAGGATGATGTAGTCGCGGACCGATGCGGGAGTTTGGACGAGTCGCCAGTTCAACGAGATCAGGTGGCGCGGGGAACAGGAGCCCCAGCGCGAACGCTGGTTGCGCACCGATACCGACCGGAACGTCAGGCCGTGCAGCGACGCCAACTCGCGGACGCGGAACGGCAGCTCGACCGACGCAAGGAGACGCAGGCGTCGTTCGACATGGGGACGCAGGTTTTCGGCGGCGACGCGCGGCATTGGGAAGACGGCGTCGCCGAGCACGAGCCGATCGCCCGAGGGCGCGAGGGAAAGCGGGAACGTTTCGCCGCGGAACCACACGGGCGAGCCGACGCGCCATACGGCGTTGGGTTTCGGACGTTTGGATTCCGCGAGGAGCCGGCCGGCGAGCCAATCGTGGCAACGCGCGACGAAGCGATGCGCCTCCACCACGGTGCCGCGGCGCGGGATGGTGCAACGGGCCGTGCCGTCGCGACGCAGCGTCAGCCGGTACCGCTTGGCGCGCGGATGCCGCGCGAAGACGATTTTCACGGTCGCCCCGTTCACCAGGATTTCGGAAACGGCGTGCGCTCCGGGAACGGCATCGATGACGTCCGTTTTCATGGATCGCTCAGCGGGATCCGGAGTCATCGTCGGCTCCGGTCAACGGATGGGTGAGAAACGCGAATTCAGCGACGGGACGGCCTCCGACGAGGTGTTCACGCAAGATGCGCTCGAGGACCTCGGGCGTGCACGAGTGATACCAAGTGCCCTCGGGATAGACGACGGCAACGGGGCCGTGAACGCAGACCTGGAGGCAATTGGACTTGGTGCGCGCGACCGTCGCGCCGGGGCCGGAGAGGCCGAGTTCGCGGAGCCGTCGCTTCAGGTATTCCCAGGATTCCAGCGAGCGCTCGGCGTCGCAGCATTTTGGTTTGGTGGGATCGGCGCAGAGGAAAATGTGGCGCCGCACGGACGGCAGCCCGACCTCGGCGGCATGTCGCCCGAGTTCGGCACGCTGAAAATCGTCGGCGGTGTCCGTCACGGCGGCGAGTGTAACGGCGACCGGTACGGGCGAAAGGGCGAAGGGGAGCGGGCCAGCGGGCGGGGTTCAGGGCCGCTCGTTTTCCCGCGCGGCGGGCGGGGATCCGAAGCGCGGCTTTCCGAAGCGAATGGCCGGCGTCAGGAATTCCGCGGCGCGCGAGGCGTCCACCCGGTACACCTCGAACGCGCCGTCGCTCGACTTGAACACGCGG
>JANYDN010000349.1 GCA_025363585.1 Verrucomicrobiota bacterium | reverse complement strand
GCGACGTGTGTGATCACAAAGAGAACCAGGAGCAAGGTGACGAAGAAGTGGATGGTGCGCGCGGACTGTTGTCCGCCGAACACGGTGACCGTGAAGGGAAACGCGGAAGTAAACGAGGGCGACATCGCCAGACCCGTCCAGATCATCAGGGGAAACAGCCCGAAGATCACCGCGAGATAGCTGATTCGCTGCAGGGTGTTATAGGAGGAGTCCGATCCGAAGGATCGCCTCGCGCGAAGGTGGTTCGCGATCTCGCCGGAAAGGGCGGCCCTGGAAAGCGAGGCACGGGACGGCAAAAGTGCTTTCCGGAAACGTCCGCTTATAAGTCCATGGAGTCCGTACGGAACGGCGGTGAACAGGAGTAGCCACGCCGTCTGGAAGTGCAGGTACCGGCTCCATCCGTTCTGGTCCGGCAGCACGTAGTTGAAGCCCGTCTTGACGGCGCCCCGCGACGCCGGGATCGGCAGTTGGAACAGGGCGGGCGTGTTCACGTTGCCGGCCTCGCCCCAGTAGAAACGGGGATGGGAGATGACCAATTCGACCCCGCTCACGAGCAGGGCAAGGAAGCAGAGCGTCGTGAGCCAATGCGTGAGGCGGACCAATGCCGGATGCCGCGATGGCTTCGCGATGGCCGGTGCCTTGTCGGTGATTGTGCCGGGCGAGTCCATCGATCCTTTCAGTCAATATTTCACGCCCAAGAATACCTGAAAGAACCTCGACGAAGCATTGTCGACGTTGAGCGGAACCGTGAATTGACCGTTGACGAGCGTCGGCGTCGTTGTCGGCGTGAGGAAGAGGGAGGTGTTCATTTCCACTCCGCCGGGGTATATGAACTGAATTCTGTTCGTCCACGGCAACGCACCGGTATCGCGGTCGGCGAAGGAAATGAGATAGGCATGGCCGCCATCGAAAGTGGCAGGGGGAGGAGCTTGGGGCCAAGTCAGGAAAATATTGGTCCCATTCCGGACGATCCGTGCCGGCAGATCGCGTAGCCCAGCGGTGTTCGAAAAATCCAAGATCATGCCCTGGAAATCGGAGATGTTAACGGGGGCGCTTGGCGGAGCTCCGGTGCCCCCCAATGCACCAATGGTGAATCGAAACGAGCTCCGGGCGAATGTTTCACCCTCGTAAGTGGGCGAAGTACCGAACCATACCCTCAGAAGGGCATCCGCAGGTGATCCGGGCGCCAAGAATGGAACACGGACGGAGCCTCCGAAAAACAGGCCCGCGCCGGCTCCCGCAAGCGGGTGGGTCGGCGTGAACGGGACATCGCCGGCGGCGGTGAGCCTGGACAAATTGCCTTCGTAGGATCCGGTGGCTGGATTTCGAACCACAACGTCGATCCAATAGTTGGTTCCCGTGATCGGAGCGCGCCAGATGTCGACGATCTTCGATTGTTGAAGGGCTTTTGGCGTTGTGGCGAAATTGAACGTGCCCTGGGCAAAGGCGACGGAGCCCACGAGGTTCGCCAGCAAGCAGAGGATGGTTGGCGTTCGCTTCATGGCGATCGATGGGATTGTGGTTTATACCGCATGGGCAACCTCACGGCGGACATCCCAGGTGATACCTGCCTATTACCTGGTAGTAACCGTTGGGCAGGTTTTGCGTGTTGAGCGGAACCGTATACCATCCGTTGGAAAGCTTGGGTCGGGTCAGCGGCGTGAGGAACAACGAGTAGTCTCCCTCGACTCCTCCCGTGGTGATGGTGCGGAACCAATTGGGTACGGGTCCGTGGGCCATTTGAAAGAAGTCCACGACGTTGGTTTCGGCAGCCAGTTGGAATTTGTCGTAGGGATATTCCAGGGCGGTCCAAGCGAGGACGACGTTGGTTCCATCGCGTACCATTCGTGCCGGCGCCCGCTGCATTTTGGGGGTTAGAGGCGCAAGGCCCATGCCTTGAAACGGCGGGACGATGGATGCCGGGCTATTTGTCACGGCACCAACAATGCCGCCCAAGGCGGGGATCGTGATGCACGTCTCGTTGCGGAGAAGCGCGTCGTTATAGGTGCCGCCGCCGGCCCAGACTCGAATCTCGGCTTGGGCCGGTGCGCCTGGCGCGATGAAAGAAACCTTGATGGTCCCGCCGGCAAACAAGCCGGCACCGGCTCCTGCCAGGGCGTACACCGGCTCAAAGGGAACCTCGCCGGACGTTGTCACGCGGGTGAGTTTTCCGTCGTACCCTCCGGTCGCCGGATTCAGCACGACGACATCGATCAGGTAGTTGGTTCCCGTCACGGGATTGCCAAGTGCGTCGACTATCCTCGCCGACTGGGCGGCTTTTGGCGTGGTCGAGAAAAGAAACGTGCCTTGGGCCGCGGCGGTGAACCCGAGCACGACCCCGATCAGGCGGAGGAGGGTTGTCGCGTGTTTCATGCCGGTTGCGGGGATGTGCGTCATATCGATACCAGTGTGGGTATCGAAGGCAATCCGGGAAAGCAGACGGGGCTTCCGATCTTGCCTGTCCAAACGGGCCCGGCGTACGTTCGGCTCGACGGGGCGAGCGGTCGCCCCGGCCGTCCGACGCCGCCAATCCCCAACGGAATGATTTCGACACATTCGGTCAAACGCTGGCTCGCCAATCTCGTGAAATCGGCCATCTGCGCCGCCACGGGAAACCGCGTGGTCCACGGTCCTTTCAAGGGATTGCAGTACGTCACCGCGTCCGTGGGCAGCGTGTTCCAGGCGAAATTGTTCGGGACCTACGAGATGGAACTACATCCGGTCCTCGGGGGATTGGCCGCGTTGAAACTCGACCGGGTCGTCGACGTGGGTGCGGCCGAGGGATATTACGCCATCGGGTTGGCGCGCCTTCTCCGTCGTCCAGTCGTCGCCTACGAGATGGATCCCGTGGGACGCGACCTGCTCGCGCGGATGGCGGAGTTGAACGGGGTTTCGTCCCTGCTCTCCATCCGCGGCGAATGCGTCGCCGGTGATCTCGAGGCGGTCCTGTCCGAAAAGGCCGGGGACCGGAACCTCGTGGTGTGCGACGTTGAGGGCGCGGAGCTCCTGCTCATGGATCCCGTGGCCACGCCCGCGCTCCGCAAGTCTTGGTTGCTCGTGGAGGCCCACGATCTCTACGTGGCCGGCATCACCCAGACGTTGCGGGGGCGGTTCAAGGACACCCACCGGATCGTGGAGATCTCGACCCGGCCGCGGGTCATCGGCGACTTCCCGAAGTCGGCGGGCCTCGCCAACTGGCTCCCGGCCTTCGTCAAGCTGCGTTACATGGACGAGCGACGCCCGGAGCCGATGATCTGGCTTTGGATGACGCCGGTCGCATAAGCTAGGCGTTTTCCGGCCGGGCGGCGGTTCGTATTGGTTCCGCGACTCCGGGCCGACGTGGGTGGAGGTGGCTCTGCCGCCACACTCGCGGCAGAGGAATTATCTCACGCCAAGCCGGGCCAAGGCGATCCAAGGGGGCAAAGACCGCCGGCGGGTCGTTTCACCGAACGGTGGGATCCGATGTCTGCTTCCCAATACACGTTCCCGCCTTCTTGGCCGGCCTTGGTCCCCCTTGGCGTGAGAAATTCCCGTTTTCCTAACGAATCGTTCCGGCTGAGGCACGACCCGACCTCCGCGCCACGTCCCGCTGGTGTCAAAAGCGAGGCCTGACCCCTTGCACAGCTCCCTGGTCACCCTGAAGCGGGGCTTGGGTCCGCGGCTTGCCTTTGGAGTGCTCTGGCTGCTGTTTCTTCCGAATGCACCTTATATCGTCACGGACTTCCTTCACCTCCGGGATATAGACTCCGGCCCGCTTTGGCTGGACGTCCTGTTGCTGGCTTCATGCGCGGCGACTGGCTTGGCACTCGGCTTTGGCTCCGTCCTGCAGATCCATCGACTCTTCCGCGCCGCCGGTCGGTCGGCGCTCGGTTGGTTGGTCGCCTTGTCCGGCATGTTGCTGAGCGGCCTTGGCATTTACCCGGGACGATTCCTGCGTTGGCGGAGCGTTGATATCATTCGGGAACCGATGGTCTTGCTCGGCGACATTTTGGAACGCATCGGTCATCCGCTGGTCCATTACCGCGCCTGGGGAGTCACGCTTGGCTTCGGACTGACGTTCGCGTTCGCCTACGTGATCCTCGTGCTGCGGGGGGAATGGGTGGGCGCGGGGAACGGGAGGCAGTCGGTTCCGGCGATTCAGTCTTGGATTGGCCGGGCATCAGGACCATTCCCGGGGATTTGATCCGCAGAATTCCGGCTCATTTACGCAGATGTATTGCAGCTGCTCTTGCGAACCATTCCTTCCGGGCGAACCACAACATAAATCCGCGAGAATGGCATCAATCTGTGGATTCGGTCTTTCCAAGCGGTTCGAGTCCTTGGGAAAGGTAAGCAGGCAGTAAACTTTGCCGCTTGCAAAGACGTGGTTGGTGCCGGCTTCGAGTGGTTACGGTACCGGCTCTCCCTTATCTCCCTTTGCTCCTGTAAAAAATGTCCTTGCGAGGCAATCCAGTCGTCACTCGAGCCCATTCGACGGGTGAAAGCGGTGACCCCGAATCCCAGTGGTTCCGCGCTGTTGTCCTTTTCGCAGGGCCGAGTGGAAAAGCAGGCGTTCCATCGGCCAGCCGGGTGGGCCACGAATTCGACGGGGATAAACGCCGTCTGAACGGATCTTAATGATTCGTTCACGGTCCCTTCATCCGGCCCTGCCAACGTGGGTCCGACGCGAGAAAGTTCCCGATGCGCCTGTTGCTCATAGAAGACGAACACAAAGTCGCCGAATTCGTGGCGCGCGGCCTCCGCGCCGAACGCTTCGCGGTCGATGTCGCCTCCGACGGCGACACCGGATGGGCGATGGCCTCCACCCTCGACTACGACCTCGTGATCCTCGACCTCATGCTTCCCGGCCTCGGCGGCACCGAGATTCTCCGTCGCCTGCGCCGCAAGAACGGCGCGACCGCCGTCCTCGTGCTCACCGCGCGCGATGCCACGCGCGACAAGGTCGAGAACTTCGAGGCCGGCGCGGACGATTACCTCACCAAGCCCTTTGCCTTCGCGGAGCTTCTCGTGCGCGTCAAAGCCCTGTTGCGTCGCCCGCCGCCCGCCCGCTCGAACGTCGTGCGCGTGGCGGATCTCGAGATCGACCGGCTCGCGCAACAGGTCCGGCGCGCCGGAAAACGGATCGAGCTGACCGCGAAGGAATACGGCCTCCTCGAATACCTCGCGTCGTGTTCCGGGCGCGTGCTGACGCGCACCATGATCATCGAGCACGTTTGGGACGAGAGCTTCGAGGGACTCACCAACATCGTCGACGTCTACATCCGCCATCTCCGCGCGAAGATCGACGACGGTCATGAAAACAAGCTGATCCGGACCATGCGCGGCGTCGGCTATTCCATCAGCGACGAATCGCCGTGAACGCGCGTTCCCTCCATGTGCGGCTCGCGGCATGGCACGCCGGCTGGCTTTGCGCGGTGTTCGCGGGCGCGGGCGCGCTCGTGTTTTTCGGCCTCCGGCATTATCTCGAGAACCAAGCCGCGTTGCTCCAAACGCAGCGTGCGGAACGGGTCGCCATGGTCGTCCGGCGCGTCGGCACCGCCGAGCCCCGGCGCCTCGCAGAGGAACTCAACACGCGGTTCGCGCCCGAGGTCACGGCCCGCTTCCTCCGTTTGACCGCGCGCGACGGCGAGGTCGTCTATCGCTCGGGCCCGCCGCTCGACCAAAGCTTCGATCCCGATGCCATCCCGGCCGCGTCCGGACCCGCGGGTTCGCGACGAATCTGGATCGGCAACGAAATCGAACTGGTGTTGGCGACCATCGAGATCGACGTCCACGGACGCTCGTATTGGGTCGAGACGGGCGAATCGATGGCGCCGGCGTTCGTCGAGCTTCGCGGGCTGCTCGTCTCGATCGGCGCGGGGTTCGCCGTGGTCGCGGTGGTCGCCGTGGTCGGGGGAATCCTGTTGGTTCGCCGCGCGCTCGGGCCGGTCGAGGACATCACCCGCAGCGCCGACCGCATCACTTCCCGGAATCTTTCCGAACGACTTCCGGTCCCGCCGACCGGCGACGAGTTCGAGCACCTTTCGCGAACACTGAATGGAATGATAGCTCGGCTCGACGAGGCGTTCCTCCACAACCGCCGCTTCCTTGCCGATGCCTCGCACGAACTGCGCACGCCGCTGACGGTGCTTCGCGGCGAATTGGAAAACCTCGCGCAGGAACCGCGCGTCGCGCCGGAGTTCCGCGAGCGCCTCGGCAGCACGCTCGAGGAAGTCCAGCGGCTCGCGGACATCGTCCAGGGTCTCCTCGACCTCGCCCGCCTCGATGCCGGCGAGGCCCTCGTGAAGCGATCCCGACTGGATCTGGCGCGGCTCGTCGCGTCGACCGTCGACCAGATGATGTTGCTCGCCGAGGACAAGGGCGTCCGCGTCGCCTGCCGTTCGTCCGGTCCCGTTTGGGTCGATGGCGATCGTTCCCGCCTAAAGCAGATCGTCGTCAACCTCCTCGACAACGCCATCAAGTACACGCCGCGCGGCGGCAACGTCGAACTGCAAACCGGGCTCCGTGGCAACCGCGCGTTCCTCGATGTCGCCGACACCGGGATCGGCATCCCGCCGGACGCGTTGCCCAACGTCTTCGATCGTTTCTATCGCGTCGACAAGGCTCGCGGGCGCGATCACGGCGGCGCCGGTCTCGGCCTTGCCATCGTCAAATCCATCTCCACCGCGCACGGCGGAAACGTCGAGGCGCGCAGCGACGGGCGCGCTGGAAGTTGTTTCTGCGTCGAGTTGCCTTCGTGTCCTGCGCAGAACGAGAGCGTTGATTCCGAGCGCGAACCCCTTGTGCCCGATTCCCCACGATGAACCCGGATACCGCGGAAAATCCATTGCCCGAAACGCCGGTGGCCCTCGCGAGGCGCAACCCGTGGCCGATGCGCGCGCTGTTGCTCCTCGCCGTCGTCGCGGTGGTCGCCTTCATCGCGCTCCGTCGCGCACCGATCGCCAAAACTCCGACGGCGACCGCGCGTACCGTGTCCGTCGCCAAGGCTTCCCTCGGCGATCTCGACCGGACGCTCGTGGTTCCCGCGGAGTTCCGGCCGTACCAGGAAGTGGATCTCCACGCGAAGGTCCCCGGCTTCCTGGAATCGATCCGCGTCGACGTCGGCGACCGGGTCGAGGCCGGGCAATTGCTCGCGTCGCTCGAGATCCCGGAATTGCTCGACGACCTTTCCCGCTCGCGCGTCGTCGAGCAGCGCGCCGCGGAGGAGGTGCGGCGCGCGGAAGCGGCCGACGCCGAGGCGCACGCCGCCAACGAACGCCTCGTCGCCGTCGACCGCGCGCAACCGAAACTCGTCGCCCAACAGGAACTCGACGTCTCCACCGCCCGCGCCCGGCAATCCGCGTCCGCGCTCGCCGCCGCGAAATTGCAGGTCGAGATCGCCCGTGCGGAAACCGCGAAACTCGAGACGACCGCGCGCTACGCGAAAATCACCGCGCCGTTCGGCGGGGTCGTCACGCGGCGCTCGGCTGATCCAGGCGCGCTCATTGCCGCCGGTACTTCGTCCTCGCAATCTCCCTCGTTGGTCCGCGTCTCCCAGATCGATCGCTTGCGCCTGGGCTTTCCGGTGTCGATGTCGCACGTCTCGCGGATCGCCGTTGGCACGCCCGTCGAGATCCGCGTTACCAACCGTCCGAAGCCGATCCTGGGCAAGATCGCACGCTTCACCCACCGGATCGATTCCGCGACGCGCACGATGGAGGCCGAGGTGGACGTGGAGAACGCCGACCTCTCGTTGATTCCCGGGATGTACGCGTCGGTCGCCATCCGGATCGAGCATCGTCCCGCCGCGCTGTCGGTCCCGGTTCAGGCCGTGACCCGCGACCGATCGACGAACGTGATGGTCGTCGGGCCGGACCACGTGCTCGCGACGCGGCCCGTGACGATCGGTCTCGAGACGCCGGACCGCATCGAGATCCTCGACGGTGTCCGCGAGGGGGAGTCGGTGATCGTGGGCGGAAGCGGCGACGCCAAGCCCGGCGACATCGTCGAACCGCGGGAGAGCAAACCATGAACGACCCAATCGACGCGGGCCTTCTCGGCGAACTGCGGCGCCTCGACTCGTGCTCGGTCTGCAATGCCGTCGAGACGCTGGGCGCGCGACTTCGCAACGAGGGTTTCTCCAATCGTTCGATCCAATGCCTCACGCCGTCGCTCGGCCCGTTGGTCGGCCACGCGGCGACGCTTCGCGTCCGTTGCTCCGCGACGCCGCCGGACGCGCATCCCTATTTCGATCGCACCGATTGGTGGGACCACGTCCTTGCGATCCCGGCCCCGCGGGTGTTGGTGATCGAGGACGTCGACCCGCTCGCCGGCATGGGCGCCTTCGTGGGAGAAGTGCACGCGGCGATCCTCCGGGCGCTGGGCTGCGTGGGCGCGGTGACCAACGGTGCCGTCCGCGATGTCCCCGCGATTGCCGAGTCCGGCTTCCGGCTTTTCGCGGGCGGCGTGTCGGTCTCGCATGCCTACGTCCACGTCGTCGAGTACGGCGCACCCGCCACGATCGGCGGGTTGCGAATCGCTCCGGGCGATCTTCTCCATGGTGACCGGCACGGTCTGGTGTCGGTGCCGCGCGACGTGGCTCCCGGCATCCCGGCCGCCGCGCGCCGTCTCCGCGAGGCCGAGCTACGCGTGCTAGCGCTCTGCAACGGACCCGGGTTCTCCGTAGATATGCTGCGCACGTTGCTCCGCGAAGCGCCGCGTTCCTAACCCTTTCCTTCCATGCCCCGCTTCGCCATCCGTTATCCGTACCTGATCGTCGTGCTGTGCCTCGTCGCCTGCGTGGTCGGCGCGACGAGTCTCGTGCGGATGCCCGTGGACCTCTTCCCCCGGATCAATATTCCCGTCGTCGTGGTGGCGACGTTCTACAGCGGGATGCCGCCCGAACAGATCGAGAACGACATCACGGGCCGCTTCGAACGCTTCTTCACGCTCGCATCGGGCGTGGACCACATCGAGTCGCGTTCATTGCCCGGCGTCAGTCTTATCAAAGTCTATTTCCAACCGGGCATGAACGCGGACAACGCGGTCAGCGTCATCGCGAACCTCGCGTCCGCAAATCTAAGACGTCTGCCTCCCGGCACGCTGCCGCCGGTCGTGCTCAAGTTCGATGCCTCGATCCTCCCCGTCTGCCTCGTCACGTTGAAAGGCGAGGGTCTCACGGAGGCCCGTCTGCGCGACCTCGCGCAGTACACGGTCCGCAACCAAGTCGCCAATGTCCCCGGCGCCTCGGTGCCGCAGCCCTTCGGCGGCAAGTACCGGCAGATCATGGTCTACGTCGACCCGCTGAAACTCGAGGCGCACCAACTCGGCGTGATGGACGTCGTCCGATCCGTCAACGACGCGAACCTTATATTGCCCGCCGGCGACGTCCGCATCGGGTCCATCGACTATAATATCTATTGCAACAGCCAGGTCGACGACATCGCGGACATCGACCGCATCCCGCTCAAGACCGTCAACGGCACGTCCGTGCTCGTCGGCGACGTCGGCACGGCGCGCGATGCCGCGCAGATCCAGAACAACATCGTGCGCGTGGACGGGCAGCCGTCGGTCTATCTGCCCGTGCTCAAACAAGGCGGCGACGCCAACACCATCGCGGTCGTCGACGGCATCCGCACCGCCGTGGACGGCCTGCTCGACACGCCCCCGGAGTTGCGGACGAAGGTGGTGTTCGACCAATCGGTGTTCGTGAAGAACGCCATCGAGAACCTGCTGCACGAGGGCGCGATCGGGCTCGTGCTGACCGGCCTGATGATCCTGTTGTTCCTCGGCAGCATGCGCGCGACCCTCGCCGTGTTCCTCTCGATCCCGTTGTCCGCGATGGCGGCGTTCGTCGCGCTGGCGATCGGCGACGCGACCGTGAACTCGATGGTCCTCGGCGGCCTCGCGCTCGTATTCTCGCGGTTGATCGACAACTCCGTCGTCGTGCTCGAGAACATTTTCCGCCACCTCGAACTCGGTGAATCACCCGAGGTTGCCGCCGAGAAAGGCGGGCGCGAGGTCGCGCTTCCCGTGCTCGCAGCGACGCTCACGACCGTCGTGGTGTTCTTCCCGGTGACGATGCTTTCGGGCGTCAGCAAATTCCTGTTCATGGCGCTGGCGTCGTCGGTCGTGCTGGCGTTGTTCGCCTCGTATTTCGTCGCGCTCACCGTCGTCCCGCTCTTCTGCGCCCGGTACATCCGTGCGCCGCACCACGACGGTGCGTCCGGCGGCACGGTCGGCGTTGGCCAACGCATCGCGAATCTCTTCAACCGCCGCTTCTCCTCGATGCTCGACGACTACGGCAAATCGCTCGCGTGGTCGCTGGCACGTCCCGTCGCGACGGTTGTCGGACTCGGCGGTGTCTTCGTGCTGAGCCTGGGACTCGCGCCCGGCGTTGGTCTTTCCTACTTCCCGCGGACCGATCCCGGACAATTCGTCGTGAACCTCAAGGCGCCCACCGGCACGCGGCTCGAGGTCAACGAGGGTCTGGTCGCGCGCGTGGAGAAGATCGTCCGCGACGAGATTCCCGACGGCGAACTCGGCACGCTCGTCTCCAACATCGGGATCCAGGCCGGCTTCTCCGCGATCTATTCCCCGAACTCCGGCCAGCACACGGCGTTCGTGCAGGCCAGCCTGCGCGAGGGACACCGCGTCCCGACCTTCGATTATATAGAACGGGTGCGACGCCGGATCCGCGACGAACTCCCGCAGTTGAACGCCTATTTCCAGACCGGCGGCATGGTCGACGCCGTCGTGAACCTTGGCCTGCCCGCGCCCATCGACGTGCAGGTCAGCGGTTCCAATCTCGAGTTGTCCCACGCCACCGCCGTCGATTTGGCCCGCAAGATCCGGGCCTTGCCGGGAGTCGGCGACGTGTTGGTCCCGCAGGACGTCGACTACCCGGCCCTCAAGCTGGACGTCGACCGCAAGCGCGCCGCGGAGCTCGGCCTGACTTCGAAGGACGTCATCCAGAACGTCGTCACCGCGCTGAACTCGGGGGCCATGATCGCGCCAAGCTTCTGGATCGATCCCAAGAGCGGCACGGATTATATCCTGACGGTCCAATATCCCGAGGGCTTGGTGAAGACGCTCGACGACGTGCGGGCGATCCCGATGCGTTCCCCGGCCGCCAAGGATTCGACGCGCCTGGACAACGTCGCGACGACGAGCCTCATCCGTTCGCCGACGGAGGTGGACCATTACCAATTGCGCCGGGTCATTGATATCTATGTGTCGACGACAGGCGAGGATCTCGGCGGGGTGGCATCGCGGATCGACGCGTTGGTGAAGGAGACGGCCGTGCCCAAGGGCGTGCGCGTGACGTTACGCGGGGTGGTGCAGGGAATGCGCACCTCGTTCAAAAGCTTTGGCCTCGGTCTGATCCTCTCGGTGGTCCTCGTCTATCTGATCCTCGTGGCCCAGTTCCGCTCGTTCGTCGATCCGTTCGTGATATTGCTCGCGGTTCCGCCCGGGATCACGGGTGTCCTTCTCATATTGGTCCTCGCGGGAACCACGCTGAACGTGATGTCGCTGATGGGCGTGGTGATGATGGTCGGGATCGTGGTGTCGAACAGCATCCTGATCGTCGATTTCGCGCACCGGTTGCGGGAAGACGGCATGACGGCCAGGGAAGCCATCGCGCTCGCGTGCCGCGTGCGGTTGCGGCCGATCCTGATGACCTCGCTTGCGACGCTGATCGGATTGGTGCCGATGGCGGCGAAGCTGGGCACGGGCGGCGAGGCCTACGCGCCGTTGGCGCAGGCGATCATCGGCGGCCTCGCGGTGTCGGTGTTGCTCACGATCTATATCGTCCCGGCCGCGTACCTGCTCGTGTATGTTCGTTCCAAGCCGGGCACCTCCGTTTCCTCGGAGGCCGTCGTATGAATCCGGGTTTCAATCTGGGACGTGGCCGCCGTGGTGACACGGCGGACCTCGCCAGAACGTTAGTGTTTCCGTTCCGCCTCTTAATACTGCACGTCCGAATCGCGTCGGTCGCCGCCTTCACTTACCTGTCCGCCTTCGCCGCCGATCCCGCGCTTCCAAAACTAAGTCTTACCGACGCGCGCCGGGGCGCGCTAAGCAACAATCCCTCGATCAGCGTCGCCGACCTGAGGGCGTTGGCCGCCCGCGAGACGGTGCGCGAGGCGCGGTCGCCGTTCCTTCCGAACCTGAGTGCGAACATGGTTTCGGTCGGCACGGCCCGGGAATCAACGCGGCTCGCCGCGATCGGCGGGCTGAGCAACCCGAGCATCTTCGAGCGCAACGCCGAGGGATTGATGTTGAGCCAGTTGGTGACCGATTTCGGACGCACTGGTGGCTTGCTGGATTCCGCCAAGTCCCGTGCGCGCGCCGAGGAGAGCAACGCGGTCGCGACCCGCGCCCAGATCGTTCTCCAGGTCGACGCCGCTTACTACGACGCCTTGCAGGCGCGTTCGGTGGCGCGCGTCGCCGCCCAGACGGTCGCGACGCGCGGGCTGTTGTTGCGCCGCGTCTCGACGCTCGCGGACAACAAGCTGCGATCCGAACTCGACGTGCGCTTCGCGAAGGTGCAACTCGACGAGGGAAAGCTGCTTGAGGCGAAGTCGCGCGCCGAGTTGGAGTCGGCGCGTTTCCGGTTGTCGAACCTGATGGGGCTCCGGGGCGAACCCCGGTTCGAAATCGACGATATCACCTTGTCGGTGAATGCACCGGAACCGGCCGAGGAACTTGTCGCGCGGGCCTTGGGGTCGCGTCCGGACTTGGCGCGCCTCCGACACGAGCGCGACGCCGCGCGGCGCTTCGCCGCGGCCGAGGGCGCATTGCGTTACCCGACATTGGCCATTGTGGGCGCCGCGGGCGTGGCACCGGTTCGGGATCCGCAGATCCCCGAGAATTATGCCGCGGCCGGGATCACGCTGACCCTGCCCCTGTATTCGGGCGAGTTATATTCCGCGCGAAAGAAGGGTGCCGCGCTCAAGGCGAAGGCGGCTGATGAATTGGTGAGGGAAGCCGAGGACGCGGTGGTGCGCGACGTGCGCATCACGCGCATGCATTTGGTGGACGCCATCGAGCGGCTCGCCCTGACGTCCGGTCTGGTGGAGAGCTCGCGGCTGGCGTTCGATCTGGCGGGGGCGCGGTACGATGCGGGCGCGAGTTCGATCGTGGAATTGAACCAGGCGCAACTGGCTTTGATATCCGCCGAGATCGCCGAGGCCAGCGCGCGCTACGACTCCATGGCGCAGCGGAGCCTGCTCGACTACCAGACGGGTCAAGGCTCCGCGGGTTCGGTCCGCTGAAAGGAGAGCTGAGAGGATCCGCAGATTTGTACTATTCGCGCGGATTTAGGTTTGGGTTCAGACGGGTCAAAATGACGTTGTAAAGTGGGTACGGAAAAATCTGTGGATGGAAAGGAATTGGGGAACCGCATCCGCAGATTGAATCTATTCGCGCGGATTTATGTTTTGGTTCGTCCGAGTGGAGATGTGTTTGTGAAGCAGAAGCCGGGGAATCCGCTAAATGAACCGACAATCTGTGGATGTCAAGTCCGTGGAGAGGCAACGGTGTCCGGGGGTTAGTCATGGGTAAGGTAACCGATCGCGTGCCTGAGCTGTATTAGGCTGCTGGCGGCATCGATCGGGGCGGGAAATGATTTTCGAACCCAATATCCAACCGGGAGGGTCCAAATTCCGGCCGCACACCCCCTATAAGCCTCGCCGTGGAGTTATAGACCCGGCCACGGCGTCTTTTCGCCCGGATCGCCCCAACCCCCGCCAAGCCCCCAAAGCCCTCCAGCCCGCCTCCCCGTTCGTTTGCCGGGCTCCTTGCTTTTCCCGACTTAGTCCTTCGTTGCACCCGGCACTTTGATACGATTCCCCGATGCGTTCGATCACCGCTTCCTCCGTTTGCCCGGACCCCAATCCCCGCGTTCTGGACCAACTCCTCCGCCCCGCGTTCCACATCCTCGACCACTACCTGCGCGACGTTTACCGCGGTGGCTCGCTTGATGATGCCCGTTTCCTCCGGCTCGGCGTCGGCCGGGTGCTCGGCCAATCCGCCAGCGGACGCGACTTCCTCCAGGGGCTCCATGAGATCCACGGCGAGGGGGTCGCCCGCTCCACCTTCTTCGACGCCCTCCACAACATCCGTCGCCGCGACATGTTGGCCAACCTCAACGCCGAGCTCGTGCTCCGCCACAAGGACGCGCAACCGGACCTTCTGGCCGCCTTTCCCGCGCTGGCCGGCGTGCCGGTCTTCGCCATCGACGGGCATCACGTCGAGCACGCGGTGCATTCCCCGGACGACTCCAAGGGAAGCAAGGTGTCCTCCAACAACCTCTATCTCCTGTGCCTCCATTCCGCATTG
>JANYDN010000096.1 GCA_025363585.1 Verrucomicrobiota bacterium | reverse complement strand
TCCCGATACACGTTCCCGCCTTCTTGGCCGGCCTTGGTCCCCCTTGGCGTGAGAGAATTCCCATGCCGCGACCGCAGGGTTCCGTCCCGGCTCGGTCGGGAATGCTTGGATTCTTGGCGTCTTGGCGTGAAAATTTTCCCCTGTCGCGACGCATCGTTCGATCAGTTGCCGGGAGGCGGACCACCGCCGCGCATCGGGGAAAGGTCCTCGTTGATGCCCTCGCGAAGTTCGTCGGAGGTCAATTGCCCGGTGTTCGACTCGTTCCAGAGCTTGAACCACCGTTTCATTTTCCCGGAGAACTCGGCGTGGGTCACCGAGCCGTTCTTGTCCGCGTCCATTTGCTTCACGAAGACCGCCGCGAGGAAATTGCCGGGCCCGAATCCGCCGCCGGGTCCGCCGGGTCCGCCGGGTCCGCCGGGTCGCCCGCCCCCGGGACCTCCCGGTCCACCGGGTCCGCCCGGACGGTTTCCACCCGGTCCGCCGGGACCGCGGGGTCCACCGAAGCCCGCGGGCTCGACGGATTTCCCGGCGGCGACCTGCTTGAACCGATCGAGCTTTTCCGGGCTCTCCGCGGCGACGGAGGACTCGAGCACGGTCTCGAGTTGGTCCACCTGCGCCGCGAGGCGTTCGGGCTTCGCGAATTCATCCTGCAATTTCCCGAGGCGCGCGAAGTAGAGCTTCTGGAAGGCGTCCACCTTCATCACGCGCTGGAGGAACTTGATGTCGTGGGTCCACGGCTCGCGGATGCTCAGGTTCTCGCGCTGCTCTTGCGATCCCTGCATCCCGAATTGTCCGAACGAATGGTCGAGATCCCACGGCATGAACTCGAACCGGTCGGTCTTCGCGTCGAGGTAGACGACGAAATTCTGGCCCATCGCGAGGATGCTATCCATCGTCGAGATCCAGACGGTCACGGCCAGGAAATTGGAGAACTCGTCTAGATCCAGGAAGTCGCCGACCTTCGCCGCGAACGTGGCGTCGTCGGCCTCGCTGACGAGTTTGGAGAAGTCGATGACGCGCCGCTTCTGCGGTTCGGTCAGCTCGGTCTTGGGATCGTAGGCTTGGTTGTACTTCTTCCAATCCTCGCCCTGGTACTCGAACAACCGGTTGGTGACCGGCTTGAGCAGCGCGCCTTTCTTGGATTTGCCGCGGGCCTCGACGTAATGGGAATCGACGTTCTCGACGATCGAGTAGAGGCCCACGTAGGTGTTGGTGTGGGCCTCGGGAACGGAGAGATAGACGCGCGCGAACGAGGTCCGCGGGGCGGGAACGCCGGCATCGCGGAAGAGGCGGTAGGCGACGGTCTCGTTCATCCAACTGGCGTCGGTGACGTTGTTGTGGAGATTGAGCTTGGTGATCTCCGCCAGTTGGTTGCCCTTGGCGAACTTGTTGAGGTCGATCTTGAACGAGCGTTTCAAGGTTCCCTGCGACTGCATGAACGTGCCGTTGCCCTTGTAGCGGACGGCGACGTCGTTCAACGCGGTGCCTTGGAACGAAAGGTTGCCGTGCACGTTTTGGAACTCGATGCCCTGCGCGGAGCTGAGGCCGTTGCGTTTGCCTTCCTGCCCTTGCAGGAACGACTCGCCGTCGCCCCCGCCGGGACCGCCGGGACCGAATCCGCCGGTGAGGCGTTCGCCGGCCGACGGATCCTTGAGTTGCTTGGCGACCGATTCATGGCGTGCCGTGACAAAGCCCTTGATGGGTTTCGGGGATTGGAAGCCGCCGGGACCTCCGGGACCGCCGGGTCCACGTCCACCCGGTCCACCCGGCCCTCCGGGACCTCGTTCGCCGGGACCTCCGGGTCCGCCCATGCCGGCCGCCGCCGCCTCGTTCAAGCCGTCGCGGATCTGTTCCTCGTTGAGTTTGTCCGCGTGGGCCTTGTCCCATTTCGCGAACCACTTCTCGCCAAGCGCATCGAATTCGGCGGCGCTCATCGTGCCGTTTTTGTCGGTGTCGCCCGCGGTCATCCATGCCGGGCCCATGAACATGCCCGGGCCAAAACCGCGTCCGGGCCCGCCTGGCCCGCCGGGGCGACCGCCTCCGCCGCCGCCGCCGAACATGCCACGTCCCTCGCTCCGCTTCGGTTCGATGGCTTTCCATTGGTCCGGCGTGAAAGAGAGGCGGACGTCCCAGACGCGGTCGGAGCGGAAGAGATCCTCGGCGCGGGTCGGGGCCGGCTCGGCGCCGCGCGCGATGGGAAGCGCGAGCGCGAGGATTCCGAGCGACAGAATGACGGGCTTCATTAGGCCATGGTGACCGGACCGCGGCAATCCGGTTACAGAACCGTGTGCGCCATGATACGGACCGGTTTCATGGCTTGGCTCGGGAGCGGTTCGCCGGTAGGTAAACGGCGCGTTCCCACAGATCGGTCCGAATGGCCCCGCCGTCCGGACCGTCGGTCCCGACGCACCGCATGACGATCCGTCTTCTTTCGATCCTCGCCCTCGCGGCCCTTCCCGTGTTCGCCCAGAACGGCGACCACGCCGGCGAGACGCAGGCCGAGCGCGTCCCTTTGCACCTGATCCCGCCGGCGCCCGTGCTCTCCGCCGAGGAGCAATTGAAAACGTTCCGGCTCCCGCCCGGATTCGCCGCCGAGATCGTCGCCGCCGAACCACTCGTCACCACGCCCGTCTCCGCGCAGTTCGACCATCTCGGCCGCCTGTGGGTCGTCGAGATGAACGGATACATGCCGACGCCCGATGCCGCGGGCGAAAGCCAGCCGACCGGCAACATCGTCATCCTCACCGACACCGACGGCGACGGCCGCATGGACCGGCGGACGGTTTTCCTTTCGGGCCTCGTGATGCCGCGTTCCGTGATGCTGGTGGGCGACGGCGCGTTGGTGGCCGAGCCGCCGAGGCTGTGGTTCGCACGCGACAAGGACGGCGATGGCGTCTGCGACTCCAGGGAATTGGTCGTCGACGACTACGCGACGCAGGACGATCCGAAACTCGGCGAGAAGGCGAATCCCGAGCACGCGAGCAACAGCCCGGTTTGGGCCCTCGACAACTGGATCTACTCCGCGAACCACACCGTGCGCCTGCGCTGGAACGGCGGCACGAATTGGCTGCGACGACCGACCATTTTCCGCGGGCAATGGGGTCTCACGCAGGACGACGCCGGACGGCTTTACTACAACTCGAACAGCGATCCGCTCCGGGCCGACCTCGTGCCGTCCGAGTATCTCGACCGCAACCCGAACCTCCGCGAACCGTACGGCGCGAACGTCCAGATCGAGCGCGACCTCCACGTGTTTCCCATCCGCGTGAATCCGGGCGTCAACCGGGGTTACCAACCCGGCCAACTCCGCGAGGACGGGCGCCTCGCCACGTTCACCGGGGCCTGCGGGCCCGTCGTGTATCGCGGGGACCAGTTCGCGCCCGAGTACCGCGGCGACGCGTTTTTCTGCGAACCGACCGGCAACATCATCCGACGCGAGCGCGTCCTCGAGCGCGACGCCGTCCTCTCCGCGACCAACGCCGTTCCCGACGGCGAATTCCTGGCGTCCACCGACGAACGCTTCCGCCCGGTCAACCTCATGAACGGTCCCGACGGTTGCCTATACGTCGTCGACATCGCGCGCGGTCTCATCCAACACCGCATCTACCTGACCTCGTATCTCCGCGGCCAGATCGAGTCGCGAAAGCTCCAGACGCCCGTGAACCTGGGCCGCATCTACCGGATCGTGGACACCCGCCGGCCCCGGCCCCAGCCGCGGGCCGTCGCCAAACCGGACGTGACGCAACTCGTCGCGTGGCTCTCGCATCCTAATGGTTGGTGGCGCGACCGCGCGCAACAGATGCTCGTCGAGACCCGCGATGCTTCTCTCGCGCCGCGCCTCCGCGAACTGTTGTCGCCGGAAAAGAATCCTTCCGAACTCGGCCGCCTGCACGCGCTGTGGACGCTCGAGGGACTCGGCGCCGTCGATCTCCCGACGCTCGACCGTGCCGTGCAGGACCCCTCGACGCGCGTTCGCGTGGGCGCGCTGCGTATGATCGAGCCTTTCCTGCAAGGACCGTCGCACGACCAGGCCGCGTTGATCCTGCTGCGTCGCGCCGGTTTCCTGCCGGGCGCGGAGCAGGTGCAGTTGTTCCTGACAATGACGGCGCTCAAGACCACCGCTGCCGACACGATCCTGCGCGTCCTGCTGATGAACAGTCCGGCGAGCCCGTTGCGATACGACGCGGTGGCGAGCGGTCTGGGCGGGCGCGAACTCGAGTTCCTCGAGGGATTGGTCGCGGATCCCGTCTGTGGTCCCGACAAAAAGGAACACGCCGGCTTGGTCCGTCGTCTCGCGGAATGCGTGGCGGTCGAGGGCAAGATCGACCGCGTCGAGCATCTCCTGCATCTCGCGGGCAACCGACGCGCCGGCGACTGGCAACAACTCGCGATGCTCGATGGGTTGGTGTCGGTGCTGCCGGCGGCCCCGAAGGGACGTCCGGCGCCCGTGATCAAGCCGTTCCGTTTCGCGGCGCAACCCGTGGGTTGGGCGGCGTTGAAGCTGGCGGATCCGCTGGAGGTGCGCGAGCGCGTGGGTCGCCTGGAGCCGCTGGTGAGTTGGGAAGGCGACGGCAAGGCCGCGCCGAAGCCCGAGCCCGTGGCGACCAAACTTTCCCCGGACGAGGAAGCGAGTTTCATCCGGGGCAAGGACCTGTACGCGATCGTGTGCGGCGCGTGCCACCAACCGCACGGCAACGGCCAGGAAGGCCTGGCGCCGCCGCTGCGCGATTCGGAGTGGGTGCTTGGATCCGAGCAACGCCTCGCGCGCATCGCGCTGCACGGCCTCCGCGACGCGGTGATGGTCAAGGGTCGGAAATGGGAACTCAACATGCCCGCGCTCGGCGAGGCGCTCGACGACCAGCAGATCGCCGACGCGTTGACTTATATCCGTCGCGAGTGGGGCCACACCGCCGCTCCCGTGACGTCGGCAACGTTGAAGGCGGCGCGCGCGGCGACCGCGAAGCGCGAGGATTCGTGGACCGAGGCGGAGTTGCTGCGCGTGCCGTAGCGCGGGCGTCTCGCCTGCGCAAACGAGGGCGTCCCCGCCCGATTCCTCACGCTGTTCGCTCCATGCCCGGGAACACCGCGCGAAACGTCATCGGCCTGCGACACGGCTTCATATACAGACTGCAAGAAACTCAAGGGCCAAGGAAAGCGGCGTGGCGTCCTCCCAAGACTTCCCACCGCACTTCCCGCGACGGCGCATGCGCGTCAACCTAAGCGGCAATCCCGCGGCATGCCGTGGGTGGCACCGGCTCGGTGCCACTCGCCAGCCCATTCCCGAATGCAACCCGTGCTCCGATTGGCGGCGGGCCTGCGCACCGAAGCCCGGCGAAGGCGGGCCGCCGCCACCCACGACAGCCGGGTTGAGGACATGCCTGGGTTCACGCCCATGCGCGACGACGGGACGCTTCGCGCGGGCTCATATGCTTCGCATGCATCCCCGGTTCCTCGGCGAGTCGAGGCGCGCACATTCCCGCCTGCACGGGGAATTCGCAACCCGCTCAGCCGTATCCATGCAGTAAGAACTCGATTGGGTATCACGCCAAGGCGCCAAGAATCCAAGCATTCCCGACCGAGCCGGGACGGAACCCTGCGGTCGCGGCATGGGAATTCTCTCACGCCAAGGGGGACCAAGGCCGGCCAAGAAGGCGGGAACGTGTATCGGGAACCAGAGATTGGATCCCACCGTTCGGTGAAA
>JANYDN010000095.1 GCA_025363585.1 Verrucomicrobiota bacterium | reverse complement strand
ACAAGGACCCGACACGCGCGTGCAACGCATCACGTCGAACCTTCTCGGGCGGATGCTGGGGACTTAGCCGTATCGATGCAGTAGCGGCCGAGGAATTATCTCACGCCAAGCCGGGCCAAGGCCATCCAAGGGGGCAAAGACCGCCGGCGTGTCGATTCACCGAACGGTGGGATCCAATCTCTGGTTCCCGATACACGTTCCCGCCTTCTTGGCCGGCCTTGGTCCCCCTTGGCGTGAGAGAATTCCCATGCCGGGACGACGGAGCATGGGTGGGTGGCGGCGGACCCGGATGAAACCCATCGACGAGGCCAAATCCCACGGATGACGGGCCCAAGGACTTCTTACATAAGGTAACAAAGGAAACCGCGCCGCCGATCCACAACAACTGTTCAAAGACCTCGGTCTTCGTTTCCTTCTGTTGAATCCCCGCCACGTCTCTGTTCCCTCCGTTTGCTCCTGTAAAAGGTGTCGGGTTGTAGGGTTGGCTTGGCTTTTCGACGTTGTTTCCCGTCGGAATGCAAAACGGCGGCGGGGGCCACCGGGCCACCCGCCGCCGTTGCGTCCGATTGATCCTGCTTTCCGCCGGATCAAGGCACCGCGATCAACTGGCCGCGGATCTCGCCGCCGCCAAACGTCGTGGTGTGGATGTTGAAGTAGGTGTTCCCGGCGGCGATCGCGGAGAGCGCGGGCGCGGTGGGGGTGGCTTGGCCCGCAATCGAACCCGATTGCGATCCGGTGGTGACGACGAAGCCGAACAACACGCCGGCGCTGACGCCCGGGGCCCCCGGGCCGTGGAGATGCGAGGCCGTCACGCCGCCCGACAGGCCATCGTACCCGATCAGGTAAGTGACCGTCCCGCCGTCGACCGCCAGAAGCCCCGAACCCTTGGCCTTGGACGCGTTGGTGGGCACTTCCTGCGCGCCGTTGAGCGTCGCGCGATACAACTGCACCGTCTTGGTCGCCTGGTCGGCGATGCGAACGAACACGTTCGGCACCGTGACGGGGATGCTCGCCGAGTGGTTGGCGGTCGACTTGATGTCGATCCACGCCGCGTCGGAGAGGCTGGTCTTGATCTGCACCATGAACGGTCCCGTGCCACCCGACCACGAGAGCTGCAGGTCGCCGTTGACGACCGTCGGGCTGCCGAGCGCGATCGGGGCGGCGTTGGCCGAAGCCGTCGGGTCATCCTGCGGGAAGGGATGCGAGAAGACCGTGTAGAAGTTGATTTCCTTGAGCGGTCCGCCGGTGCCCGGGTTGACCGTGGCGCCCAGCGCGGGCTTGTTCTGCAGGTTGATCTCGCCCTTGCCGCCGACAAGGATCTGCTTGGTCGTCATCGCGACCGTGGGCGTGACCGACCGGATGTCGCCCGTCTTCGCCGCGTTGATGAACGGGAAGAAGCTCGGGGTTTGAGCCGCGAGGGTCATCGTGTCGCCGTCGAGCGCGACCACGCGGGCCGCGAGCTGTTGTTGCTCGTAGCCATCGGGCTGCGAGACCCACGAGACGGCGACGCGGTTGAGGGCGTCCACCGCGAGGTTCGCGCGGTCAAATCCACCCGAGAACGCGGGCTCGCTGACGTCGAAGGTCGCGAAGCGCTGCGGATCGCGGGTGTCCCACGCGACCAACTTCACCACGGAGGCGTCGGTCACCTTGCCGACCAGGAAGATATAGGGCGAGTTGATGTGGCCCGCGATACGGGTCCCGTCGCCGCGACCGGCGTCGAAGCTAAGTCCGGAGGCGCTCTGCGGGATGGTGTTCTTCAGGTTGCCGGCGTTGTCATAGAGGTAGATGACGCGGTTGGCCGACCCGTCCTGCGGCTTGCAACGGATGGCGAAGCCGCCCTTGTACGACGCGACGTTCGACCAGATGTCGCTGAGCGCCACGATGAAGGTATCCTTCACGATGGATCCATCCGCGGCGAAGATCGTGGCCAACACGGCGTCGGACGGCGCGATCACGTGCGAGCGGTCCTCGACCACCGAGACGAAGTTGCCGTTGTCGAGACCCGCGATGTCGCCGCCGAAACGGGAGATCTGGTTGCCGGCGGGGGTGCCGGCGGTGAGGCGTCCGTTCGACGAGTCGGCCGCCTTCATCAGCGGGGTGGGCGTGAGCGTCGTGGCATCGAGGTTATAGGTCTCGACGGTGCCATAGCGACCGTCCGAAAGGCGGTCGAACCCGAGGTTCCAGCGGTTGTTTGAACCGAACTCGGCGAGCGTGTGGGGCGAGGCCTCGGCGCCCACCATGTAGTGGGTGGCGCCGATGCGACGGTCGCCGGTCACGCGGCCCGGATTGCCGTTCTGGCGCGAGGCGTTGATGGCGCCCTTGAATGGCGTCCCATTGTCGGCATAGAAGCCCTCGACCGTCTTCGACGCCTTGCCGTCCACGGGTTGGAGCGCGACGACGAAGCGTTGGTGGTCGGTCGATCCGTCGGCGAAGGTGCTGCCCTCGACGAGGAACGTGGAGGAGCCGAGCACGCCGGCATAGGGCTCCCAGTTGCCCAGCGCGTCGTTGTCGGGAACGATGATCGCCTTGTCGGGGACGATGCGGGACAGGCCGATCGACTCGACGCTGCCGGGCACGAGCGCCGGGACATCCGCGACGACCGCCGCGGACAACGGTCCTGTGATCGAGTTGGTTCCCGGCGTGCCCGTGGCGGCCGAGGTATAAGTCACCGCGATGGCGATGGAGTCGCCCGGGGAAATCTTCATTCCGCGGAGGTCCACCTTGAATTTGTTCGCCGCCGCGTCCTGGTCGCTCGGGCCGCCCTCGACGAAGGAACCGGCATAGGTACCGGGAAGCGTCAGGTTGTTGGCGGCCGCCTTGGGATCGACGACATAGACATCGATCACGTGCTTGGCGAAGTTCGCGATGATGGGCGCCGGGACCGTTCCGGTCGCGACGCCGTTGACCACGCTGGCGATCGTCGGCACCGCGGCCGTGGGATCCACGAGCGCGGTCGCGTAATAGGCGTCGAACCCGCGGCCGCCGTCGCCGTCCGGGAATGGGAAGGCAGTGAACGCATTGTCGACCATCCGGTTGCGGCGCGCGGTGATCGGGACGGTGACGCCCGACTCCACGAACTTGGCGCCCAGGACGCCCTGGATCAGGTTGCCCTCGATCTCGTCGCTCTTGCCGTCGCCGTTCGAACCGACGCGGATGGAAGCGTTGCCGCCGGGAAGGGAGATGAGGTCGGGAGTGTGCGTGGTCAGGGCCGGTTGCCGGGTGGAACCATCAACCCCGACGCCGAAATAATTGCCCGCGACCACCGCGTTGTTCGCGGCGCTGTAGAACTCGATGTCGTGCTTGTAGGCGGGATGCGCGACGATGTTGCGCTCGTTGCCGTCGCTCACGCCGTCGCCGTTGGTGCCGATGATGGTGTTGTCGGTGACGCGCCCGTTCTCCATGAACTCGACGGTGTCGTTGCCGCCATCCGTCACGGCAAGATAGGTATCCAGCAGGGCCTCGACGTCCACGAAGGTCAGGCCGTCGGGGAACACGTTGACATAGTTGCCGGAGACGCGCAGGTCGGGCGCCTCGATGCCGAAGGCAATGTGCGTGCCGACGACCACGTTGAACTCCTGCACGTCGTTCGCGCCGTCGCCGTCGGTCCCGATCGTGAGACCGCCCGAGTAGACGGGATTCTGGTTGGCGGCATCACGCCAGCGGTAGGCCGCGACCGCGTCGGTGACGGGTTTGAGGTTCTCCTGCTTGAACTCGGCACCGGGCAGGATGCCGAACCAGCAGCCCTGCACCTTGGCGTTCTTCGCTTCCTTGACCAACCCGACGGCATAGATCGAGGGGTCGGGCGTCGAGCCGGCGGTATAATGTCCGACGAAACAAAGGCCGCGCACCTTGAAGCCGTCCGCCTCGACGACGCCGAGGATCGCGTTCTCGCTGTCGCCGTATCCGGAATACAGCAAGCGGGTCGAGCGGGTGACCAACAGGTCGGGATTGCCGGCGTCAGGACTCGGCAGGGTGTCCGTGCCGCTCGAATCCAGCACGATGCCCAGCACCGCGTTGTTGCCGCCGAGGATGCCGTTGCTGTTCGGCTTGGAACCCGGCTGGCTATAACCGTCGATGGTCACGTTGTTCACCGTGATCAGGGGATAACCCCCGAGCGGCGTCGTGATCACGTGGGGACCGGCGCCGGCGATGTTGAATTGGATGACGTCGCCGTCGGCCAACTGGTTTATGGCCTGCACGAGCGAGGTCTGGCCGGCGCCCGGCGAGACGTTGTCGGTCGTGGTGACGACGATGTTCTTTGCCTGGAGTGCGAGTCCCGACGACAGCACGGCGAGCAGTGCCAGCGAGGGTTTTGGTGATGGAATTGTGGGGCGTTTCATGACGATTGGTTCCGATGGAACGTAAGGGAGGTGCCCCGCGAGCGTGCCGTAGCGATCCGATGGGTCAATCCTGCAAAAGGGGGACGATGTTACTATTGCGCGGCGGCGACGGGGTGGGCGGTCCGCGCGGCTTCAAGTTTCAGGTTTCAAGTTTGAAGTGGCGTAGAGCGGCCGTCCCCCGCCTTCGCCGAGCTTCGGCGCGCAAGCCG
>JANYDN010000092.1 GCA_025363585.1 Verrucomicrobiota bacterium | reverse complement strand
GTGTTCCTTCGCCAAGGCGAGGAACCACGGGGTCGCGGCGAGGCCGTGCCAGCCGTCGGGTTTGTGGTTGGCCACGAATATCCGGCGCAACACCGGGTCGTGCGGCACCAACCCGGTCCACAAAACACCCGGGGTGTTCTTCCAGCGCGGATCCGTCTCGCCGCCGTCGATGCGTCCGAACCGCGCGGCCTGCAGGCTTTGGTTCCACATGTAGTCGCGATTGGTCGCGACCAGCCGCGCGATGTCGTCCTTCGAGAACACCCAGCCGTGTTCGAACGCGCAGGCCATGCCCTCGGCATCGATGCCATAATACCCGCCGTTCGGATGCACCCCGACCCAGTGCGCGGTCGATCCGTCCGGGCGATAGTCCCACGGTCCCGCGGGATCCCAATAGTTCCAGACGAGGTATTTCCCGCCGTCGCGCGTCCGGATCCGCGATTTCATGACGCGGAACCATTTCTCGGACCGTTCCCTATAGATGGGTTTTCCGGTGGCGTCGTGGAGGGCCGCGAGCCAACGCGCGATGTGGTTTTGTTTGTTGGCGGGATTGGTGAACCCGTCGGTCGCGCGGCGGTTATAACCGTCGGTCCAGTCCTGGGTTTTGCGATCGATGCCGAACCGCGGGACGATCCAGACGCCGCCTTCCTTGGTCTCGCGCCAGCATCCCCGCGCGTCGAACTTGGCGAAGATTTCCTCCGCGAGCGCGAGACAACGCCCGGCCTCGTCGCGCCACCGTTTCGCGAGCTCCGGGGATTTCAACGTGTCGCGCGCCGCGAGCACCAGTGGACGGAGCATCATCGCCTCTCCCAGCAGGCTGTCGGCATCGAGGATTTCGGATGCCGCTCCGCCGCCGTCGCCTTTCGGCCAGCCGCGATGACCGTCGGGCTCTTTGGTGGCGCGCTTGGCAAGGGAATCCGCGGCGGCGTAGAGGCGTTCCAGCCACGACGCGTCGCCGGTCGCGCGGTAACCTTGGTACAAGCCTTCGAAGACGGGACTGACGAGCCAGCCAAGTTCCTCGCCGATCTCCTTGTCCCACGGACGGTCGCGGCATTCGCCGAGAATGGATTTCTCCCAGCGCGCCTTCCAATCCGCGGCGACGGCCGGATCGATCCACGCATCGTCGGCCGGCGCGGCCCACGCGGCCGTGTGGCGCGCGGCGCAGGCGAGGGCGGCCGCGGCGGGAAGGCGTGCGAGGAAACGGCGGCGATCAAGGATGGGGAAGCTCATGGACGGGCAGGGGATCGCCGAAGGAATCGCATGGCGGGACACGCGCGGCAAGCGGTGGGGGGCCCGTTCAAACTGTGGCCGCCGTGGTGAGTCGTCGGACCTGCGTGGAAGGGTGTGGCTTGGGTGTGGCTTGGTTCCACCGTCTCACGACGGCGGCCACGAGCGACGGCGGCCACGAACGACGAGGGTTTCGGCCTCGACACCGCGGGCGCGACGCCGTGTGGTCGCGCCATGGCGAAACGACGGGGTTCCGGTTTGCGTTGGGCGATGGCGATGACGGCAATTTCCGCGTGGCTTGGACGCACGACCGCTTCCGCCGCCGACTGGCCGCAATTCCTCGGGCCGAGCCGCGACGGAGTTTCGACGGAGTCCATCGAGCCGTGGGCCGCTTCGGGACCGCGCGTGGCATGGAAAACGAAGGTGGGCGCGGGATTCTCGGGCCCGGTCGTTGCCGGTGGACGCGTCGTGCTGCATCACCGCGAGGACGACAACGAGGTGCTGGAGGCCTTCGATGCCGCCACCGGAAAGAGCGTGTGGCGAGCGGTGCAGCCCACAAGGTACCGCGACGATTTCGGATTCGACGAGGGACCGCGCGGAACGCCCGCGATTGCGGACGGGAAGGTGTTCGCGTTCGGCGCGGCGGGTCGACTGTCCGCCGTAAAACTTGCCGACGGAACCGCGCTGTGGTCTCGGGCGGTCGGCGAGGAACTCGGCGCGGAGAAAGGCTTCTTCGGGTTCGCCTGCTCGCCGCTCGTCGTGGGCAACCTCGTCGTGGTGCAGGTCGGCGGACGTCCCGGCGCGGGCATCGCGGCGTTCGACGTCACGGACGGGAAAACGGCGTGGCGCGCGACGGAAGACGAGGCGGGCTACGCTTCGCCCGTGCTGGCGGACGTGGGCGGGAAGCCGCGCATCGTGGCGTTCGACCGCGCGGGCGTGGTGGTGCTGGAACCCAAGGACGGCAAGGTGGTGGCGCGCCGGGCGTGGCGTTCGCGACAGGGCGCGTCGGTCAACGCGGCCACGCCGCTGGTATCGAAGGACGGCATCTTCGTTACCGCCAGCTACGACACCGGGGCCGCGTTGTTCCGGTTGGGCGACGACGGTTCGCTCGCGCCGGCGTGGTCGGGTGACGACAGCATCTCCGCGCATTTCGCGACGCCCGTTGCGATGGACGGGCTGTTGTTCGGGTTCCACGGACGGCAGGAACGCGGGGCCTCGTTGCGGTGCATCGAGACCACCACGGGCAAGGTGAAGTGGTCGGAGGACGGGTTCGGAGTGGGATCGTTGATCCGCGCGGGCAAGCGGTTGCTGGTGTTCCGCGAGGACGGCGAGTTGGTGATGGCCGAGGCGACCGCGGAACGATGGACGCCGATCGCGCGGGCGCAGGTGACGGGGACCGGAACGCGCGCGGTGGCCGCATTGTCGGACGGCCGGTGGTTCGGCAGGGACAAACGGGAGCTCTTCTCGCTGGAGTTGACCACGAAACGGTGACGGCGGAACTGGCTCCGTTTTTTTACCACGGAAATCACGGAACGCAGCGGGCGAGGAAGTTTTTACCACGGAGCACACGGAGCACACGGAATCGGGGAGGAGGCATCCAGAGTAACTCAGATGCCGGGAGTGCTTTGTTCGCTGGGGTCCGTGGTTCGGTTGCCGCGGAGCTGGCTTCGTTTTTCACCACGGAAATCACTGAAATCACGGAAACGACAAGACCGGGGATTCTTCACCACGGAGCAGACGGAGCACACGGAATCGGGGAATCGGGGAATCGGGGAATCGTTTCCAGAGAAACCATGGAGCCCAGAAATTCATGATTCCATGTGGTCCGTGTGCTCCGTGGTAAATCGATTGGCGCTCGTTGTCCCTTCCGTGATTTCAGTGATTTCCGTGGTCAAGAATTCCTGACTCCGTGGTCCGCGCGCGTGTCGCGTCCCGTCGTTGCGACCTTTCCACGGTTCCGTGTGGTCCGTGTGCTCCGTGGTTGATTCATTGGCGCTCGTTCTCCCTTCCGTGATTTCAGTGATTTCCGTGGTTAAAAATCCCCGCCTCCGTGGTTTGCTCGGCGGGTGTCGCGTCCCGTCATCCGCATCGTTGGTGCGCGCCAGCACAATCTCCGGAACCTGACGCTCGAGATCCCGCGCGACCGATTGGTCGTGTTCACCGGGCCGAGCGGTTCCGGGAAATCGTCGCTGGCGTTCGACACGTTGTTCGCCGAGGGCCAGCGCAAGTACGTCGAGTCGCTCTCCGCCTACGCGCGCCAATTCCTCGACCAACTCCAGAAGCCCGACGTCGACCACATCGAGGGCCTCTCCCCCGCCATCGCGATCGAGCAACGAACCAGCGGCAGCAACCCGCGCTCGACCATCGCGACGACCACGGAGATCTACGACTACCTGCGCTTGCTCTACGCGCATCTCGGCAAGCCGCACGATCCGGAGACGGGCGCGCCGATCGCCTCGCAGACGCCGGCGGAGATCGTGGACCGGGTGCTGCGGCATCCGGCGAGGACGCGGCTGATGTTGCTGGCGCGCGTGGTGGACGGGCAGCGCGGCGAATTCCGCGACGTGCTGGAACGGCTGTCGCGGGAGGGCTTCGTGCGCGCGCGGGTGGACGGCACGATGGTCGAGATGACGGCCGGGAAGCCGGTGCGGCTCGACGCGAAGGAACGTCACACGATCGACGTGGTGGTGGACCGGTTGGTGGTGGCCGACGGGATCCGCGCGCGGTTGGCGGACTCGATGGAGACCGCGTTGAAATGGGGCGACGGCCGGGTTCTGGAGTTGTCGCAGGAACCCGCGGACGGCGCGGGCGCGGGCGAGTCGGCGTCGCGGGGCTCGGGCCTGGGCCGGGCGGCGAGCGACGGCAAGGCGCGCGCGGAAGCGCCGCGGGCGGCGGATGCGTGGACGGAGGCCCTGCATTCGACGCGGATGTTCTCGCCGTCGACGGGGCGTTCGTTCGAGACGCCGACGGCGCAGCACTTCTCGTTCAACTCGCCGCGGGGCGCGTGTCCCGTGTGCCTCGGGCTTGGGCAAAAGATGGTGTTCGACGCGGGACTGATCGTGCCCGATCCGACGAAGACGCTGGCCGACGGCGCGGTGCATCCGTACCGGCGGTTGGGCGGCAAGCGGATGGTGGTCTACTATCAGGGATTGCTCCGCGGGATGGCGTCGGGCCACGGCGTGGGAATGGATGTGCCCTGGAAGGATTTGCCGGAGACCTTCCGCGAACGGTTGCTGCATGGCACGGGCACCGACGAGATCGAGTTCGGTTTCATGCGCGCGGGAAAGCAGAGCCGCGTGAAGAAACCCTTCGAGGGCGTGGTCGGGAATCTCCAGCGCCTGTACGTGGAGAGCGACAGCGAGTTCACGAGGAACCGGCTGAAAGCCTACATGACGCCGCAGGGTTGCGACGCGTGCGGCGGGCTCCGACTGAAGCCGGAGGTGCTCGCGATCACGTTGTCGGCCGGCGACGATTCACCCAAGTGGCGCGGCGCGAACCCGGGGATTCCCGGGCTGAACATCGCGGAGTTCTGCCGTTTGACCGTCGACGATTCCGACGCGTTTCTCGGAACCCTTCGCCTCACCCCGCACGAGACGAAGATCGCCGGCGAGGTCGTGGGCGAGATCCGGAAGCGGCTCGGATTCATGCGCCGCGTCGGGCTCGGGTACCTTTCGCTCGACCGCGAGAGCGGGACGCTGAGCGGCGGGGAGGCGCAACGCATCCGGCTGGCGACGCAGATCGGTGCCGGATTGACTGGGGTTTTGTACATCCTCGACGAACCGAGCATCGGGCTGCACCAACGCGACAACGAGCGGTTGCTGGAGACGCTGCGCGGACTGCGTGATCTCGGGAATTCCGTGATCGTGGTCGAGCACGACGAGGACACGATCCGCCAGGCCGACCATGTGGTGGACATGGGTCCGGGCGCGGGCGTGCACGGCGGGGAAATCGTCTCGCAGGGAACGGTGGCCGAATTGATGGCGGATCCGAAGTCGACGACGGGTCGTTATCTTTCGGGCGACCTTTCCATCCCGATACCGAAGACGCGCGTGGCGCCGCGCGACGACCGCGGCTGGATCGAGATCCTCGGTGCGTCGGAGAACAACCTCGCGAACGTCGACGCGCGGATCCCGGTGGGGACGCTGACGTGCGTGACGGGCGTGAGCGGGAGCGGGAAGTCGACGTTGATCGACGACATCCTGCGCCGCGCGGTGTTCCGCCAATGGTACGGCAGCAAGGAACGGCCGGGGAAACACCGAGAGATCCGCGGTCTGGACGCGCTCGAGAAGTGCGTGGTGATCGACCAGACGCCGATCGGCCGAACGCCGCGGAGCAATCCGGCGACGTACACGGGGATCTTCAACGAGATCCGGGATTTGTTCGCGGGATTGCCGGCATCGCGCGTGCGCGGGTACGGCGCGGGGCGGTTCAGTTTCAACGTGAAGGGCGGGCGCTGCGAGAAGTGCGAGGGCGACGGCGTGTTGAAAATCGAGATGCACTTCTTGCCGCCGGTGTACGTGACCTGCGAGTCGTGCAATGGGCGGCGCTACAACCGCGAGACGCTGGAGATCACGTACAAGGGCCTGAACATCGCCGACGTTTTGGGGATGACCGTGGACGAAGCGACGGCGTTTTTCCGGGCGGTCCCGAAATTGCACGCGCCGTGCGTGACGCTGGCGGAGGTGGGGCTGGGTTATCTCAAGCTCGGGCAATCGGGAACGACGTTGTCGGGCGGCGAGGCGCAGCGGCTCAAGCTGGCGGCGGAATTGTCGCGCCGCCAGACCGGGCGGGTGCTGTACCTGCTGGACGAGCCGACGACCGGACTGCATTTCCAGGACGTGGCGCGGCTGATGGAAGTGCTGTTCAAACTGCGCGCGGGCGGCAACACGTTGGTGGTGATCGAGCATCATCTCGACGTGATCAAGACGGCGGACTGGGTGATCGACCTCGGTCCCGACGGCGGCGCGGGCGGCGGCCGCATCGTCGCGCAGGGAACGCCGGAACAGGTGGCGGCGACGCCCGGAAGCCACACGGGGCGTTTTTTGGATCGAATCCCCGGGCTGCGGCGGGAGACTGGGACCCGGTGATGCGTTTCGCGTTCGCACAGGTCGGGCGACGGTTGTCGGCGGGCTTGCTCGCGTTGGCGGCATGGGTCGCGACGGCGCAGGATCCGGGGCCGGACCGCATCGCTTTCGACGCGGCGGAGCGGTCGTGGGCGGCGGGTCTGCACGGGCGCGCGGC